>NZ_JBANEM010000021.1:0-90174 GCF_040187805.1 Comamonas sp. wu1-DMT
ATATGTAGCAAAGCTTCCTGCCAGGAGTGGTAGTTCAGTTGGTTAGAATACCGGCCTGTCACGCCGGGGGTCGCGGGTTCGAGTCCCGTCCACTCCGCCAGATTCAAAAAGCCGCAATCAAGCAATTGATTGCGGCTTTTTCTTTGCCCGGGATCCCGAGAAAAGGCCTTGCGGCAAGGCCTTTGATTTACCCATTATTTCGGGGCCATGCGAATGGCGCCGTCCAGGCGGATGACTTCACCATTGAGCATGTCGTTTTCCAGGATCTGCTTGACCAGCTTGGCGTAGTCCTCGGGTTTGCCCAGGCGACTGGGGAAGGGCACGCTGGCGGCCAGTGCATCCTGAACTTCCTGCGGCATGGTGAACAGCATGGGGGTGCCGAAGATGCCGGGAGCAATCGTCATATTGCGAATACCGCTACGAGCCAGGTCGCGAGCAATGGGTAGCGTCATACCGACCACGCCGCCCTTGGAGGCTGAGTAGGCGGCCTGACCGATCTGGCCGTCATAGGCTGCGACGCTGGCTGTAGAAATCAGCACACCGCGCTCGCCGGTAGGCTCTGGCTCATTCTTGCTCATGGCATCCGCTGCCAGGCGAATCATGTTGAAGGTGCCGACCAGGTTGACCATGATGGTCTTGGTATAGACGGCCAGGCTGTGCGGGCCGCTTTTGCCTACGGTTTTCTCGGCCGGTGCAATACCGGCGCAGTTGATCAGGCCGGCGAGTTTGCCCAGGCTGGTGGCTTTGGCGACCACGGCCTGACCATCGGCCTCATTGCTGACATCGCAGCACAGATAGACGCCGCCGATCTCACTGGCTACGGCCTCGCCGCGCTCTGCATTCATGTCGGCAATCACGACCTTGCCGCCGTTGGCGGCCAGCATGCGCGCCGAACCTTCGCCCAAGCCTGAAGCGCCACCGGTCACGATGAATACGCGATCCTGAATCTGCATGAACTGTCTCCTTGTTCGATGTCTGTTGACGTTGACGTAAACGTCAATTATGCACAGAGTGAAGGAACTGGCGACCTGAGGAAAGCGCGCATAAAAAAAAGCCCAATCGGGAAGATTGGGCTTTGAAGGGATCCATGAAACGGGGGTTTCAGGAGGATCCAAGGAGACAACTTGCGCAAGGTCAGCATCTGATTCAATGTATGCCGACCTGACATGCTGGTGATTATAGGGTAAACCCTAGTCTTTGCCAAGCATGTCAATAACCATGTTCTTAACGCTTGGCAGCGGTCGTGGCCTTGACAGCTTCGGTTGCTGTCTTGGTGGCTGCGTTGAAATTGGCTTCGGCCATGTCGGAGGCTTGCTTCACCGCCTTTTGCACGGATTCGAAGGCGTTGTTGGCGGCGGAGACTGCGCTCTTGACCATGGCAACAGCGGATTCGGAACCGGCAGGAGCATTCTTGGTCGTGTTGTCCAGCAGGGCATTGAAGTTCTTGCGAGCTTCGGTGGACTGGGCTTCCAGCGTCTTGTTGAATTCGCCGGCAGTGTTGCTGGCGATGTCGTACAGGTGGCGGCTGTAGGAAGCGGTTTTCTCGGCCAGCGGCTGGAACAGGCCTGCTTGCAGAGTCAGCAGTTCCTGGGCGTCCTTGACGCTGAGCACGGCCTGGGTGTGCTGGGCAGCTTCGGCCAGTGCGGCGCGCGAGGCGGTGACGTTCAGTTCCACCAGCTTTTCCACGCCTTCGAAAGCTTTGCTGGTCAGGCCGAACAGTGTCTCGAAGTGGGCTTTTTGTGCGCTCAGGATTTGGTCAGGGGTCAGGCTCATGGCAATTCTCCAAAATTACGGATCTAACAAAGGGATCGGACCGGAGGAAACGTCTGCCCTGACATGACCGCTATCTTTGCCAGCCGTATGTTGCAGTGCAGCATGAGTGCATTGTGAAAGAGAATTTGTGGCAATGCAAGCTTTAATTTGTTGCACTGCAGCAAAAAAATTAATGACTCTTTGTTTTTGATAAGTATATGATTTTTAAAAGACTTTGTTATGTCTGATAACTGACAAAAATTGAAGTGGCGTGTTTTCTTTGTGCGGTGCGTCATGCGTTGATGAGTGACAACCTGCAAGCCCTGTCGCGGTGGTGCTGGCGGCGCCGGGGCAGCTCTGCAAAATGACTGCATGACTGCATCGTTATCTCATGGCAAACCTTTGCGCGCCCAGCCGCAGGCGCGCGACTCCTATCCCGTGTTTCGTGAAATCAGCACCCGCTGGTCGGACAACGATGTTTACGGTCATGTGAACAACGTCATCTACTACAGCTGGTTTGATACCGCGGTCAATGCGTATCTGATAGAGCAGGGCGCGTTGGATATTCATGATGGGCAGACGATTGGCCTGGTGATAGAGACCCAGTGCAATTACTTTGCCTCGTTGGCTTTCCCCCAAGCCGTGGAAGCGGGTATTCGCGTGGCCCATCTGGGTAGCTCCAGCGTGCGCTATGAAGTGGGTCTGTTTGCCAGGGGTGCGAGCCAGTCGGCTGCTGCCGGGCATTTTGTGCATGTCTATGTCGACAGGCAGACGCGCCGGCCTGTGCCTTTGCCCGAGCCCTTGCGGGCGGCGCTACAGTCACTGCTGCGTGCAGAGCCTGCTGGTGAATAGCAAAAATGATAGCTTCTCGCGTATGTGTATCAAAGGTTTGATTCTGATCCGATTGATATATCTGGCGGCAAATCCGAAGCCCGCATCTGCAAGAAGCGCTTAGGAGCCGTGAGTACGGTGCAGGGTGTGGAATAGCCTACACTCGTCAGTCTCTGTTGAGGCTGGCGCAGCCTGTGTTTTGAGCCAGCCTTGTTCCATGACTGAACGGACCGTCAGGCCCACCGTCGTCCATGATCATCACCAGTCTGCTAGACACCGACCTGTACAAATTCACGATGATGCAGGTGGTGCTGCATCAGTTTCCGGGCGCGCAGGTGGAGTACCGCTTCAAATGCCGCAACCCTGGCGTGCAACTGGCTCCGTACGTCAATGAAATTCGTGAAGAAATCCGCTCTCTGTGCAAGCTGCGCTTTCAAGATGCCGAGCTGGCCTATCTGAGTTCGCTGCGCTTCATCAAGAGCGATTTTGTCGATTTCCTGAGCCTGTTCCAGCTCAACGACAAATACATCACGGTCACGCCCCTGGCCAGCGGCGAGATCGACATCACCATCCAGGGCCCTTGGCTGCACACCATCCTGTTCGAGATTCCAGTGCTGGCCATCGTCAACGAGGTGTATTTCCGCAATACCCAGCCAGTACCCAACTTTCTGGAAGGACGCAAGCGCCTGGACGAGAAGATCGAGCTGCTGCAAGCGCCTGGCCTTGAGTCGCTCAAGATTGCCGATTACGGCACCCGCAGGCGCTTTTCCAGGGCCTGGCATGAAGAGGTGCTGCGGGTGCTTTGCGCCAGGCTGGGTCATTCGGGGGCGGCGCGCGTTAACGGCCAGCGCAAGGGGCAACTGGCGGGCACCAGCAATGTGCTGTATGCGATGAAGCTGGGCCTGATCCCGCTGGGCACCTTGGCCCATGAATATCTGCAGGCCTGCCAGTCGCTGGGCCCGCGCCTGCGCGACAGCCAGATCTTCGGCTTCGAGTCCTGGGCGCGCGAGTACCGGGGCGATCTGGGGATTGCGCTGTCCGACGTCTATGGCATGTCGGCCTTTCTGCGTGATTTCGATCTGTACTTCTGCAAGCTTTTTGACGGTGCGCGCCATGACAGCGGCGACCCGTTTGACTGGGGCGAGCGCCTGATCGCGCATTACAAGGCCAACAAGATCGATCCGCTGAGCAAGGTGCTGATCTTCAGCGATGGGCTGACCATCCCCAAAACCATCGGGCTGTTCGAGCGCTTCAACGGTCGCTGCCAGCTGGCGTTCGGCATCGGCACCAATCTGACCAACGATTTGGGAAATCCCCCCGAGCATGTGCCATTGCAGATCGTGATCAAGATGACGCGCTGCAACGGCCAGCCCGTGGCAAAGCTATCGGACACACCGGGCAAGAGCATGTGTGACGATGAAAAATACCTGGCCTATCTGCGCCAGGTGTTCAGCATTGCGCCGCCGGAGCCGGTTTCGCCGGCATAGAAATCAAAGAATCATTGGCGGGAGTTATGCCTGTTGCAGGGCAAAGAGCAGAGAGGATGGGCGTTTGAACAGCAAATCTTTTATGAAAGCCGCGGCGGCCGCGCTGCTGACGCTGGCAGCGGCCACCGCGCAGGCCGCAGACATTGACGGCGCAGCCATGTCCGTGGCCTGGGGCCTGCCGTTTGTGGGCATGCTGCTGTCCATTGCGCTGCTGCCGCTGCTGCTTCCGCAATTCTGGCATCACCATTTCGGCAAGGTCACTGCCGGCTGGGCGCTGGCCTTCCTGCTGCCTTTTGCGTTGGTCTACGGGTTGGGCGCGGCGGGCGTGAATCTGGTGCATGCCTTGCTGGCCGAGTATCTGCCATTCGTGATCCTGCTGACCGCGTTGTACACGGTGGCCGGAGGCATCTATGTGCGCGGCAATCTGCGTGGTTCGCCGGGGTTGAATACCGCCATCCTGGCCATTGGAGCGGTACTGGCCAGCTTCATGGGCACGACCGGAGCTTCGATGCTGCTGATACGCCCCTTGCTGCGCGCCAACGATAACCGCCGTCATCAGGCTCATGTGGTGGTGTTTTTCATCTTCATCGTCTCCAATGCTGGGGGGGGCGTTGACGCCGCTCGGAGATCCGCCGCTGTTCCTGGGCTTTCTGAAGGGGGTGGACTTCTTCTGGACGGTGAGCCATATCTGGGGCCCTATGCTGTTCCTCACGCTGGCGCTGCTGGCCATCTTCTATGCGATAGATCACAAGCTGATGGGGCAAAAGGGCGAGACCGATCTGCCCGATCCCACGCCCAGCATGGATGTGACCGGGGCTCAAAGCCGCCTGGGCTTTGAAGGCCGCGTGAACTTTGTGCTGCTGATGGTGGTGGTGGCTCTGGTGCTGGTCAGCGGCATCTGGCGCACTCCTGCGGGTATCGAGATCGCCGGGACCCATGTGGGCCTGCCCGGTTTGGTGCGTGATCTGGGTTTGCTTGCCGTGGTGCTGCTTTCGCTCAAACTCACACCCGCTCATGTGCATCAGGCCAATGAGTTCGGCTGGGGACCCATGCAGGAAGTGGCCAAGCTGTTTGCAGGTATTTTCCTGACCATCATTCCCGTCATCGCCATGCTCAAGGCAGGTGTCGATGGCCCGTTCGGTGCCGTGGTGCGCGCAGTCACCAATGCCGATGGCACGCCCAACCCGGCCATGTATTTCTGGGCCACGGGTCTGTTGTCTTCCTTCCTCGACAACGCTCCGACTTATCTGGTGTTCTTCAATACCGCCGGCGGCGACCCCGCTCACCTCATGACCGAGATGGCGCTGACGCTGACAGCCATTTCTGCCGGTGCCGTGTTCATGGGTGCGAACACATACATTGGCAATGCGCCCAATCTCATGGTCAAGGCGATTGCTGAAGATCGCGGTGTGAAGATGCCGGGCTTTTTCGGCTATATGCTCTGGTCGGTCTGCGTGCTGGTACCTCTGCTGGTTTTGATTACCTGGATTTGGTTTAGGTGATGGCTCTCCCCTTGAGGGGGACGACATCATTGCTGCGGGACGGCTCTTGCTTGATAGCTCGGGCTGTGCCGGGCGAGCTGATATGTTCTAAAAAGATGAATGAGGAGACAGCGCGATGAGTCAAAAGCCCCGTATCTTGATTGCCCGCGCCATTTCACCCGAGGTGGTGCAGCGGTTGCAGCAGCATTTTGAAGTGCAGTCCAATCAGGAGGATGTGGTCTGGTCTCCGGCAGAGCTGGCACAGCAGTTGCAGGGCAAGGATGGCGTACTGACCACGGGGTCGCAGCGCATCGATGCTGAGTTGCTGGCCGCCTGCCCGCAGCTCAAGATCGTGGCCAATATGGCGGTGGGCTACAACAATTTCGATGTGCCCGCGATGACGGCCGCGGGCGTGCAGGGCACGAATGCCCCCGATGTGCTGACCGAGACAACGGCTGATTTCGGCTTTGCCCTGCTGATGGCCACGGCGCGCCGCATTGCCGAGAGCGAGCACTATCTGCGTGCCGGGCTCTGGAAGGACTGGCATTACGACCTGTTTGCGGGTGCCGAGGTGCATGGCAGCACGCTGGGCATCCTGGGCATGGGCCGCATCGGTCAGGCCATTGCACGCCGTGCGGCTTACGGCTTTGGCATGGAGGTGATCTATCACAATCGCTCGCGTCTGGATGCTGCGCTGGAAGCCGAGTGCAAGGCCAGTTATGTCGGCAAGCAGGAGCTGCTCGAACGTGCAGACCATCTGATGCTGGTGCTGCCATTCACCCCCGAAAACCGCCACACCATAGGCGCGGCAGAAATTGCGCAGATGAAGCCCACAGCCACGCTGATCAATATTGCGCGTGGCGGCATCGTCGATGATGCGGCTCTGGCCCAGGCACTGAAAGACGGGCGCATTGCTGCAGCGGGGCTGGACGTGTTCGAGGGTGAGCCTGTCGTGCATCCCGATCTGCTGACCGTGCCCAATGTGGTGCTGACACCTCATATCGCCAGCGCCACCAAGGGTACGCGTACGGCCATGGCGGGGCTGGCGGCTGACAACCTGATCTCGTTCTTTGCTGGCAAGGGGCCGCTGACGCCCGTCAATCAGCTGGCCTGATGCCGCGATTAGGCCGTATCACGTCATATCAGTTTGAGGGCGAATACGTGCTCTGAGTGCGTTGTCGGCTTTGATAATTTCTGCCCGCTTGGCGTCTGTGCGCACAGCGGGCTTTTTTATATCAAGCGAGATAGCAATGCCTTTTATCCGCACCAGCGTCCACAAGGACACCATGCCCGCCCAGCGCCAGGCCATCGTCAACGGTATTCATCAGGCCCTGATCGACGGCATCGGCATGCCCGCCGATGAGCTGTTCAACATGGTTGAGGAATATGACGAGCAGAAGTTCTTCTTCAGCCGCACTTTCAACGGCTACAAGCGCTCGGACCGCGTGGTCGTGGTCGAGATCACCATGCGCCGTGGGCGCAGCGATGCCATGAAGCGCGCGCTGTATGCCAACATCGCCGCCAATCTGGAGAAAGATGCGGACGTCGCACCCAGCGATGTGTTCATCTTCACGCACGAAAACGACTATTCCGACTGGTCCGTGGGCGGCGGCAAGTTCGCCATGGCCATTGCCCAGCAAGTGGGCCCCGACGCCTGATTCTTGCGTCAACCGATTGCAGCCTAGCTGTCACCAAGGCTGCAACCGGAAGCAGCACTTTTGATCGCATTGAATTTTTCGTGGCTCTGAGGACTGATAATTTGCCTGCGCGCTAGTGCTTGCAAACTTCAGTCTGCAATGCCCAGGGCGGAAATTCAATGAATAGGTCTGTAGCGATTTGCTGATAAGCGCTTGCAGCTATCAAAAAAGAGTGCGAAAGGCGTGGCAAGACAGTGACTACGTGGTGGCTTGGGTTGGCGGCGCTGGCCGTATTGATGGTGGGCCTGCTTCTGGTGCTGCTGTGGTGGCTGCAGGGGCTGCGCCGTCAGACGGAACTTGCTCTGGGCCCTGATGCGATGAGGTTGCAAGCCCAGCTGCTGCAGGGATTGCAGGCGCTGGATGTCAGGCTGCAGCAGCTGGAGCGCAGCAGCCAGAGTACCCAGATGACGGTGGCCAAGAGCGATGGAGCCCTGGACCGTGTCACCCAGCATGTACAGACCCAGTTGGCCCAGGCCCAGCAAGATGCACTGGCCGCACGGCGCGAGCAGGCGGCGGCGCTGGCATCCTTTCGTGAAGACGTTTCCCAGCTTGCGCAGCGGCTGACGGGCGACAGCCAGCAAGCCCGTGCGGCACTGGCCCAAAGCAGTGCAGAGCAGGCAGTCCATGTCCAGCAGCGCTTCGAGGCCCTGGCCGAGACGACGCGCGGTACGCTGGACTCGCTCAAGGGCGACATCCAGCAGCAGCTCACGCATATGAGTACCAATATGGGGGCTGCGCTCAAGGATCAGCTGGGAAGCAATGGCGAGCAACTGCGTCATCAGTTTGCCGTGTTGCAGGATGCGGTGAGCCAGCAACTGGCTGCGCTGGCACAGGGCCAGCAGACCACGGCCGAGCAGCTGCGCGCAACGCTCAACGAGCGACTGGCCACGATTCAGAGCGAAAACTCCCTCAAGCTCGACGAGATGCGCCGCACTGTCGATGAAAAGCTGCATGCCACGCTGGAGCAGCGTCTGGGCGAGTCCTTCAAGCTGGTCAGCGATCGGTTGGAGCAGGTGCACAAGGGGCTGGGCGAGATGCAGACTCTGGCGGGCAGCGTAGGCGATCTGAAGCGCGTGATGACCAATGTGAAGTCGCGTGGCACCTGGGGCGAGCTGCAACTGGGCAGCATCATCGACAATGTGCTCACGCCCGAGCAGTACGCCAGAAACGTCAAGACCGTGCCTGACAGCGATGAGCTGGTCGAGTTCGCCATCCGGCTGCCGGGACGCAACGACGAGCAGCCCGTATGGCTGCCCATCGATGCCAAATATCCGGTCGAGCATTACCAGCGCCTGCAGGATGCCCAGGACAGCGCAGATCGTGTGGCCATTGCCGCTGCAGGCAACGCCTTCGAGACATCGATTCGAGGCGAGGCCAGGAAGATTGCGAGCAAGTACATCGCGCCGCCGCACACCACGGACTTTGCCGTCATGTATCTGCCCACCGAGGGCCTGTTCGCCGAAGTGTTGCGCCGTCCGGGCCTGGTCGAGGCGCTGCAGAACGAGCATCGCATCGTGATTACCGGTCCCGCGAATCTGGCCGCCATGCTCAGCAGCCTGCAGATGGGCTTCAAGACGCTGGCGATCGAGAAGCGCTCCTCCGAAGTCTGGGGCGTGCTCGGTCAGGTCAAGACCGAGTTCGGCAAGTTCGGCGAAGTGGTGGAGGCTACGCGCAAGTCCATCGATGCCGCTGCGCGCAAGTTCGATCAGGTGGGTGTGCGCACGCGCGCCATTCAGCGCCATTTGCGCAATGTGCAGGAGCTGCCGAATGAAGCCGGGCAGGAGCAGCCCCTGTTTCCGGCCACATCGCCTGGAGGCGATCAGACCGCCAGCGAGGACGAAGAATGAATGCGGCCCTGCTGCGCCTGATCCTTGCGCAAGTCTGTATCCACGGCACCATGACCGGAATGCGCATGGCCACGCCGCTTTTGGCGCTCAAGGAGGGCTATAGCGCAGCCGCGGTCGGCATGCTGCTGGCGCTGTTCGCGCTGACCCAGGTGTTTCTGTCGCTGCCCGCGGGCCGCTATGCGGACCGTCACGGGCTCAAGCGCCCGCTCATCATCAGTGTGGTGGCCGCATGTTCCGGAGCGGGAGTGGCCGTGCTGTTCCCGATCTATCCGGTGCTGTGCCTGAGCGCTTTGCTGACGGGCGGCGCAGCCGGCATGGCGCTCATCGCCCTGCAGCGCCATGTGGGGCGCATGGCACACAACAAGGACGAGCTGCGCAAGGTCTTCAGCTGGCTGGCGATTGGCCCGGCCATTTCCAACTTTCTGGGACCGTTTGCGGCCGGGCTGCTGATCGACTATGCAGGCGGAGAAGCGGCCAGCACGACGGGCTTCAGGGCCGCCTTCCTGCTGCTGACCCTGATGCCTCTGGCGGCATGGTTCTGGGCGAGAACGGTGCAGGAGCTGCCGGCGCTGCAGACCGAGAGCGCGAACCAGAAGGCAACGGCCTGGGACCTGGTGCAGAACCGGGGCTTCAGGCGCCTGTTGCTGTTGAACTGGGCGCTTTCCTCTTGCTGGGATGTGCATACCTTTGTCGTGCCCATTCTGGGTCATGAACGCGGACTGCCTGCCTCGGTGATAGGCAGCATCCTGGGCGCCTTTGCGATTGCTGCAGCCGTGATCCGCCTGTTGATGCCCATCATCACGCGCCATATGGCTGAATCGCAGGTGGTGCTGGGGGCCATGGTTGCTGCCTGCGCCCTGTTCATCGCCTACCCCTTCATGCCCGGTGCCTGGAGCATGGGTGCCTGTTCGGTCTTGCTGGGCGTGGTGCTGGGATCGGTGCAACCCATGGTGATGAGCATGATTCATCAGATCACGCCGCCCGAGCGTCATGGCGAGGCGCTGGGATTGCGCATGATGGCCATCAACGGCTCCAGCGTGCTGATGCCGGTGCTGTTCGGCTCGCTCGGCACGGTGGTCGGTGTCTCGGCCCTGTTCTGGGCGGTGGGGGCGCTGGTCGGCGTGTCCTCGCGCCTGCCCTGGCTGATCGGCAAGCAGGATATGCCGGCCGATGAGTGGAGTGGCCATTAAACGGGCCGGCTGCTTGCATTTAAAAAGAGCGCCCTGGGCGCTCTTTGTCTTCTGGACGTGCTTTACAGCTCTTCGACCCTGCGTGCCGGATAGCTGTCCCAGCTCTGGCAGCCGGGGCAATGCCAGAAATGGGTGCGAGCTTCAAAGCCGCAGGCTGCGCAGCGGTAGCGGGTCAGGGGCTTGGTGGCATGGTTCAGTGCCTTCTGCACGGTGGCATGGTACTGCTCTTCGGTCAGGGTCTCGCCTTCCAGCCATTGGGCGGCCGCCACCAGGGACGACTCATGCTCCAGATGCTGCACCAGGCGCTGGCGGCCGGGCGCTGCAGCATCACCGCTTTTCTGGTCCAGGGCGACCAGTGCCTGCAGCAGATCCAGCGATGGTGCCTGTTCATAGTGCTTGAGCAGCAGATCGCGAGCCTCGGCGAGCGCGCCCGTTGCTTCGGCCACTTCCACCAGCAGGCTGGCGGCCAGGGGCAGGGCTGCGGGGCTGTTCTGCGCCAGGGCCTGAAGGCTGGACAAAGCCTGCGCGGACCGGCCCTGGCGATGCTGGAGCTGGGCCAGCTCCAGTCGGGGGCGCGGAGCTTGCGGCGCCGTCTCCAGGGCCTGCTGCAGCTGCGCAAAAGCCTTGTCGAGCTGGCCATGGGCCACCTGGGATTGCGCATCTTCGCAAAGATAGTGGGCCAGGCGGGTGCTGAAGTCTCCCTGGCCCGCAGCCTGCATCTTGCGCACGATGGCCGCTGCCTGGGCCCAGTCGCGAGAGCGCTCGTAAATGGCCAGCAGTGCCAGGCGTGCCTCGCCTTCGTACTGCGTGCCTTCCAGGCGGTTCAGCGCCTCCTCGGCGCGATCCAGCAGGCCTGCCTTGAGAAAGTCCTGCGCCAGTGCATGCTGGGCACGGTCCCGGTCGGGGCGGGTGAGGTCGGCGCGGCTGAGCAGATGCTCGTGGACGCGCACCGCACGGTTGTATTCGCCGCGGCGGCGAAACAGATTGCCCAGGGCAAAGTGCAGCTCGGTAGTATCGGGGTCGTTCTGTACGGCCTCGATAAAGGCATCGATGGCCTTGTCCTGCTGCTCGTTGAGCAGAAAGTTCAGGCCCTTGAAATACGCCTTGGGAGCCTGGCGGTTGTCGGCACGCACCTGGCGCAAATCCCAGCGGGAGGCCAGCCAGCCCAGCACAAAGGCTGCAGGCAGGCCCAGCAAAATCCAAGTCAGATTAAATTCCATGCACGTCGCCCGGCGCAATGATCGAAGAAGAGTTCTGTTCCTTCACCGCAGGTGCTGCACTGGCAGCGTTGGCTGCGGCGTTCGGTACCTGTTGAGTGGCCTGTGCTTCGCGCGCTGCGCTGCGATGCTTGAGCCAGCGTGGCACCATGCCCAGCACTCCGACAAAAAGGCCCAGTGCGAAAGCAGCCAAAACCACCAGCACCAGAGGTGCGGTCCAGGCCGTGCCAAAGAAGAAATGCACGGTGGCGTCTTGCTGGTTGTTGAGTGCGAATGCGAACAGAGTGAAAAAAAATGGCTGCCTTGAGCAGCCACAGCAGGTATTTCATGCTTCCCTTTATGCGCCTTGTGTGACGGGAAGATTTTAGGCCAGCCTATGCGCGGACTGGCAAACGGCGGCATGCTCAGCCCTGATTGGGCTGACGGTGCCTACGGACTTCAGGCGGTCTGCGGCTGCTGGGCAGCGGAGTCGTCGGCCTTGAGATTGTCCACGGCTTCGCGCAGGGCCTTGCCGGGCTTGAAATGAGGAACGCGCTTGGAAGGAACCTGAACGGACTCGCCCGAGCGGGGGTTGCGGCCTATGCGGGGCTGGCGGTGATTGATGGCAAAGCTGCCAAAGCCGCGAATTTCGATACGGTGACCGCGCACCAGGGCATCGCTGACGGCATCCAGAATGGTTTTGACGGCCTGCTCGGCATCACGTTGGTTGAGTTGGCCAAACTGGGCGGCAAGTTCTTCGACGAGATCGGATCGGGTCATCGGGTGGCGGAGGCTCTAGGTTGAAAACAACAACGGGCGCACAGGGCGCCCGTTGTCTTTGACGCTTGGCGGTCAGCCAGGCGAGCTGGCTGACCGGCTGATGCAAGATTTACTTGTCAGCGTCCAGCTTGGCGCGCAGCAGAGCGCCCAGGCTGGTGGTACCAGCGTTTTCCTTGGAGGACTGAGCCGACAGGGAAGCCATGGCGACTTGCTGTTCAGCGTGATCCTTTTGCTTGATGGACAGCTGGATGTTGCGGCTCTTGCGATCCACGTTCACCACCACGGCAGTCACTTCGTCGCCTTCCTTCAGGACGGAACGAGCATCTTCCACGCGGTCTTGCGAGATTTCGGAAGCGCGCAGGTAGCCGATGATGTCTTCGCCCAGGTCGATTTCAGCGCCCTTGGCGTCCACAGTCTTGACCTTACCGGTCACAACCTGGCCCTTGTCGTTCACGGTCACGAAGGTCGTGAAGGGATCGCTGTCCAGCTGCTTGATGCCCAGGGAGATGCGCTCGCGCTCAACGTCCACGGCCAGCACGATGGCTTCGACTTCTTGACCCTTCTTGTAGTTACGAACGGCGGCTTCGCCGGCTTCGTTCCACGACAGGTCAGACAGGTGCACCAGGCCGTCGATACCGGCAGCCAGACCCACGAACACGCCGAAGTCGGTGATGGACTTGATGGGGCCCTTCACGCGGTCGCCGCGCTTGGTGTTCTGGGCGAATTCTTGCCAGGGGTTAGCCTTGCACTGCTTCATGCCCAGGGAGATGCGACGCTTGTCTTCGTCGATTTCCAGAACCATGACTTCCACTTCGTCGCCCAGGGACACGAGCTTGGTGGGAGCGATGTTCTTGTTGGTCCAGTCCATTTCGGAAACGTGCACCAGGCCTTCGATGCCGGGTTCCAGTTCCACGAATGCGCCGTAGTCAGCAATGTTGGTGACCTTGCCGAACAGACGGGTAGCGGAGGGGTAGCGGCGAGCCACGCCCATCCAGGGATCGTCGCCCATTTGCTTCAGACCCAGGGACACGCGGTTCTTTTCGGTGTCGAACTTCAGGATCTTGGCAGTGATTTCCTGACCAGCAGTCACCACTTCGGAGGGGTGACGCACACGGCGCCATGCCATGTCGGTGATGTGCAGCAGGCCGTCGATACCGCCCAGGTCCACGAACGCACCGTATTCGGTGATGTTCTTGACCACGCCCTGAACGATAGCGCCTTCCTTCAGGGTTTCCATCAGCTTGGCGCGTTCTTCGCCCATGGAGGCTTCCACCACAGCGCGGCGCGACAGCACCACGTTGTTGCGCTTGCGATCCAGCTTGATGACCTTGAATTCCAGGGTCTTGTTTTCGTAGGGAGTCAGGTCCTTGATGGGACGTGTGTCGATCAGCGAACCGGGCAGGAAAGCGCGGATGCCGTTGACCAGAACGGTCAGGCCGCCCTTGACCTTGCCGGAAGTGGTGCCGGTCACGAATTCGCCGGATTCCAGAGCCTTTTCCAGCGACAGCCAGGAAGCCAGACGCTTGGCGGTGTCACGGGACAGGATGGTGTCGCCGTAGCCGTTTTCGATGGAGCCGATGGCCACGGACACGAAGTCACCCACTTGGACTTCGACTTCGCCCTGGTCGTTCTTGAACTCGTCGAGGGGCACGTAGGCTTCCGACTTCAGGCCGGCGTTCACCACCACGAAGTTGTGCTCAACGCGCACGACTTCAGCGGTGATAACTTCGCCAGGACGCATTTCGGTGCGTGTCAACGACTCTTCAAAAAGGGCGGCAAAAGATTCAGACATGTAGTTCCTTGCCCGCAACCAGGTTTCCGTCGGCACCATTGCCAAGCGTTTTTAAGACTGATTGCGGAGGTTGTGGGTTTGGGCCCACGGGGTTAAAGGTTAACAACCTTGCTGCCGGTCCGCGGTCTGCGAAAGCCTGGCATCAAGGGCCAACAAGCCAGATGCGGGGCTGTCCCGAAAACTTCAAGCTGAAGTTTCAAGAGCGGCCAAACGGCTGGCGTTCCTGCCACCACGACAGCACCTGGGCAACCACTTCTTCAATGGTCATCTCGGAGCTGTCGAGCTGCAAAGAATCCTCGGCGGGCTTGAGCGGAGCGGTGGCGCGATTCATGTCGCGCGCGTCTCTTGCCTCAAGGTCTGCCAAAAGGGTGGACATATTAGCTGAAATTCCTTTGGAAATCAACTGTTTATATCGGCGCTCCGCGCGGCACTGGGCAGATGCCCACAAATAGACCTTGAGCGGGGCGTGGGGGAAGATGACCGTACCCATGTCGCGGCCGTCGGCAACCAGTCCCGGCAGAGCCTGGAAGGACAGCTGCAGATCCACCAGCGCGGTGCGTACGGCGGGCAGGGCCGATACGCGCGAGGCGTTCATGCCGGCTTCTTCGCTGCGGATGGCCAGGCTGATGTCCTCGTCGCCGAGCCAGACACGCTGCTGTGCATCGAAGCGTACCGGCATGTCCAGCGCCATCTCGGCAATGGTTTCCTCGTTCGACTCGTCAAGCGTCATGCCGGCGCGCGATGCGGCCAGGCCGGTGATGCGATACAGCGCGCCTGAGTCCAGCAGCTGGTAGCCCAGTGCCCTGGCGACTTCTGCGGCAATCGTGCCCTTGCCGGAGGCTGTGGGCCCGTCGATGCAGATCACGGGAATGTGCTCGCGCTCGGCTTCACTGACGGAGAACAGTGCCTCGAAATAGTCGGGAAAGGTCTTGGCCACGCATTTGGGGTCTTCGATGCGCACGGGCAGCTTGGCCGGGTTGAAGGCCGCCAGAGAGAAGCACATGGCGACGCGGTGGTCGTCATAGGTGTGGATGCTGGCTGCTTTCCAGGCGGCCTTGCCGGCCGGGGGAGTGATGCGGATGTAGTCCGCACCTTCTTCCACCGAGGCGCCGAGCTTGCGCAACTCGATCGCCATGGCGGCAATGCGGTCGGTTTCCTTGACGCGCCAGCTGGCGATGTTGCGCAGCGTGGTCACGCCGTCGGCATACAGCGCCATGGTGCCCAGCGTCATGGCCGCGTCGGGAATATGGTTGCAATCGAGGTCGATGGCTTTCAGAGGCCAGCTGCCACGGCTGACCTGCAGCCAGTTGGGGCCGCTTTCGATCTTTGCGCCCATGGCCTGGGCGGCCTCGATGAAGCGGATATCGCCCTGGATCGAGTCCTGGCCCACACCCAGAATGCGGATGCTCTTGGGCTGCGGCGCGTTGTCGGCATCGGCGTCATCGGTAGTGCCGGTGGCAATCGCGCCCAGCGCGATGAAATAGCTGGCCGACGAGGCGTCGGCCTCCACATGGATGGCGCCCGGCGACTGGTAGTGGCTGCCCGCGGGGATCACAAAGCGCTGCCAGTTATCGTTTTGCACGGCAATGCCAAAGCGCGCCAGCAGTTCCAGCGTGATGTGGATATAGGGCCTGGAGATCAGCTCGCCCACCACCTCGATGCTGATATCTCGATCCTTGGCCAGCAGGGGCAGGGCCATCAGCAGCGAGGTCAGGAACTGGCTGGAGACATCGCCGCGTACCTTGATGGATTCGCTGCCCAGCTGGCTGAAGTCGGGCTGGCCGATCTTCAGGGGCGGAAAGCCTTCATCCTTCAGATAGTCGATCTTGCAGCCCAGCTGGCGCAGCGCGTCGACCAGGTCGCCGATCGGGCGTTCGTACATCCGGGGCACGCCGGTCATCTCGAAGTCGCCGCCCAGCACCGACAGCGCCGCGGTCAGCGGGCGCATGGCTGTGCCGGCATTGCCCAGGAACAGCGTGGCCGCAGTGCCGGCCGGCAGCTGACCGCCGATGCCGGTGACCGCAATAGCCTGGCCGGGTGTGACGACGTCCGGGCTGATGCTGCAGCCCAGCTGCTTGAGTCCGGCCAGCATGACGCGGGTGTCGTCCGAATCCAGCAGGTCGTGAATGGTGGTAGTGCCCTGGCTCAGTGCGGCCAGCAGCAGCACGCGATTGGAGATGCTCTTGGAGCCGGGCAGGCTGACGGTGCCGTTGGCGGAGTCCAGTGCGGGCAGATCCAGAAATTCGGTGGTGAACATAAAACTCTCGTAACCCCTGCGCAGCCTGGCTGCTTCGACACCGGGCTGCGCGGCGGGCGTTGCCCGGTGTCTGTGGCGGTTGGGTGAATAGATCGACGCCGCTAGTTTAAGAGCCTCGCTTGCCGCCCATGGTCCATTCGGCGCGCGCGGCGCTGGCCAGGGTCAGGCGGTCCTGCAGGCCCTGGCCGTCGTTGGCTTGCATCAGCCCTTCGAGCTGCTCCAACGCCTGGCGAAACTGACGTGACTGGGCCAGCACCTGATCGCGGTTGGCCAGCAGCACATCGCGCCAGAGCTTGGGGTCGCCCGCGCCTATGCGCGTGAAATCGCGAAAGCCGGGTCCGGCCAGCGCCAGCATATCGTCGGCACCGGGCTGGTTCAGCACGCTTTGCATCATGGCAAATGCCAGCAGATGGGGCAGGTGGCTGACGGTGGCGAGTGCGCTGTCATGGGCTTCGGGCGACATGGCCGTGACCTTGCATCCCAGGGCCTGCCACAGCGCCTGGGCCTTGGCCAGATGCGCTGTCAGCGTGCGCTCCGTAGGGGTCAGCACGACCTGGGCGCCCTGGTAGAGCTTGACATCGGCGTGCTCCACGCCGGCCACTTCCTTGCCGGTGATGGGGTGGGCGGGCACAAAGCTGCCGATCTGGTCGCGCAGCGCCGAACGTGCGGCCTGCACCACATCGACCTTGGTGGAGCCCACGTCCATGATCATCATCTGGGGCGTGACCAGATGCTTGATGGACTTGAGCGTGGCCTCGGTGGCCGCCACGGGCACGGCCAGCAGCACCAGATCGGCGCCGGCCGCCGCCAGCAGGGCGGAGGGCGCTTCCACGTCGATCACGCCCATCTGGCGCGCACGTTCGGTGGTCGAGGGCGATTTGCTGTAGCCCACCACGCGCTTGACCAGGCCTGCTTTCTTGAGTGCCAGCGCGAAGGAGCCGCCCATCAATCCGCAGCCGATCAAGCCGAGCTGCTCGAACGGCTGCAATTCCTGAGTCGCCATCACTTGCTCACCGGGTAGGTGCCCAGCACCTTGTAGAACGCGCACAGGCCCTGGAGCTCTTGCAGGGCGGCGGCCACATTGGCCTGGGCCGGGTGGCCTTCGATGTCGATGTAGAAGTAGTACTCCCATTGGCCGGTGCGGGCCGGGCGCGACTCGAAGCGCGTCATCGAGACGCCATGCTTCTTCAGTGGCACCAGCAGGTCATGCACGGCGCCGGCGGTGTTGGGCACCGAGACCACCAGGCTGGTGCAGTCGCTGCCGCTGGGCGCGGCCGTGGCCAGCGTGTGCGGCAGGCAGATGACGGCAAAACGCGTGCGGTTGTAGGCATCGTCCTGGATCGCGTGGCTGACGATGTGCAGGCCGAACTGCTGGGCTGCGCGCTCACCGGCAATGCCGGCCCAGTTGGGATGCAGGGCCGCCAGGCGTGCGCCTTCGGCATTGCTCTCCACGGGGCGGCGTTCGGCATGCGGCAGGTGCTTGGACAGCCAGCCCTGGCACTGGGCCAGAGCCTGGGGGTGGGCGGCCACGACCTCGATGCCGTCCAGCGTGTTGCTGGTGCGCATCAGATTGTGGCGGATCAGCATGCTGACTTCGCCCACCACATGGCAGGGCGTGTGCAGGAACATGTCCAGCGAGCGCGTGACCACGCCTTCGTTGGAGTTCTCCACGCCCACCACGCCGTACTGGGCGCTGCCGGCGGCCGTGGCATGAAAGACTTCCTCGAAGCTGTTGCAGTACATCAGGTCGGCCGCGCCGCCGAAGTACTGGATCGCCGCTTCCTCGCAGAAGGTACCGGCCGGGCCGAGCACGGCCACGCGCTGGGGGGATTCCAGCGCCAGGCAGGCCGACATGATCTCGCGCCAGATGGCGGCCACATGCGCGCCCTTGAGCGGGCCGGGGTTGTTGGACTTGATCTTCTCGATCACCTGGGCCACGCGGTCCGGGCGGAAGAAGGCCGAGCCTTCCTTCTTCTTGAGCTCGCCCACCTGCTCGGCCACATGGGCGCGCTGATTGACCAGCTCCAGCAACTGGCGGTCCAGGGAATCGATCTGGTTGCGCAGCGACAACAGCTCGGGGCTGGCTTGGGGTTCTTGGCTCATGAATCTCTCAAATGTCGTAGCTGCTGGCGCTTTTTGCACAAGGAATTCAAACCAATACCTTGGTGAAGTACTTGCAGATCAAGCGGTGGCAGCTCATCTTTTTACAAGGCTAAGGGTGGGGCTCAGGCCTGACGTTGCTCGAAGTCACGCATGTAGTCGACCAGCGCCTGCACGCCTGCTATGGGCATGGCGTTGTAGATACTGGCACGCATGCCGCCCACGGACTTGTGGCCCTTGAGCTGCAGCAGGCCGGCTTGCTTGGCGCCGGCCAGGAAGGCGTCGTTGCGCGACTCATCATGAAGGAAGAACGGAATGTTCATGCGCGAGCGGCAGTTCGCGGCCACCTTGTTCACGTAGAACGAGGACTGGTCCACATAGTCATAGAACAGCTTGGCCTTGGCGATGTTGCGCGCTTCCATGGCGGCCACGCCGCTGAGGCCGCCTTCGGTCTGGCGCTTGAGCCACTGGAAGGTCAGGCCGGCCATGTAGATGCCCCAGGTGGGAGGCGTGTTGTACATGCTGCCGTTGTCGGCCACGATACGGTAGTCAAAGGCGCTGGGGCAGACGGGCAGGGCATGGCCCAGCAGGTCTTCGCGCACGATGACGATGGTCAGGCCGGCGGGGCCGATGTTCTTCTGCGCGCCGCCAAAGGCCAGGCCCACGCGGCTCCAGTCGATGGAGCGCGAGGCCACATGCGAGGAGAAGTCGATGACCAGCGGAGCATCCGAGCCCAGAGCCTGGAGGTCGGGCAGCTCGTGGAACTCCACGCCGTGAATGGTCTCGTTGCTGCAGATATGCACATAGCTGGCGCCGCGGCTCAGATTCCAGCTGCTGGCGGCGGGAATGGTGGTGTAGTCGCTGTCCTTGGCGCTGGCGGCCACATTGGCATCGCTGGCGTACTTGGCGGCCTCCTTGGCCGACTTCTGGCTCCAGCTGCCGGTCACCACAAAGTCCACCACGCCGGCGCGCGACAGATTCATGGGCACGATGGCGTTTTCGGCAATGCCGCCGCCCTGCATGAAGAGGATCTTGAAATGCGCGGGCACGGCCAGCAGCTCGCGCAGATCGGCTTCGGCGGCTTCGTAAATGCTGATGAATTCCTTGCCGCGGTGGCTCATTTCCATCACCCCCATGCCGGAGCCGTGCCAGTCCAGCATTTCGGCGGCTGCGGTTTGCAGCACTTCTTCAGGGATGGCGGCGGGGCCTGCGGAGAAGTTAAAAGGGCGGTTCATCAGATTTACGCTCAAAACATGTGAAAGCGCTTGTCTGGCTTGCGCTTTCAGCTATCAAAACATTGGGCCACGGGCATGGGGCCATGCCCGTGGCGTCCGGTCCGTATCGGGGCAGCCGGGGCTGGCCGATCAGGAGGCGTCGCCGGACTCGGGCGCGCCTTCGGCGCCGGCGCTGCCGGAGTCATCGGCTCCGCCGTCCTCGCCGGCATTGTCGTTCGCATCATTTTCGACGATGCGCTGCAGGCCGATGAGCTTGGCACCTTCGTCCAGGTTGATCAGCGTCACGCCCTGTGTGGCGCGGCCCAGCTCGCGGATTTCCGCAACCCGGGTACGCACCAGCACGCCGGTGTCGGTAATCAGCATGATCTCGTCCTCGGGCGCCACCAGGGTCGCAGCCACGACCTTGCCGTTGCGCTCGGACTGCTGGATTGCAATCATGCCCTTGGTACCGCGGCCGTGGCGCGTGTATTCGCTGATGGCCGTGCGCTTGCCGTAGCCGTTTTCGGTGGCGGTCAGCACGCTTTGCGAACCCGCCACCACATTGCCCGTGCCGTCGTCGGCCTCGGCGACCAGCATGGCGATCACGTTCTGATGCTCTTCGATGTTCATGCCGCGCACGCCGCGCGCATTGCGGCCCATGGGGCGCACATCGTTCTCGTCAAAGCGCACGGCCTTGCCGCCGTCGCTGAACAGCATCACATCATGCTTGCCGTCGGTCAGCGCAGCGCCGATCAGATAGTCGCCCTCGTCCAGGCCCACGGCAATGATGCCGGCCTTGCGCGGGTTGCTGAACTCGGTCAGCGCCGTCTTCTTGACGGTGCCCATGCTGGTGGCCATGAAGACGAAGTGATCTTCGGGGAAGCTGCGGTTTTCGCCGGTCAGCGGCAGCACCACGTTGATCTTCTCGCCTTCCTGCAGCGGGAACATGTTGACGATGGGGCGACCGCGCGAGCCGCGCGAACCCGAGGGCACTTCCCAGACCTTGAGCCAGTACATGCGGCCGCGGTTGGAGAAGCACAGCAGATAGTCGTGCGTGTTGGCGATGAAGAGCTGGTCGATCCAGTCGTCTTCCTTGGTGGCCGTGGCTTGCTTGCCGCGGCCGCCGCGCTTTTGCGAGCGGTACTCGGACAGGGGTTGGCTCTTGATGTAGCCGGTGTGCGAGAGCGTCACCACCATGTCGGTGGGCGTGATCAGGTCTTCGGTGGACAGGTCTTGCGCGCTGTACTCCACGGTGGAGCGGCGCTCGCCCTTCTTGGACTGACCGAACTCGGCCTTCACGGCGTTGAGTTCTTCGCCAATGATGATGGAGACGCGCTCGGGCTTGGCCAGGATGTCCAGCAGGTCTTCGATGACCGACATGACGTCCTTGTACTCGGCCACGATCTTGTCTTGCTCAAGGCCCGTCAAGCGTTGCAGACGCATCTGCAGAATTTCCTGGGCCTGGGTCTCGGACAGGCGGTACAGGCCGTTTTGCTGCATGCCGAATTCGACTTCCAGGCCCTCGGGGCGATAGTCGTCGGCATTGACCACGCCGCCGTCGGTGCGCGTGCGGGTGAGCATCTCGCGCACCAGCTTGCTGTCCCAGGATTTTTCCATCAGCGCGGCCTTGGCCACGGGAGGTGTGGGAGCGTTGCGGATGATGGCGATGAAGTCGTCGATATTGGCCAGTGCGACGGCCAGACCTTCCAGCACATGGCCGCGGTCGCGCGCCTTGCGCAGCTCGAACACGGTGCGGCGGGTCACCACTTCGCGGCGGTGCTCCAGGAAGACCTGGATCAGATCCTTCAGGTTGCAGAGCTTGGGCTGGCCGTTGACCAGGGCCACCATGTTCATGCCGAAGGTGTCTTGCAGCTGGGTCAGCTTGTAGAGGTTGTTGAGCACCACCTCGGGCACTTCGCCGCGCTTCAATTCGATCACCAGGCGCATGCCGGACTTGTCCGACTCGTCCTGGATATGGCTGATGCCCTCGATCTTCTTTTCGTGCACCAGCTCGGCCATGCGCTCCTGCAGCGTCTTCTTGTTGACCTGGTAGGGCAGCTCGTCAACGATGATGGACTGACGCTGGCCCTTGTCGATGTCCTCGAAGTGGCACTTGGCACGCATCACCACGCGGCCACGGCCGGTGCGATAGCCTTCCTTGACACCGTTGATGCCGTAGATGATGCCGGCCGTGGGGAAGTCGGGCGCGGGAATGATCTCCATCAGCTCGTCGATGGAAGCTTCGGGGTTCTGCAGCAAATGCAGGCAGCCGTCCACTACCTCATTGAGGTTGTGCGGCGGGATATTCGTGGCCATACCCACGGCAATACCGGAGGAGCCGTTGACCAGCAGGTTAGGCAGGCGGCTTGGCAGCACCAGCGGCTCCTGCTCGGAGCCGTCGTAGTTGGGGCCGAAGTCCACGGTCTCCTTGTCGATGTCGCCCAGCATTTCATGAGCGATCTTGGAGAGGCGGATTTCCGTGTAACGCATGGCGGCGGCGCTGTCACCGTCCACCGAGCCGAAGTTGCCCTGACCATCGACCAGCATGTGGCGCAGCGAGAAGTCCTGCGCCATACGCACGATGGTGTCGTAGACCGCGATGTCGCCGTGAGGGTGGTACTTACCGATGACGTCACCGACGATACGCGCCGACTTCTTATAGGGGCGGTTCCAGTCGTTATTGAGTTCGTGCATGGCGTACAGAACGCGGCGGTGCACGGGCTTGAGGCCATCACGCGCATCAGGAAGCGCCCGGCCCACGATCACGCTCATGGCGTAATCGAGATAACTGCGACGCATCTCCTCTTCAAGGCTGATGGGCAGAGTTTCTTTAGCAAACTGGGTCATGTCTAGTGATACTTTGACGGCTGGAAAACAGCCATTTTAGGTCGAATGGCGTGTGGCAGCAGAGCAACATAACTGAGGAATTACATAGCTGTCCTACTTGTTGGTGCCTAGTTGACAACACTCTTGCATGTTACGTATGGCACAATCATTTCAACGTTTTTGGTGATGGTCACTGATGACGTCCACAGATTCGCAGCCCTGCTGCGGCTTTTTCCCCAAGAGGAGAACCATGAAGAAACTGAACAAAGTGGCGATGTTGTTTGCCTCTGCTGCCCTCGTGACAGCCGCTGGCGCACAAGTGAAGGCTGCTGACGGTGGCAAGACTATCGACAACTGGCAAAACGGCACCAGCGAACTGGTGTGGAAGAACGGCACGAACGAACTGTGCTGGCGCGATGCCAACTGGACTCCTGCTACTGCCGCTGTTGATTGCGACGGTGCTCTGAAGGCCCAGGTTGCTGCTCCCGCTCCCGCCGTTGTGCCTCCCGCTCCTGTGGCTCCCCAGCCTGCAGTGGCATCTAAGGTTACCTACTCTGCTGACGCTTTCTTCGACTTCGACAAGTCCGTGCTGAAGCCCGCAGGCAAGGCTAAGCTGGATGACCTGACCGGCAAGATCAAGGACATCAACCTGGAAGTCATCATCGCCGTGGGTCACACTGACTCCATCGGTTCCGATGCTTACAACCAGAAGCTGTCGGTGCGTCGCGCTGAAGCTGTGAAGGCTTATCTGGTGTCCAAGGGCATCGAAAAGAGCCGCGTGTACACCGAAGGCAAGGGCAAGAAGCAACCCGTGGCAGACAACAAGACTGCTGCCGGCCGCGCTCAAAACCGTCGCGTGGAAATCGAAGTTGTGGGCACCAAGGCTGCTCAGTAATCTTTCGATTGCTACACAAAAAGCCCCGGCAACGGGGCTTTTTTTTATGCCTGATCCATTGCGGTAATCGCGGACAATTGCACCATGAGCAACACTATCAATGCCGACCCGGCAGAACTGGAAAAATTCTCCAGCCTGGCCCATCGCTGGTGGGATCCCGAGAGTGAATTCAAGCCACTGCATCAGATCAACCCCCTGAGACTGGACTGGATCAACGCCCAGGCCCCATTGGCGAGCCAGCGTGTGCTGGATGTGGGCTGTGGCGGTGGCATTTTGGCAGACTCCATGGCGCGCAAAGGGGCCAAGGTGGTGGGTATCGATCTGGCAACCAAGGCTTTGCGCGTCGCGCAGCTGCATGCTCTGGAGGCGGGAACGCTCAATATTCAATACCATGAGGTCAGCGTCGAGCAGCTGGCGCAGGAGCAGCCGGCCAGTTTTGATGTGGTGACCTGCATGGAAATGCTGGAGCATGTGCCCGATCCCGCGTCCATCGTGCGGGCATGTGCCAAACTGGTCAAGCCTGGTGGCTGGGTGTTTTTTTCCACCATCAATCGCAATGCCAAGGCTTTTGCGCTGGCGATCGTGGCTGCCGAATACATGCTCAAGATGATTCCCAAAGGGACTCATGAGTACGCCAAGTTGCTGCGCCCAAGCGAGTTGGCTCGCTTTGCGCGCGAAGCCGGCCTGGATGTGCAAGGCAGCAAAGGCATGGAGCACAACCCGATCTCGGGCCGCTATTGGCTCAGCAACGACACCTCGGTCAATTACATGCTGGCGACACGCCGCCCGCAGGAGTGACAGCCATGTGGAAGCACGTTAGAGCCGTTCTTTTCGATCTGGATGGCACTTTGATCGATAGCGCTCCTGATCTGGGAGCTGCAGCAGACAAGATGCGTGTGGACCGTGGCATGCCCTCGCTGCCGCTCCATGCCTACCGCCATATGGCCGGGGCTGGGGCTCGTGGAATGCTGGGTATTGCGTTCGGCATGACGCCTGAGTCTGCAGGCTTTGCGGAAATGCGCGAGGAGTTCTTTCGCAATTACGAGCAATGCATGACCGAGCGCACCTATGCTTTTGATGGCGTGCCCGAGTTGATCCGGGCATTGGAAGCCGGCCCGTTGTTGTGGGGGGTAGTGACCAACAAGTCCATGCGCTTCACCGACCCGTTGACCCGTCAGATGCCTTTGTTTGCTCAGGCTGCGGCCGTGGTGAGCGGGGACACGACGCCGCATTCCAAGCCTCACCCCGAGCCTCTGTTTGAAGCCGCACGACGCATGCAGATTGCTCCCGAGCATTGCATCTATGTCGGAGATGACGAGCGCGATATCCAGGCCGGTGCAGCAGCGGGTATGAAAACCGTAGCTGCACGCTATGGCTACCTGGGTGCGACAGCAGATACGGTTCACTGGGGTGCCGATGCACATATCAATTCACCGCTTGAGCTGTTGAAGTTGCTGGGATGAGGCTAGAATAGGCAACTAAGGGGCTGTCCTGGTTTCGACGTGGGTTCGGGACCGGTGCGGTGCATGTCGAGCTTGAGTGACGCTCGTAAATCTCCATTCAAAAAACTAACTGCAAACGACGAACGTTTCGCACTCGCCGCTTAATCCGGTGAGCCTTGCAACAGCACGCTAGTGGGCTGGGCAAGGGGGTAGCAATACCTCCCGGCTGCAAGGGAATTTACATTAGCTGGCTGGATACCGGGCTTCTTGGTATTTGGCGAGATTTTAGGAAGCTGGCTACCCAAGCAGCGTGTGCCTGCGGGGTTTGGGTGGCGAGATTTAAAACAGAGCACTAAACATGTAGATCTGTCCGGCGAAGGCTTACGGACGCGGGTTCAATTCCCGCCAGCTCCACCATTCAAGACACCGCCACACACTGGAAAGCCTAGTGTGTGGCGGTTTTTCTTTGCCTTTTGGTGTCCTGTGGTGTCCACCAAATCGCACCGATTTCGCACCGAAATCGCACCGATCATTTTTCTCCCACAATGCGAAATTCAGGCTTGGGCTTCTGGTAGTCGTCCCTGATGAACTTGCCGTATGTGCGGAAAACCATCTCCACATCCTCATGCCCCAGCTGGCTGGCCACGTACCAGGGATTGGCGCCGGCCGTCAGCAGGGCCGAGGCATAGGTGTGGCGGACTTGGTACGGGTTGCGGTACTCCACCTCGGCTCGCTTGCAGACCGGCTGCCAGAGCGTCTTGCGGATCTGGGCGTCGGTGCTCCATGGCTCGCCCGTGCGAGGGTTGAGCCAGATGCGCTCGCCCTTGAGCTCGGAAATAGGGCGCTGGGCTCGCAGCGCAGCGAGTGCCTCGGCGGATAGCTCTACATCTCGGATGCCGGCGGCTGTCTTGGGCCCCTTGATCACGCCAGCGACCTGATTGAGCTCTATCCGGGCGATGGCTCGCTCCAAATCGATGTGGCTCCACTGCAACGCCTGCAGCTCGCCTGGGCGCAGTCCTGTCTCAAACCAGAACTGGAGCATGGGCCGCTCGTCAGGCCGGCATGCCTTGAGGATGGCCTCGCGCTCAGCCGCGCTGAACGGCGTCACCACGTAGTCGCTGGCCTTGGCCGTTTGCCTGATTAGCTTGGATAGGGCGATGCGCTCGAAAGGATTGAAGTCGATCAGCTCGTCATTCAGGGCGTCCTCAAATAGGCTGCGCAGTGGGGTGAGCATGTTCCGTATGGCCTTGCTGGTGCAGTCCATTTCAGACACCCAGTCACGCAGCAGGCTGGGCAGTACCTCACCCACCTTCAGCCCGTGCCAACGGCGCATGCGCTCGCCTGTGATGGCTTTGGCGTAGCCGTTGTAGGTGGACGGGGACATTTGCCCGTTCTTGACCTGGCGGGCATAGGTGTCCAGCTGCTTTTGCAGCAGCGTTTCCATGAGCGGGTTGCTTTTTGACGGGGCTGCGGCCCTTGGGCTGTCCGGGAAGTAGTCGGCATAGGAGAAGCCACCTTCGGCAATCTTGCGGCGGATTTCGTCGCGCAAAGAGGCTGCGCGCTGAATGCTGCTCTTGTTGATTGCACAGGCTGGGAGCAGCTCGCGGCACTCCTGACCCTCCCAGGTGAAGGCAATTTGCAGCCTGTCGCCTGAGACGAGATGGCGAATCTTTACGCCGGGCGGTGTTGCTTGGGCAGATGGTCTTTTATCCATTGATCGGCGGCTTTGATGTTGACGTAGAGGCGACGGTGAACGACAGCAACCTGAGCGCCTTCGCGCCAGGTGCCGGCCTTCTTGCGCTGTTTGACTGTCTCTCGTGTCACCCCGGTGAGTTCCTCAAACTTGGAAGCCAGGACCCACTCGGGTGCGCTGACGGGCCCATCATTGGCGGCTGTGTTTACCGCTTGTGTATCTGAATGTTTCATAAATCAAGGCTCAATTCAGGGTTTGTGGTGGGGCTGGACGGCGGCTCGATATGGGCGCTGGGCCTGCGGTTGTGCGTGGGCATCAAAGGCCTGGAGATAGACTTCCCAGAGCTGCAGTCCATCAGGGCAGCGCGCCTGCTTGCCGCCGGATAGCCCGGCAGCGCAGCAGGTAGGGCAGTTGAAGTGGTGGGCTATGTAGGCCTTGTCTTCTGGCAGGCCCACGGTGCTGGCGCTGGTTGCCATGAGGTCTCCAAAAATGCAAAACCCCGCATCAGCGAGGCTCAGGGTGGTTGATAGGTTCGCGCCATCTGTCGCGCTTGTCGCCTCGGTCGCGGGCTCGGCGGCTCATGCTGCACTTCCCTGCTGGGCTGCCAGCACTGTTTCAATCTCGACTCCGTGATGCATGGCGCGCAGCGTCAGAGCTCCGCCAAAGCGCTCATGCAGATCTGCGGCAATGTCCTCTTGGTAGCCCTGGCGATGAAGGGCGCACGCGGTCTTGATGTGCTCCACCAGCACCTTGTCCTTGTGCTGTAGAGCCAGGCTGTAGACGATCTGCTCGCCATTGGCTGGGCAAGCAGCCACGAATGTGTAGCGGTAGGTGTTCAAAGCAGCATTCCTTGTTCAACTTCCGGCTCTGCCGGTAATGGCGTCCAGGTCGCGGGAGCGTTCTGGGATTCGATGCGGGTACGCATGACAGCGGCACGGGCCTCTTTGGTTGGTGGGGTGTAGGTGCCGCGCCAGGCCTGGTCTATGCCGATGTTTCGGCCGATGTTTGTGCTGTCCGCGCTGGCGAACGGTAGGCGGCTGAACACCTCGGGATTGAGCATGCGCAACCCATGCAGGCGAACGCCAGGGCGGCCCTGCTCATCGCAGACCACGGCCATGGCCTGTGCAATGCGTCCCCACCATGCCGCGCTACCAACGGTGGAGAACTCTCCAGAGCTACCGATACACAGGCGGGGCCAGTCGCTGGCCATGCGTTCCAGCCGATCAAGGCTTTCATGCATGTGCCACACAGGTGCGCCAAAGAACCGGCCAAGCGGCCACTCTGTCAGCAGTGCATCGTTGTCTGCTTCGCTGCCATCGATAACGTCAGGCACCACAGCGAAGTCGCAGGCGGGCACCATCTGTGCATCGGCTGCCCATCCATAGAAGTCGCTCCAGTCTGAGACAGGCTGGCCTTGCTTCCATGCTGTGAATGCTCCGTTATCAATAGCAAACGACTGACATACAGAAATGGCAAGAGCCAGATTCCGAGACTCTGAGAAGCTCACAAAACCATGGCCCGCTTGCAATACCTGGGCTGCTGCTGTCTCTGGCGTGATGGGCAGGCCGTGGTAATGAATCACTCAGGCACCTCCCTGCTTGGCTGCCTGGGCGATTGCGGCATCTGCTCGCTGGATAGCTTCACGCATTGCAGCTGCGCGATCTTGACCATGTGTGATCTCGTATGCGCTCGGCGTTCCAGGCATTCCAGACTGGGCGCAATTTCCGTAAAAGCGCAGCGTCAGGCCCAAGTGGGCAGCAGTCCTGAATGCTTCTCCGTCCGCATCCCGCCCGTCTGCCTGCGCCTTGGGGCTGCTGGCGAGAGAGCAAGTACCGCTTTCCAGATCCTGCGCGGTGAGTCAGTCTGGATTTCGATCTGATCGCGGCGGTTCACATAAATGTCGATGCCGTCCATGAGCAGATCCATGAACTCGCGCTTCATTTCGGGCGTCAAATCCACCGGCACCAGCTTCCAGCCATCAGGCACTGCCACGGCTGCGGGCGCTGCCTGGGCAGGGGCTGCTTCGATGGCCTGCGCGCGATCTGCGCTTTCCATGCTTTGCCTGGTGGGATGGCCTTGCTCGCCATCAATAAGCTGCCCGTGAAGCCACGATTTCCCACGCGGCGCGATGTTGAGCTCTGTGGGAATGGGGGCGTGGTTAGAAGTCTTGTCTTGCATATAGGCGGCTCCCAGAATGAGAAAAGCCCGCGGCTGCGGGCTTGTTGGTCGAAAAGGGTCGCCGGCGTTACGTCGGCTGACTTCGATGGTTGCGACAATCACAGTTGGATTGACCGCATTGTTTGGAGGAGGGGTTATGGAGCGAACAATTCAGGGTCTGCAGGTGTTCTCATCGGCTTCGCTGACAGGAATCGATTCGATGTATGCGGCCAGGGTAGGGGTCTGTGCTCAGGGTGGAGAGACTCACTACTTTCAAGTCGGGGAGGCTGAGACTGAGTTACACGCTGAGCAACTCGCTGCGGAATACATCCTGCTGATGAAAGAGCTACCAGCCGATTGGTTAGCTCAGTGTCTTGAGTCTCCAAATCCCGAGTAATGCTGCTGTTGGTCTTAAGCCCGCGCCAGCGCGCTGGGGCTGGGTAGTTAGCAGGACGATCTGGGGTATAGCAATAGCTCCATCAGGTCGGCCTTGCCGGCCGCAGTCACAAGCCCAGCCGCCGCGAGTGCGCGAACAAAGCCGAACCCGTGCTGACGAGCGTTCTCCAGCTGTATCGTTGCTTCCGGCTTCTTGTCATAGGCTGCGCGCACTCTGTCAACGATGATCTTCCAATCAGCGTGAAGATTTTCTGGCAACAGTTCGTAGCGATATGCCTGTACGGGTTGTGAAGCATTGTTCGCCATGTCTGCTCCTCGGTGGCTCGGCCTATAGATTACGCTTGTTCATTCTTTGAACGCTTTCTATGGAATGAAAAAAGCGGGTGGTGGGCTGCGGAGATTACGGGTGAATCGCTCGTTGCGAGGGCTCTATGTGATTCTGCGGTAGGGCATGTGGTAGCTTTGGTTTGCAACGTGATCGAGTTCGATGGATATATCCGGATAATTGCCCCCGGATACGTGTACCCGATCTCGCCCAGCATTTTTGGCTTCGTAAAGAAGCCGGTCGGCCTCTCGCAGGGCTTGATCTAATGGTGTGGTGCTGTCGAGCGCTGAAATCCCGAAGCTCAGGGTCAACGTGTAGCCTGATGGGAGAACTTCATTGTTCAAGCGGAGGTCGCGCTGGATGCGCAGCGCAATGGCCTCGGCATCTTTCAGTGAAATCTCCGTCAACAAAAGCACAAACTCTTCCCCACCGAACCGTGCGACAAGGTCGTTCTCCCGCACGCTGTCTTTAAGCGTCGTTGAAACCAGTTGCAGAACCTCATCGCCGCGCTTGTGACCCCAGGAGTCGTTAATGCGCTTGAAGTGATCTATATCGCAGGCCAGCACCGCCATCGGATAGAGCCGCATGTCAGCGAGGCGCTGCTGGGCATATTCCTGAAAAGAGCGGCGATTCAGCAACTGGGTCAACGCATCAAAGTCTCGCTCACGTCGTAGCTTGTCTACCGTTTCCTTCGCGGCAATAGCCGTCATCACCAAGCTGAAGAGCAGCGCGAAGTTCAAGATGCTCACCAGCGTTAGGAGCCAGTAGGGCGACTTTGGCAATGACCGAAGATCCGAGTAGCCCAGCAGCCAGATCAAACCGGGCCGAGTAAAGGTATAGGTAGTGAATGCAATGCTTAGCCAGAGCAGCAATTTATCGAGCCAGTGCACAGAGCTCATCCTTGAACGGACCTGCAGGATAGGCAGCATTAGAACCAAGCCCGAGCCAACACTGAAGGAGCAGATGCGAGCCCAAGGCATCGGATTCACCCAGCTGAAGTGGTACACAACGGCTAAGGTGACAATGGAGACCTGTAGTGCAATGTGCGGATGCGTTGATACACGCCACCTGTCCGCCCAGCACTTCGCAAGACACCAGGCTCCCAGCAGATAGATGCTGCCAATCAATAGCGCATAGCGCGTGAGCACCTCCAGGGGAATTAAGGTTTGAGCAGCGAGGGGCAGTGCCGTGAGCGAATAGGCACAGGCTTGCCAAAACAGAAAGCGTTGGGATCGTTGGTTAAACCAAGCAACGATCAAGACGGCAGCAAGAACCAGAAGCGCCAGAGATGGTGTCAGTACCATCAAGTTGTAATTCGCGGACATCTGACAAGAGCCTCCCCGATCAAAGAGCAATCATTTCAACCCTGAGCGTTAAACGGCGATCTGGAATCTCGATGCTCGTGCTACCGCTATTTGTCACAAATTATTACACCCCCGCAGACTGATAGATTACTGTCAGCCGAACTCTTGTTCCGTGCACAAAAGCTGCCAAAAGTCATCAAAATCTGCCTTAGTTGCACGAATGAAAATCGTTCCAAATGTGTAGTCCTGTCTTCACGGCTGACACTGAGTGCAGGCCAGATTTTTGATAACTCAGGCGACTACCTTTTTGATCTCTATCAACTGGACTTCCAGCCATCCCACCTTGACGGCCAGTTCTTTGCATTGCTGAGCAGCCTCTTGAAGGATGTAGGGCTTGCTGCGCACAGCAGTTCGCTTGGCGGTGCGAAGCCACGCAGTTTCATCAAACGGCTCCGGCGGCTTGCCGCCTGCCTTCTGCGCCATCTGGCAGAGCCGCTCGTGAGCTTGCTTTGCCTCGTCCAGCAGACCAGGCGCGATGCCCGTGACACGCCAACCCTTGTGCACGGACACGGGATCCGCCTTGGCGGCCAGCCGGCGCAGGCGCTCGAGCTCCATTCCTTGAGCTCGCATGGCGGCCATGCGGGAATCGGTGATGGGGTCGCCGTTGTGATTCACGAAAGTCAGACTCATGGGAGCCTCCAAAGAAAAAGCCCGCTAATTGGCGTGCAGATGGCTATCAGAAAAATTCATCCTCAATGCAACAACAGATGGTTACATTTGGCGCTTAATTTTGTGTACCAAGGTACGGATTAGGTATGGCACTTGATGATCGAACGCGCAGACTGCTTGAGGAATGGGAGGTAAAGCACGGGCTGTCAGTCATCCAGAAGAGACTTGACATCGGCTTGTTTGAATATGACCGTGAAAAGCAAAAAGATTGCTATTTGTGGCTCAAGGCAAGACAAACCATGCCACGGGATCAAATTTTCGGAAAACTTGTTTCAGGAAGTGCTGCAGTGGTTGCGTTTGCCACTGCATTAATATCTGCCCGAGAGTGATGCGTTGTTGCTGGCGCTGGTAGCCAGCGAGGCGGGCAGGTCGCCCAGGCCGGTTCGGCCTTCGCCGCCTAGGGCCTCGATCAGATCGGGGATCAGGCGCGACAGCTCGCCGGTGGCAATGGCTACATCGGTGTCGAATCCGCTATCGTCCTTGCTGTTGCCGTCCATGACCGCATCCAGCAGCGCGATGTTCTTGATCTGCAGGCCTTCGGTCAGCACGAAGCTCACACGGTCGTCCCAGGTCATTGCCAGCTTGGTGGGCAGCTTGCCGTGCTCGATGTGCTGACGGACTTCATCAATATCCAGAGGGTGGCGGGCGTAGCGCACCACGGCCTTGGATTCGTCCGCGGCTTTCAGCTCCGTTTCGCGGTCGGCGGTGAAGCCGGCGGGCGGTTCCTGGGTCATCAGCCAATGCGCCATGGCGGCTTGTGGGCTGGTCTGGGTGTCCAGCAGAGCCAGGGCGAAGCCGGGCAGGCCTTCGACCAGAAGCGTGACCACCTCGTCGGCGCGGCTCTGGGCGCTGGTATCGAGCACCAGCGTGCGCGCCTGCGGGTCGATCCAGACCCACATGCTGCCCTGCTTGGTGAAGGCCATGGGCAGCAGGTCCAGCTTGGCCTCGTCCTTGAGGTCGCGCTTTTCCTTCTTGCCAGGCTTGCGGCCCTCGGTCTTTTCGATGTGCTCGGCCTTCTCGTTGACCTTGCGATTGAGCACGCTGGCCGGCAGCACCTTCGCCTCGGTCATGAAGCGCATCACCCACTGTCCGGCCACGGATTCGACCAGCGAGCCGTGCTGCTCGCCACGCGGCGGCACCCAGCCCACGGAGCGCTCTTGTGTGGCGCCGCACTCCTCAAAGACTGTCTTTTGCAGGGCATCCTCCAGCGCCTGCAGATCGCTTTGCCAGCTCTTGGCAATGCGGTAAATGATCATGTTCTTGAACATCTGGGCTCCAGAAATAGAAAAAGCCCGCGGGAGCGGGCTATTGAGGGATTCAGATTTTTACTGCTCTCAGACAGTAAATGGCTAGGAGGTTGTTCCGCTATGCGGCGTCCAACTGAGGCAGTATTTTCTGCAGGCTGCTTAACGCTGCTTCGCCTTGATCGGTCAATATACTTGCGAGAGGCTCTGCATCATCATTCGCGAAATATGCCATTGTCCATTTCGGGAAGAGGCGCTGTGTGATGCCTTGGGCTTGATAAAGTGGAGTGAAGTTGATGTGCCTGGTGTCCAAAGCGATTTTGTTCGCAAGCGCAATCACGTGTTCCTGCGGGCCTTCGATGTATTGAACGAAGCGTTGGCCGTCAAATATCAGGACGCCCGTTATTTCGTGTGATTGGTTAAAAACGCGGGAGAATTTGGCGATCTCGGCAACGCAACCAATATCGGCGTCCGGGGCAATTTCGCTGTGATAAAGAAAACTCCCGAGCTCTGTCACGGCTTCCTCCATCTCTTATTGGGTTCAGTATAGGTTCAGATTGTTACTTGCTGGTTAGTGTTAAGCCCCATAGGTGACTCACGGCAATTCTTTGAGGCACTGCACCGTCTTGTCATCTAGCCATTCGGCATGCATTCCCGGGCAAGCGAACTCGTCGCGCAGCCTTTGGGTGATGGTCTGGGGCTCATCGGCTTGGGCATCAGGCGCGGACAGCCAGGCTGCGAGAAGCAGGGCGCCAACGATGACCAGCAGGGAGTCAACAATCGTCTTCAGCATGAGGATCTCCTGTTAGCTATCTGAGTTCAATGTTCAAAGGGGCCAGGCTTCTGGCGTGAGGGCCATGACCACGGCCGCGCCGACCAGGCAGAAGAGGCCGAAGCCGGTGAGCGTCCATTGCGCGGCGAGCAGCAGCTTTGTCGATGGGGTGGTGGTTGGGGTCGAATGCATGGAATCTCCTGAGGGCAAAGAAAAAGCCCGCGAGCGCTTGCTGCGGGCTTGAATAAAGAGCCGGTGACCTTTTCGGGTCCTGCCTGGGGAGAGGTCAGTAAGGGAGGGAGGAGGGATCCCAGGCCCGGCATAACAGGTAGATGGGGTCGAATTCTGCTTGATGCTTTTCGGGCAATCAATAGGAGCTCGTCTTACACCAAACGGGGTAGCTCCCGGTTTGCTCATGAGGCTGTGGCAGTGCGACTTTAGGCACCTGATTTGTGCGATGAGCTACCTTGAACTGCTTACGGCAAAAGAAAAAGCCCGCAAGCAGTTGCTGCGGGCACGAATAAAAAGCCGGTGACCTATTTGGTCATGCCTGGGCAAGTTGAGGAAGTGAAAGGAGTCTGTGACCCCAGGCCCGGCAAAACAGGTACGTGCTGCAAATTTTGCCCAAAGAGAGTCACGGAATCAATATGTACGTGGGCTCACAAACCATCTGGCGTGACCACTGTCGTCACGACGCGGAGGCGCCGAGTTCCTAATTGACGGTAGCTCAGGCGAATTCCTGTGCTGCCGTACCTGCTCGAGCAGTCACGCCAGATAGCCCCCGCTACTTTCCCGGGGTGTTCATGATGGGCACCTAAGACTGGTGCAATTACCCTCTTGCAGTATTCCAGCCGGGCCATGCAGGCCTGGTTTGTAAGAACCGGGGAGCCGACCCCCGGCACCATCACAGATGCAGCCGGAAATGCAGCCTTGCTTGTATTCCGCTGCTTTTCCCCGCTCACCGACCGCATGTGTGATGGCCCCGCTATAGCCCTGCGGGGAAAGGCACATGCATGCCGCATGCTGGCGAATCGCTCACATTTCAGTCTCCAATTGACCTTGCTCAGATGGCCAAGCGGCGTTCAATCTCCTGCAGGTCAAAGCTGGCCGAACGTAGAAAATGGGTCAGGTTGTCGATTTGTGACACCATCGGCGCTGTCGTTGGTTGTGATTCCTCGCCTTGAGCGCCAGCAGGGGTTGGGGCGCATGGGGTGAGGACGGGCTCCAAACGAAAGTGGACGCGATCCAAAACATCACGCAGTGCTACGACCTGCTTTTCCAAGCGATCCAACGATTCAGCAACTGGCTGGGCTACCGGCGCTGCGGACAATTTCTGTCCAGCTGCCATCTGCTGGTTTACGGAAGTAAGGTGGTTCATGGGCTTCTCGGTGGTTGGTGGTCAAACCGCAGCGCCCTGGTTCAAGACGCTCTGGTTTCCCTCCTGGTGACGCTCAGGAGGACGCGCCGATTGCTCGGTGGGCTTTTCTGTTCTTGGCATCCCTGAATACCTCAACAGGTTTCTGTTCTTGGCATCCCGTTTGCCTCACCCCGTACCGTCCCAGGGGCTGGACTCTCAGCGTCGGCACCTTCTTCTGCTGGTGCCACATCTCGTTCGCGTTGCCTGATCCCGTCCGGGGGCAGAGCGCTACTAGCCTTGTGTGAGCGATCCGTTCACCCCCGTGCACTTATGTGTCTCTTGGAAGTGCGGCCGATCTCGCCGCTTTCCCGTTTGGTAACCCGGCCGGCCCGGAAGAACGGAGCACCTTGTTTTGTGGTGCGCGGCATCAAATTGCTGCCGTTGGATAAATTATTAGTCGGAATCATAAAAAAGACAACAGTCGGACTAATTAAATGCGGCAAATTTTTTTGTATTTCAAACAAGTTGTTGTTTACAAACGGCTTTTGCTGGACGCAACTCAGGGTTGCGCAACTGTGAGTTGCGCAATGCAAAGTTGCAGTTGCAGCGCCCAAAACACTGTGCAATACTGTATAAAAAACCAGTGACGCTAATGAACACCGACCCAAACATGCTGCTCGGAAGTCGCCTTAAGAGGGCGCGCGTTTCGGCCAAGCTATCTCAGGATTTCACAGCTCATGCCCTGGGTGTGACTCGTCAGGCCGTGTCGAAATGGGAGACGGGGGCGAGTTGCCCCACGGCGCGGCAGCTGGGGGAGTTGGCAACGATGTATTGCACATGCGCGCACTCGTTGCTGTTTGGAGAGCCGTTCAAACAAGTGACGGTTCAGGACTTGATGAGGGGCCAATGCAGGCCCGTGCGATCACAACAGGAGAGAGTGAATGGACGCGAAAGAGTTGCTAGATCAGATTGAGGCATACAAGGGAAAGCACCCCCGTGTGCGCTATGTGCCGGAGGCGTATGCCGCGATGGTGGCGAAGCTGGCAGACCAGCTGACTGCCGAACAGCTGGCGGATATGGTTGCCCTGGGCGCGCTGATCAAGAGTCGCTGCAGCGTCTTGGTCCCCATCTACAAGTTCGACGAGATTCCCGATCACATCCTCGGACGGGGCCGTGCCGTTACCTGATGCGCCTCAGTGCTCTGCGCTCTCGGTCTTCTTGCGGCTGGCCTTTGGCGCAGGAGCCAGCTTTTGCTTAGGAGCTGGCACGCCAGGGTAGGGGTTAGCCGCAGACCTCGCAGGCATAACTGAGTTATGCAGCTGGTTCGTCAAGCTGATTACTTCATCCTTGGCCTGGTCGTGCAACTCACGGAACATCAGAACCAACTGCATTTCCAGTTTTGACAGTTCTGTGATGTCCATGCCGCCGGGTCGGCCGGCTTCTTGGCCGGGCTGCAATACAGCCTCACCAATTTCACTCGCAGCTGCAGCGATGGTTGCGCTGAAATCGCTGATCTGGCATCCGAGTGCTTTGCTGAATTTCGCAGCTGCAGCTGGATTCAGTGGGATCTTGCCGTTTAGATATTGGCTGACGGCGCTCTGTCCGAAACCCACTTGGTCGCTAAATGTGTCCTGGCTGGATTGCAGCCCTTGAGCTCGCCTGTCAGCTTTCCAACGCTGGAACAGTTGCTTCAGGCGCGCTGCGTCTGCTTTCTGCTCTGGAGTCAATGGGAGTGCTGGCATAAGCGGCTTAGGGTATTAGTGGGGCTCATTAATTCAAAACAGTCCGACTGTTGATTTAGTTATCAGTCGGACTCATAATTGAGGTATGCACAACCTCAAATCGATCCGGGAGCGCTTGGGATTGACCCAGCAAGCGCTGGCCGATGGCCTTGGATGCACCCAAGGCAACATCGGGCACTACGAAAAAGGGCAGACCGTCTCTCCAGAAGTCGCCCGCCGGCTGATTTCTCTCGCTGCCAGCCACGGCCTGGAACTCACGTTCGATCACATCTACTCAGACAAGCCACTGCCTGAGCTCTCTCAGCCACCCACCCCAGAAAAGGAGGTGGGCAATGACTGACACCACCAAATACATCACGCAACTCGCTCACCTGACCAAGGCGCAGAAAGCCGCTCTTGGCGCCGTGCTCAATGCGCTGCAGGGGCTTCCCCCGGACGATGCCCAGGAGGTGCTGGATCACGCGACTGCTCATCTGGCGGGGGACGAGCACACGCCAATGTTTGCCCGCGGCATTGCTGCTCCTCTGGGCAAGCTCGATCACGAACTGAAGACGAAGGTCGATGAGGTGACCTTTCATCGTTTCCGTAGGAGCTGCGCTTTGTTGGAGCTGGACACCTCGGCGCGCATCCGCGATGCAATCTATGTGCTGGAGTGGAAAAAGCCGTACCGACAGATGGTGGCGGAGAAGATGCTTCATGAAGATGAGCATAGCCAAGGGTTGCTGGCGCTGGTAGGCCACGTTCAGGCCCCCGAATTCGGAGGGCGTGGCCGATGAGTCTGAATTCGCAACTTTCACCGGTGGCCGTGCCGCTGACCATGAGCAGCCGCGACATTGCGGAGCTGACCGGCAAGGATCACTTTCATGTGATGCGCGACCTGCGCGCTATGCATGGACAGCTGGGGACTATGTTCGGTGGGTCTATCCATCCTTGGATACACCCCCAGAACGGCCAGACCTACGACGAGTACCTGCTGGACAAGGACACCAGCCTGACCCTGCTGCTGGGCTACGACCCGGTGGCACGCATGAAGGTGGTCAAGCGCTGGCAGGAGCTGGAGGCCCAGCAGCCAGCGCCAGCACAGTTGACGCGCATGGACATTCTCAAGTTGGCCATGGCATCAGAGCAGGCCCGCATCGAGGCCGAGGCGCAGCTGGCGCTGGCTGGTCCAAAGGTGGAGTTTGTCGACCGCTACGTGCAGCCAGGCACTGGCAGCATGGGTGTGCGTGAGGTGTGCAAAGTCCTTGGCGCCAAGCTGAACGACTTCACCGACTTCTTGCTGAAGCGCGGGCTGATGTACCGCACCACGCCACAGGGCCCGCTCACGCCGCGCGCAGAGCACATGCACAACGGCCGCTTTGAGGCCAAGACGGGCACAGCAGAGCACGGCGAGACTTCGCACGCCTTCGTTCACTACAAGTTCACCCCCAAGGGAGTGGAGTGGATTGCAGGCCTGTGGGGCAAGCACAAGGCGAGGCTTGTGCAGGAAGCTGGGGTGCAGGCATGAGCACCATCAGCGCTTATCTGGATCGGCCAGTAGCCTTTCAGCGCGTTTTCGTGAATCTGGGCGCGGGCATCACCGGTGCCTTGATGCTGTCGCAGGCCATCTACTGGGCCCGTCGCACCGAAGAGGAAGGCTGGTTCTACAAGACCATCACGGAGTGGACCGAAGAAACCGGGCTGTCTCGCACTGAGCAAGAGAATGCCCGCGCCAAGCTGCAGAAGCTCGGTGTCCTGGAGATTGACCGTCGCGGCATCCCAGCCAAGCTGTATTTCCGCGTGGACTTCGACGCTCTGCAGGTGGCATTGGAATCCACCCCCCCTGAAAACAAGATTGCAGGAAACCTGCAAACTGGATTGCAGGGAACTGGCAAACAAGATGCGAGCAAACCTGCAAGCAAGTCGCCGGGGAAGTCGCAAACTAATATAGGAAAGACTACCAAGAAGACTACAGCAGAGACTACTCCAGAGAATTCTTCGTCCGGGGCTGTCGCACCAGCCGCCCCGATGCAGGTGGCTGCACCCAACGGCACGGTTTATGAGATTCCTGGAGAGCTGCGCTACCCCGGACCGGAGGCCAAGAGCCACAAGACCTGGATTGCCTACGCGATTGCCTATCAGCAGCGCTACGGCACTTGGCCGCTGTGGAACAAGACGGTGGCGGGCAAGCTCACCCAGTTCATTGACCGCGTTGGCGTAGAGCTGGCTCCGCGCGTAGCAGTGCACTACGTGCGCAGGGTGCAAGAAGAGTTCATCGTCAAGCAGATGCATTCCGTTGGGATGCTGGTTCAAAGCTCCGAGAAGTGGGCAACCCAGTTCCAGACTGGTGCCAGCATGACCAGCACCCGTGCCAAGCAGGCTGACCAGCTCGAGGCAAATGCCAGTGTGGTGGATGAGGCCATGGCCATCATTCGCGCTCAGCGTGCTGCGCAGCAAGGGGGCTCAGATGCTGAATGATGCAGAACTGGCCCGCTTGTGCTCGCAGCTGGCGCTGACCTCCGAGGCGATGGGGCACGCGCTGCCTCCCGCGGCCGCCGCCATGATGGCCGATGACCTGAGCATTTACCCGCTTCCTGCTCTTGAGCGCGCCCTGAAGCGCGTTCGTGCCCAGCACACGGGCAAGCTCACCCTGAAGGCGGTCCTGGACCAGCTGGAGACACTGGCAGGCCGCCTGGCTCCAAGCGAGGCCTGGGCGCTGGCGCTGAAATCCGCCGACGAGGCGGCCACGGTGGTCTGGAGCGATGAGATTCAGCGTGCCTTTGACCAAGCTCGAGGGATGCTCGCAGCAGGCGACAAGGTGGGGGCACGCATGGCCTTCATTGCTGCTTACGAGCGCATCACCACCACGGCCCGCGAGCAGCGCCAGCTGCCTGTGATTCAAGTCTCTATCGGCTGGGACGGAGCCCAGCGCCAGGAGGCCCTGACCCAAGCTGTCAGCGCAGGCCTGTTGCCGCCTGCCGTGGCTGCAGAGCACCTGGACCGCTTGTCTCTTCCGGCGCCGGTGTTCAACCCGATGGCATTGCTTGAGGGGAAGCCCAGCACCACTGTCGCTGCCCCCCCCCGAGTTGCGCGCTCGCCTGGATGACCTGCGCGACCAACTTGCCCGCAAGTCAGGCCGCTTCACGAAAGCTCAGGTGCAGGCGCGTGCAGACCGCATTCGGTTGCTCAAGGAAAAGCGCAAGACCGCCGCCGCAGTGTTGGCCTACCAGCAGGGAGGGGTGGCATGAGTGAAAAGCGATTTACCAAAGCACTACCTCGCAGCAAGGGACCATCTGGTGCGACTGGCAATGACGCCGGGATGGTGGCACTACTCAAGGCACAGGGCTACGGAGTTGGAAGAGGAATCCGTGACACATGGTCACGGGCTGTGGCCGGGAATGCGGGAAGCGGTGCGGGCCGAGCTCAAGCGCCTGGGGTTCAAGCCGCGGCCAAGCGATCTGGACCTGGTGGAGCCAAGTACGGCAACAAGAAGACCGTCACCCCCGATGGGGTGAAGTTCGACAGCCGCGCCGAGGCGCGCCGCTGGGGGCATCTGTGCATGCAGCTGCGCGCTGGAGAAATCAGCGACCTGCGCCGCCAGGTGCCCTATGAGCTGGTGCCCGCCGTGAAGTACTCCGACGCGAGCCGCGTTAAGCAGGCCATTCGCTACGTGGCCGATTTTGTCTATGTGGAAAAGGGCGTGGAGGTGATCGAGGACGTGAAGGGCATGCTGACTCCCGAATTCAAGCTCAAGCGCCACCTGATGAAGGCCCTGCTGGGCCTGGAAGTGAGGTTGGTCAAATGATCAAGCCACTGGACCCCGCATTTTTTGGGAAGGTCGTGCCGCTGGCTGGCGAACGCAAGCCCCCCAGCGCCTCACGCATCACGCGGCTGGTGTGGCCGGAATATGAGCGCCTGGCGGACGGGCGCTACCTCATTGAGCGGTGGATGGAGAACCGCTGCTGCAACCGAGTGCAGGCGGGCGCTCGCACCGTCTACGTGTTTAACGACTACGGCTTTCTGGTGCCTGTAGAGGACTGGGGGCGTGCATGGTATTGAACGACTACCAGCAGGCCTTGAAGCGTGCTCAAGAAGATCGAAACTATCTGAGGTCGGTTATCTCGATTGTTGGTCGTGGATCTATGACAGGCCGCGCTTGCTCTGACTGGTTCGCACATTCATTGTTGAATGACGAACCTATCTCGGAGCAAGTATGGAAGCTGCTTGTTCCTCAACTCATTCGACTACGACGATTGAAGCGGTGTGATAGCGCATTGGTTCGTGGCGCGGTAGAGCGACTGCTTGCAGCGCGTGCTGCGACCCAGGGGGACACATCATGCTGATGCGCCGTAAACCCCTCAATCCCGGCAAGGGCTTCAAGTCTCGCAGCTCCTGGGCTGGCGCTGGGCTCCGTGACGAGCAGGACGAGGGCCACTACTGCGAGCCCGGCCAGGCTGCCAGTCGTGAGCAGCGCCTTGCCGAGCGCGCCGCCCGTCAAATCGAGAGCGCCCTTGCTACGGCCAGCATGGTGCCTGAGAACGTCACCATGACCCCTGGTGCTGGCACGACGGGCATCGTGGTTCCGAAAGAGCACGCCATCGAAAGCGAACCATACCGCCGTCTGGTGGCCGAGCTGCCTTGCTTTTGGTGCGGCATCAGCGGCTATAGCCAGCATGCCCACCTGAATTACGGCAAGGGGCTGGGCCTGAAGACCGATGACCGCACCGGCTTCCCGCTCTGCTGCAGCCGTCCGGGCATAGAGGGCTGCCATGTGGCCTATGACAACTACCGGCTGCTGGAAACCGGCGGCCGCGAGGCCCACCGCGAGTACGGCATCGAAGCCGGCCGCTTCACCCGCGAGCAAATCCTGAAAGCTGGGCTCTGGCCCAAGAAGCTGCCGCTGTGGCAGGGATCCCCAAGAAATACAAACTGATGGCCAGCTCTCCCCATATTTATAAGCGCTTCATTCTCCCGTCCGGAAAGGTTGTGGAGGTTCGCCGGATCGAGCAGGGGGCCAACCCCGAGGCCGTTGTCCGTGAGGTGAATGAGAACGATCAACTGGCGCCGCGTGAGGACACACTAACGCTGCGCTTTCTCCTGACCCATTGCAAAAAGGCGCTCTGATGAATCAACCCCAATCCAATACCCCATGGCCAGACGGAACCCCTCGCAGCCGGGGCAATGCATTTGATGTGTTGTATCGCTCGCGGCATGCTCCGGAGAGTCAGGAGTCAGACACCCGCCGCAAGGCCGGAGCCAAGCACGGCAGGGCGCTTCCGTTCAGCTTGCCCGGCACTCGTGCCCGTACACGCTGACCAATTCCATACCCCCTTGAAATCGCCTCGGCACTGTCGTTTCATAGCGCGCGCCGAGGCCGTTTGTGTGCGCCTGCGGTATGGCAGGGGAACACATGGCAAGCCCAATCATTGCATTCCTGGCGGGGGCGGTACCGGCTATCTCAAGCAGCGTGACGTAGAAGACCAGCGCAAGCGGGACGATGAAGACCAGCAGTTCAAGAGGGATCAGCGCGAGGTCTGGCGCAAGCAGCAAGCCGAGGCTGATTCGCTGAATCAGTCTCTCAAGCAGGCCCAGGCTCCCGCTGAAGTCGTGGAAGGCACTTTGGGCGATCAGAGCGCAGGCCCTCCGGTACCGATGGCATTGAGCCAAGGCAGCAGCGGTCAGCCAGCGCCGCAAACCTTCCGCATGGTTGCGCCAGGGGTCAACAAATCTTTCTCCACCGCAGCGGAAGCCCAGCAAGCCGTGGCGGATTACGCCAAGCCAGAGGCGATGAATCAGCGTGTGGTGGCGGCATATCGTGGCGCCGGCCTGGTCGACAAGGCCCTTGAAGTAGAGCGCAACGTCAAGCAAGGTCAGTTTGCAGACCTGCAGTTCAATGAGGCCCAGAGGGCTGCAGTTGCCAAAGATGCCGACAGCAAGCTGCGTGCCGCGCTGGGTGGTGGAGCCCAAGGCCTGAGTTCATTTGCCAGCGAATCCGGCCTGTTCGGCGGTGCGAAGGTGGGCTTCGATACAGGCAAGGACGGCAGGGTGCAGTTCTATACGCTGGGCGCCGATGGCGCGAAGTCGCTGCTAGGCCAGCCGGTGGATAACACTCAGGAGGCACTGACTGCCCTGGTGTCTCCCCACTGGAAGAGTCTCGACACATCGCATTACCTGGACATGCTTCATCGCAATGCCCAGGCGCAGCGCGCGCAGGCGAACGACGACCGCAATTACGCGCTGAATGAGCGCAGGCTGAATGCGGACATCAGCCATCGGAGTCAGCAACTGGCTATTGCCGCCGGCAAAGCATCTGGCAAAGCTGCCGGAGCAGCTCCGGAGATCGATCTTCTCTATGGATTTGATCCTAAGCAGGCCATGGGAGAGGCGTACAACCGCGCTGCCAAAGCTGCTGATGCTGCTGCTGCCGAAGGAAAGCCAATGACCCAGCAGCAGGTTGCCCAGTATGCCCAGAATGATTTTGAAGCAATGCGCCGGGCAGCAGTCAATGGCAATCAGCAGCGCTTGGCTGCATCTGCTGTTTCAAGCGCGTTGAACTCAGTCAAGGACGATCCTGCAGCGTATGCGGACACATACAAGCAGGTCATCGCCAAGGGGATAACCGCGCAACAACTGGAGCGCATGGGCTTCGCTTCCCCGGAGAAGGTGGCAGAAAAGTCCTCCGCAAAGCCAGTCGCTGCCACGCCGATTGGGATGCAAGCGCCGGCAGGCCAGGCGAAGACAGCAGGCACCTTGTCGATCGCAGAACAGGAGGCGGCAAGTCGTGCGAACTATCAGCAGTTTCTGCGCGACTCCGGTTCGCAGTCGGTAGCGGCCCGCCAGGCGGAGCTGAGCGAGAAAAAGCGCCGTGAGCGCCAGGAAAAGGAAGCGCGAGACGCCGAACGCGAAGCCGAACGCGCCGCTCAGAGGCGACAGATCGGAGCCGGGGCAGAAGCCCTCAAACGCGGCACGGCCGCTCGTGACCATTAAAGGAATCCAGATGGCAAGCAAGAAGACTCCGAAGCTCCCCTATGAATCGGTAACGCTGAAGGACATCCCTGATGGGTTCTTCAGCGGAATGTATGACCCTCAGGATGAGCAACCTGCTCCGGCGGCTGACGCCCCCAAGAGTCGCGGCCTGCTGGCCGTGGCGAATGACACGGTGATCGAGGCTGCCAACGCGGCCGCCGGTGGCTTGTCGTCTGCTGCCAACTTCATCAAGCCAGGCAACGCGGTATCGGGCTGGATTGACAAGAACATCATCCAGGCCGGTGAAGAGTCCCAGAGCGATGTGGTCAAGGCTTCAAAGAAGAAATTCCGTGAAGGGGTGGAAAAGGCCGATGGGGTGATGGGTGAGCTGGGGGCTGTGGGCAGCTACATTGCCGAGAACCCTCTGCTGGCTGCTGCTCAGGCGGCAGGTTCCTTTGTGGGGCCCGGTGCTGCGGTCAAGGGGGCGGGCATGGCTGCTCGTACAGCAGGCCTGGGTGCCAAGGGGATCGAGCGCGCAGGCCGGGCTGGTGGTGTGGCAGCTGGTGCTGCTATGGCTGGCGGTGATGCCGCCGGTACCGCCTATGACCTGGCGATCAAGGCGGGGGCCACGGAAGAAGAGGCTACGGCGGCTGCACGCCAAGCCAGCGTAATTCCGGCCCTGGTGGGCGGTGCTGGTGGTGCCTTCGGTGCCGAAAAGCTGCTGGCTGGCGCCAAGGGGTTCGGCGGTGGTGCTGCTGCGCGAGCAGCCAAGACAGGCCTAAGCGAAGCCGCCCAGGAGGCCGTGGAAGAGGGTGTTACCCAATACGAGGGCCAGCGCGCTGCTGTTCCCTTTGATCCGAGCATCGACACATCCAAGGGGGTGGCAGCTGCCGCCGGTATGGGCGCGGCGCTGGGGGGCATGACGGGCGCGGGCACTTCGCTGCTTACCGGTGGGCATGCGCCCGTCATGGATAACGCCCTGGATTCAGCCATCAATCAGCCGCAGCTGACTGTAGAGCAGGCACAAGCCGCTATTGGCTCTGTATCAAATGGCACAGCTTCGCCTGATCAGCTGCCCCTGCTGGCGCAGTTGCAGGCCGACCGCACGGGACAGAACAACGTCAGCCCCATCATGGACATGGATGCACTGCAGCGTAATGGCGTGCCTCCCATTGGCCTGCTGGACGAGGTGGCCTTGAGCCGCGAGGGCTTGGGCGCCCCGGCGCAGGTCGTGCCAGAGCGTGGCGCGCTGTCACGCGCGGCCAACCTGTCCGCGGCGACGCAGCAGGCAACCCCCTTGACAACAGCCGCGGAGACGCAAGAACAGCAACAGTCAGCCCAGCCCACAGAAGGCGCAGACATGGAGACGGGGGAGATTTCCCCCGAGGCCCGCGTCGGCCAAATCCAGGAGCATCTGGACTTCCTGGCCCAGATGGGGCGCAGCCAGGGCTGGACCAACGAGGCCTTGGCCCAGCGCACGGCCTTGCAGCAGGAGCTGGATCTGCTCTCGCCTGCCCAGCGCATGGCGGATCTGAATGACCAGGCAGCAGAAGCTGAGGCCCGCGCCGCCGATTGGGCTGGCCGTCAATACCGACCCAACCCCACGGAGCTGCCCGAGCATGCAGCCAAGGGTGGTCCGGCAGATATTCAGGAAGCGAACGAGCAGCGCCGGCTGAAGAACATCCAGCAGGCGCAACAGGAAGCGGCGGCAGCCCGGGCCCAGGTCGACCAGGTTGAAGGCGAAGGTAATGCCCAGGCACAGCTGGCCGCGCAGCAAGACCGCGCCGCGCGCGTGGCCCAGGCCGCCCCGGACATTCTGAACAAGCAGGGCAAGCCCTTCACGGTCAAGCTGCCAGCAGTGAAAGCGGCTCAGGCGGCTGGCGCTGGATGGGAGCCTGTGAAGGTGGATGGCGGCTATGTCGTGCGCCAGATGCAGCCCTCGGACAGCCCCGTGCCCACCGCGCCCAAGGTGGAGGCTCCGGCCGTGCAGGAGGCAACGGCCAAGGCTGAGGAAATCGCCCGTGAGGGCAACGCCCAGCGCCAGCAGGTGGCCCAAGCCGACCAGGACGCAGGCGCTCGATGGGATGCCATGCAGCCCGATGCGCAGCGCGCCGTGCTGGCGGCCGTGCCCAAGATGGCAAAGGTCATTCGTCAGAACCTGGAGGGCAAGGCTTGGGAAAAGATGAGCGCTGGCAACCGGGAAAAGGTGCTGAGTGCTATGAATTCAGAAGCGGCAATCGCTCAGCAGCAAAAGAAATCCGAAGAGAAGCCAATCGAGGGCGAAGACCTGGGCAATGGCTGGGCCGCATTTGCTCCGGACTCGGGCACCAAGGCCGTACCCCGTGCCCAGATGCCGCAGATCAAGGCTGAACACCGCGGCGCGATGGTCAATTTCATGAACGCCCGGGGTATCGCACACCAGGAGGAAACCGTGCCTGCCGCGAGCTTGAAGCCCACGCAGGCCGAGTTTTCGCGCGAGAAGGTGCAAAAGGCTCTGGGCTACGAGGGCGGCGACCGCTCCATTCTGGTTTCCCAAGACGGCCATGTGCTGGACGGCCACCACCAGTGGATGGCAGCGCGCGAGCAGGGCAAGGACGTGAAGACGATCCGCTTGGATGCGCCTATCGAGCAGCTGCTGGAAGCGGCCCACGAATTTCCCAGCAGCAGCACCAGTGATGGCGCCACGGTCGAAACCCCTGCGCCCGCCACCACACCAGCTCCTGCGGAAAAGCCGGCCACCGTGCGCGGTTCGCGGGCAGCAGTGACTGCCGAAGCGGAGAAGGCTCGTGCCGACTATTTCACCCCTGGCAACATCGTCAAGAGTTACGCCGGGCATGACCGGGTGATTGCCTACTCCCCGCCGGACTCGGAAGGCCGCTGGAGTGTCAAGGTCCAAGCTGTGCGCAAGGACGGTGACTCTTGGGTGGCTGCCGACGATGAACAGGAGCGCGTGCATGGCACAGATCCCCATCCGCGCGAGATGAAGGCGGGCCCGGTGGCCCGTGCACAGCCAGCGCCCGCCCAGACTCCGGGCAGCGCCAGCCCGGCAGCAACTGCATCAAAGCAGCCAACACTGGAGGCGCACATTGCGCTCATGCGCCGAGTGCGCGAGGGTAAGGCCACGGCCGCAGAGTTGCGCGAGGGCTTCAAGCGCACAGAGGGCACCCGCGAGGCCTTGACCGCCGAGCTGGGCACCATGAAGAAGGCAGAGCTGCTGCGAACGGGGGGCATGTCCTTTGCCTACCGACACAAGGACGACCGCAAGGATGAGATTGTGGAGGCCCTGGCAAGCCGCGTCCTCGATGAGTTTTCGTTGGGCCGCAACTATGGCCCGTCCAGTTACTTGGCAACCATGGAAGGCATTGCCAAGCACAAGAAGATCAAGGCACAGGCACTGCGCGAACTGGTGGACAGCCTCACCGACGAGGACATCAGCTCTCATGCCAAAGCCATTGAGAAATCCCGTACTGACGATAAAGCCCGCAGTGAGGCCCAGGCCAAGGTGCTGGCCGATCCCCAGACGCTGGAAGATTTCCATGCGGTCATGCGCCACCACGTTGCCAAAGGCGATAGCCGCCAGGACGCATTCCTCAAATTGACCGCTGAACAGCGTGCACGTTACGACGCCCTGGACGCCGACAGCACACGCACTGCAAGGGAGGCAACAAAGGCCAAACGGCGCACCGAAGTAGCCAGCGCAGGGCAGACCACGGCTGGTGACGTGATCGAGACAAAGCACACCAAGCACGGGCATGACCTGTTTGTGGTGCAACTGGCCGAGCGCGTGGACCGCGAGGACTATGACACCCTGAACGCATCTGCCCGCCGCATGGGCGGCAGCTACAGCAGTTACCGAGGCAACGGGGCAGTACCAGGGTTCCAATTCCGCACCAAGGATGCCGCCGAAGCCTTCAAGAAGCTGGTTGCCGGGGATACTGAGGATGCTCAGTCTGTGGCCGCCGCGCGCCGCGATGCATTCGAGGATGACCGCAGCCAATCCGCAGCCCAGCGCCTGCGAACAATGGCGGCAGCGCTGCACGAGCGTGCCGACGAGTCTCTGTCTCGTGATCGCAAGGCCAATACCCACCGCCGTGCTGCGATGGCGGCCAGCGCCGAGGCTGCAGCCCGGGCCGACAAGGCCATGGCCGGCACTATGGAGAACCTTGCCCAGTCCATTGAGAACGGCAAGGCTAAGTTTCTGGATGCTGTGCGCCAAAAGGTGCAGGTCGAGTTTTTGGCCGGGGAGCTGCGCACCGCCAAGGAGGCCCAGCTGCGCAGCAAGTACAAGACCTATGCCGAGCAGGAGCGCCACCGTGGGGAGCCCATGGATGCCGAAACCGTGGACTTTGCCGACTTCCCCAACTACACAGCCATGCGCTCCGACCTGGCCGCGCTGGGGCGGCAACTGCAGGACCAGGACGGCACCAAGAAGTTGGGCGCCCGTCTGATGGCCGTTGCCAATGATGTGAGCGAGGCTTATACCGACTGGGCCAAGGCGAATTTGTTGCAGGTTTCACGCTTCGGCCATGCTGGGGAAATGGCCGACTTTGCCAGCAAGGATGCTGCCGAGAGAGCCATTCGCCGCTCTGGGATTGCAGACCGAGCCATCGTGCTGCCAATCAAGCGTGGGCAGAACCGGGTGGTGCTGGCGCCGGCCGAAGCCATGAAGCAGGGTCTCTGGTCCGGGGATGACGACAAGCGCATCACGCTGATGAGCGATTTTGGGCGGGAGCTGGTGGAGGCCGTGGGCCGCCGGGCAAAGTCGGAGATTCGCTTGCCCTGGCAACTCGAGTCGGCTTTCAAGAAGCGCCAGCGTCTGGAGAGCATGGGCATTTCCACGGGAAGCGAGTACCGCTCTGCGCTGCGCGAGTTCGCCGGCGTGCAAGAGGCTATTGCCACTCCCGACAAGATCAAGCAGATGGAGCGGGCTTTGATTGGCCGCCGTGCTGATGGTCTGGACTTCTTCCCCACCAGCGAGGCCGTGGTCGACAGTATGTTGGCTGCGGCAGAAATTGAGCCAGGCATGGCAGTGCTGGAGCCATCTGCCGGCATGGGCCATATTGCCGACGCCATCCGGGAGCGCGCTGGAGTTGAGCCCGATGTGGTGGAGATGTCGGGCGAGCGCCGCGAGTTGCTTGAAGCCAAGGGATACAGCCTGGTGGGTAGCGACTTCACCGAGATGCGGCCGCGCGACGGCTTTACATACGGTGATGTGTTTCGCGACACAGAGGGCCGTCTAGGGGTTATGCGTGGATCCCGTGGCATGGGAAGCGACCGCGTGGGCTTCCATCCCTTGGATGCAGACGGTAAGCCTGATGCTCAAAAAGCCACCTGGGTGGACCGCGGCGAGTTGACTGGGGTGGAGCAGCGCGACAGTGATAGCGGATATGACCGCATCATCATGAACCCGCCGTTCTCGAAGGGCCGAGATATTCAGCATGTGCGCCATGCCTATGAGTTGCTGCGCCCCGGTGGCCGCCTGGTGGCGATCATGGGTGAGGGGGCTTTCTTCCACGGAAACAAGGCCGCCGAGGATTTCCGAACATGGCTGGACGATCTGGGCGCGACCAGTGAACGCCTGCCTGATGGCTCTTTCATGGACCCGAGCCTGCCCGTGAACACCGGTGTTTCTGCTCGCATGGTGGTGATCGACAAACCCGCGACCTCAGCGGCTGGCGACAGTGATACCCGTTTCCGCCGCCAGGACGCTGACGCTGATTTCGATGTGGACGGCTTCTTGCAGGCCATGAACGACGGCCAGCCCGTGGCCGAGGCCAGGGCTCAAGCAGTGGGTGCGGTACAGAAGACCGTGGATGCCATTCGTGCGGGCTGGGCCAATGGCCCCGAGGTCACGGTGGTGTACGACATGGCCGATCCTGCAATCCCTGCAGCCGCGCGCTGGGCCGACCAGGCACAGCGCAGTGGAGGCGCTGATGGCGACCCGGAGGGCTTCTACTACGGGGGCAAGGCCTATCTGCTGGCCAGCCAACTGCACACCGACAAGGATGTGGCCCGGGTGCTGATGCATGAGGCGCTGGGCCACCATGGCCTGCGCGGCGTGTTCGGTACCGGACTGGACAGCGTGCTCGAGCAAATCGTGGCCGTTCGCCGTGGGGACGTGCGCCGTAAGGCCGCCGAATACGGCCTGGACTATGACAAGCCGGCACACCGCCTGCAGGCAGCGGAGGAAGTGCTGGCAGAGTGGTCCCAGAGCCGCCCCGAAATGGGCTTTGTGCGCCGCGCAGTGGCAGCCGTCCGCTCCTGGCTGCGCCAGCATGTGCCCGGTTTCAAGGGCATGCGGGTAACGGATGACGAGATCATCCGCTCCTATATCCTGCCTGCCCGTGGCTGGGTGGAGCGCGGTGCTGGCGCTGGAATGGTGCGTGACATCGCATTCAGCCGCACCAGCGCGACCAGCATGCCGGATGCCATCATTGGCAGCACACTGGGCACTGCCTCCTCGCATCCTGACTATGCCGCCGCCAAGGGCGGGAATATTGAGGCTGCCTTTCGCCTGGCCCAAGACATCGTGACTCCCGAGCTGGTGGCTAAGGTGCGTGCGGCGATTGGGGATACCAAGCCCGTGGTGGTACCAGTGGCGGCGGAGGAGGCCACAGGGCGCAACAGAATCCCTGTGGCAGCAGCCGGGGTGCTGGCCCAGCGTCTGGGGCTGTCCACTTCTGGAGCCATCGTGCAGGCCAATCGTGCTCACCGCACTGGCATGGACGGGCTGGATCGCATCTTTGCGCCCGTGGACTTCGCCGGCAAGGTGGAAGCCAAGCCCTACTTGCTTGTGGATGACACTCTCACCCAGGGCGGCACGTTCGCGGCGCTGGCCAGCCATATTCGGGAAGGTGGCGGGACCGTGGCCGGGGTCATTGCATTGACCGGCAAGCAGTACAGTGCAAAAATTCAGCCCTCTGCAGAATCTCTGGCATCTCTCCGGCAAAAACATGGTGACCTCGAAAACGAATTCCGCGCCGCCACCGGCTACGGCTTCGACTCGCTCACCGAGTCGGAAGCCCGCTATCTCGCGCGCTACGAACCGGCTGACCGACTCCGAGATCGAATCTCTGCAGAAGGACACCGAGGCCGCGCTGGCGAAGATCAAGGAAATGCTGGCCCAGGCTCACTAGAAGACGGCCCGCTCTTCAGCCGCTCGCGCCTGGCCGACATCAAGGACAGCGCGCTTACCCAGCTCGACAGCATCCTGAGCCACCCCGGCAAAGTCTCCATGTGGGACAAGACCGTGGGCACTATGCGCCACCTGGCCGAGCGCAACCCGTTTTTCAAACCCGTCTACGAATCCGCGCAGCAGAATATCGACGATGTGAGCATGCTCGCCAACGATGCTGCCGACCAAGCGCCGCGTATCCTGCCTCGAGTCGACAGCATGGGGGACATCCTGGGCAAGAACCGCAAGCGCCCGGTATCTGCTGCTGACAACAAGGCCGTGGCCCGCCCTCTGTTTGAGGGGACCCTGCTGTGGGCTCGCGACATCAACGGCCAGGCCTCCCTGGTGGAGGATCTAACCAAGAAGTACGCGAACCTGGGCGTGCACAACAAGGCAGCCATGCTGCTGAAGGCCAACCGGATCGACGCTGGCGTGCTCGCCATGTGGCAAGGCCTGCCCGCGCAGCAGTACGAAAACATGATTAACTCTCGATTTGAGAGCAAGATTCTCAAAGCTGGCGTGGTCTGGATTGATAAAGAGCTGCAATCTCAGTTTGGCGCAACCCCGGATCAGATCAGCCTGTACCGGGAAGCGCGCGCGGCCATTGATCGCTCCATCGACATGACGGCTCGCGCCGACATGATGCGGACCCTGGGCGATGAGTATGCCGCTATGCGTGATGCCGTGCTCGAGCAGCCGTCCATGGATAGCGCGGCCCAGCTGCTGCTGGACATGCTGGAGCAGGACGCCAAGGCCGTGCCCGACAACCGCGACCGCCTGGCGGTGCAGATGCAGCAGATTCGCAAGCGCCTCGAGGATGCCAAGGCTCTGCAGGACTCCGGCTATGCTCCGCTGTCTCGCTTCGGCCGCTACACGGTGGACGTGGTGGACGCTGCCGGCGAGCGCCAGTACTTCGGAATGTACGAGACGATCCGCGAGGCCAACACAGCCGCGCGCAACTTCCGCCTGACCTTCCCCGACGCTACGGTGGAGCAGGGAACCATGAGCCAGCAGGCTTACAAGTTGTTTGCCGGGGTGACTCCGGAGAGCCTGGAGCTGTTCGGCAACATGCTGGGCCTGGACTCCGAAGGCAACGAGGCCCAGGACAAGGCATTCCAGGAGTATCTGAAGCTCACCAAGAACAACCACAGCGCGCTCAAGCGGATGATTCACCGCAAGGGCACGGCCGGCTTTTCTGAGGACGTGGGCCGGGTGGTGGCGAACTTCGTCTATTCCAATGCGCGCCAGGCTGCTGCAGGCCTGAACGTGGGCACGCTGGACAAGGCGATCAACGCCATCCCCAAGGACCAGGGCGAGCTCAAGGACCTTGCCATGGGCCTGCGCAGCTACATTCAGGATCCCCAGGAAGAGGGCCAGGCCGTGCGCGGCATGCTGTTTGCCCAGTACCTGGGCGGCTCGCTGGCTTCGGCATTTGTGAACATGACCCAGCCTTTCCAGGTGACGCTGCCATGGTTGAGCCAGTACGGCGGCATGAAGAAGGCCGGGGCGCAGCTGGCCCGCGCGCTCAAGGACATGGGTACCAAGGGCTTCCAGTACGAGGCCGACCTGGCCAAGGCCCTGCAGTCTGCCGAAGACGATGGCGTGGTCAGCCCCCAGGAAATCCACCAACTGATGGCCCAGGCCCGCGGCGCCGGTGCGCTGCGAGCTGGTGATGGGACCGCTGCAGGGAATGCTCGAGCAACGGCTGCCAATGCATGGGAGCGCACCAAGGTGGCATGGGGCCAGCCCTTTGCCCTGGCCGAGCAGTTCAACCGGCGCAGCACCTTCATTGCCTCTTACCGCCTGGCGAAGGAGCAAGGAATCCAGAACCCGTCCGCGTTCGCGCGCAAGGCGGTGCTGGACACCCAGTTCGTCTACTCCAAGGCGGTGAAGCCGCAATGGGCACGGGGAACCATCGGGGGCACGCTGTTCACCTTCAAGACCTACAGCGTGTCCTATCTGGAGCTGATGCAGCGCATGTGGAACCAAGGCCCTGCAGGAAGCCCTGAGCGAGCAGCTGGCCGCCGCGCTGTAGGCTGGTCAATTGCCATGCTTATGCTGATGGGCGGAGCCGGCGGTCTGCCGTTCGCTGAAGACATCGAGGACCTGATCGATGCCGGCGGGCAACTGATGGGCTACAGCATGAGCGTCAAGCAGTGGCGCAAGCAGTTGATGCAGGACGTACTGGGCAAGGAGCTGGCCGATTTCATCGAGCAGGGTGTCTCGGGTCTGCCTGGCGCGCCGGTGGACATCTCTGGCCGCCTGGGCATGGGCAACCTTATCCCCGGTACCGGACTGTTCCTCGAGAAGCGCGACCACAGCCGGGACTTGTTGGAAATCATCGGCCCAGCCGGCGACTTGATCCAGCGCGCTGCCACTGGCGCTCGCAAGGCGCTCACAGGGGATATTGCTGGCGCTGCTCTCGAGGTATCGCCCACGGCCGTGCGTAATGCTGCCAAGGGCTTCGACATGGCCGACAGCGGCGTCTACAAGGACAGCAAGGGTCGCAAGGTCATCGATGTGACGCTGGGCGAGGCGGTGGCAAAGGCTGTCGGCTTCCAGCCCAAGTCTGTAGCGGAGACGCAGGAGGCCACGGCCACCGAGCAGAACCTGATTGGGCAGAACCGGGCCATGAAGGAGCGCCTGACTGCTGACATGGCCCAGGCTGTCTATGACAAGGACAGCGAGAAGCAGGGCGACATTAGGGAGCGCATGCGCAACTGGAACCGCCGCAACCCAGAGAGCCCCCTGACCATCGACATGCTGGCCGTGCGCCGCCGTGTGATCAAGATGCGCCAGACCAAGGCTGAGCGCGTTGCAGCAGCTGCGCCCAAGTCGATTCGCGCGAACGTGCGGCAGTCTTTGGCGGAAGCGCAAGGGGGCACCACAGCCCCTTGATACGCGATGTGGGCGTGAAGATAATGCGCCCACACACTCACTGCCCGGGGCGTGCGGTTCCTACCAAGGAACCTCGATGCCCATCACACACACAACGGCGCCGGCCGCATACGGACATGCCGCCACCTCTCGCACAGGAGGTGCTGCTGCATGAAGAAAATTCTTACCGCTTGGCTGGGCCTGCTGGGGATTCACCAGCATCTGAGCGCAGAGCAAAAGCAGGACATTGTTGGGGCTGTCTATCAAGCAACTCCCGGCGCTGGCACCGCAGTGAGCTTTCGCCTTGCAGGCCTGCCGCTGAGCGACTGGCTGGTGCTTGCTTCCATTGCGTTTGTGGCGTTGCAGGCCTCTTTCCTGATCTGGAAATGGCGGCGTGACTATCTCCGTGACCAGGAGCGCCAGCGTCTGCAGCAGCGGGCCCGCGAGGCCTGCGGAAAGGACGGCACGCCATGAGCATGCCTTCCATCCTCAAACAACGCCTGGTGCAGACCGCGCTGACCATCATGCTGCTGGGGGCTGGCGCTGCCAGCATGCTGCCGTCCGGTGAGCCCCAGCCATCCGAGGCGGTGCTGCTCGCCATGGACATTGGCGCCTACTACGAGAGCAGCGGCCGTCACATCGGCACTCCCTACGTGGACAAGGTGGGCAAGGGCATGCCCCTGACGGTCTGCAATGGGGTGACTGGCCCGCAGGTCGTGGCCGGGCGCTACTACACCAAGACCGATTGCATGCGGCTTGAGCTGCCCATGTACCTGGCGGCCGAAGCTGCAGCAAAGCGCATGTTCCGCTACTGGAACACCTACAACGTGTGGGTGCAGGCCAGCCTCATCGACATGATCTACAACCTGGGCGAGGCGCAGGTGGCCGGCAGCACGATGCGTGCCCTGGCCAATGCCGGCGATCTGGATGGCGCTTGTGCCCAGATGCCCAAATGGGTGCGCGGCACGGTCAACGGCAAGAGCGCCGTACTGGCCGGGCTGGTGGATCGGCGCGGCACGACAGCTGAGCTGTGCTCGAGCTGGGGTCGTGATGGGCACTTCATGGCCGGGGTTCTGCCATGAGTGTGCGAGCTATTACTCACATCGCTGCTGCCGCTCTCGCAGCTGCTGGCGTCTGGTACTTCCAGGAGGCCCGTCTAGGTGCGGACCTGGCCGACGAACGCCTGCTGGCCAGTCAGTACCGCCAGCAGATCGCTGATGAACGCACGGCCGCCGGCCGGCGCTTGCTGGCCGTGGAACGCACGGTCAACGACAAATATCAAGGAGCCCTGAATGACGCCATCCAGAAGCAGGCCGGTTTACAGGCTGCTGCTGATCGCGCTCGCCGTGAGCGTGACGGCCTGCGCCAGCAACTGTCCGATGCCGAGCAGCGACTTGCTGACGCTTCCACCACCGCCCTCATCGAGTACGCCCGAACCCTCAGTCGCGTATTCGGACAGTGCAGCCAGCGATACACGGAGCTGGCAATCCGAGCTGATGGCCACGCAGCTGATGCAGCTACCTGCCGCTCAGCCTGGCCAGTGATTCAACCAACGACAGAAAGCAAGCCATGACTCTTACCGTTCAAATAAAAGTCCCAAGCTCCGCAGGACAGCACGAAGCAGAGATTAAGTGCAGCACGGATGGATACAAGCATGCGACAGTGCTCGCTCCTGGCGACGAGTTGACTGTTCATGTCCATGCCGCCAATGAAGTGCACATCGCTGAAGTTCCCGCCGGCACAAAGGCGGCACGAATTCCTGTCGCCGCTACGCCAGCTATCCCGCCCCACCAGCAGCGCGTGCTGGACGAAAAGCAAGAGCTGGACATCCGAATCACTAGGCTGGACGAGTTCATTCTGCGAAATGCCTTGTTCCGCCAGCTGGACCCCGAAGAGCAAGCCCGCCTGCGCCGCCAGCTCGATGTGATGCGCGAGCTGTCGGTGATTCTGGGCGAACGCATTTCAGCTTTCTGAGCCAGACGAGCCGCCCATTCCTGCAGCCCGCGTGCTGGGATCGGTGTGGGCGGATCGACCCCCCTTGAAGTTTTCAAAGAATTGTCGTTTCATTGCCCGCGCCCAATAGAGGGCATGCAAACGACAGGACTTGAGCAAGAAGCGCGCGTCACCTGATCAAAACGCCAAGACGGCCACGAAGCCTGTTTCAACGCGCGCCCGTACTGCCTCATTCAAGGCCCCGGCTTCCAGCAAGAAGCCGCCTGCGGCCACCAAGACCACACCCCCTAAAAAAGCAGCCAAGCCCCTGACGCCGTTTCAGAAATGGTCGTCGGGTGTTGGTGCGCTTGACCAGTTCCTGGCATTCATTCTGGAAGGTGGCCACATGGCCGATTTCTGCCGTCAGAACGAGTTTGCCTATACGACGATGCTGGACTGGATCAACGCCGACAGCTCACGCGCCGAGATGTACGCACGCGCACGCGAGGATCGAGCAGACAAACTGGCTGACGAAATCGTGTCCATTTCGGACGAATGCGAGTACCAGCCTGTTACGGACATGAGCGGCAATACCGTTGCCCTGGTGTTCGACAAGACAGCAGTGGCCCGCAACAAGCTGCGCGTGGATGCACGCAAGTGGTCGGCATCCAAGCTCAAACCGCGCGTCTATGGCGACAAGGTGCAGTTCGAGGGGACTGTCGACCACAAGGGGATGAGCGATGACGTGCTGCTGCAGCGCCTGGCGAAGCTGGGTGTCTCTGTAGCCAGCATCGTGCCTGTGGGGCCAACGGAGGGCGGCGATGCTGGCTGACTCCGTTCTGCACCTCACCCCAGAGCAGCGCATAGAGCTGGGCGGCCTGCTGGATGAGCTTGAGCGCCGCCGGCGCACTCGCATGCTGGAAACCATGTTCCCGGACACGGGAGCATTGCGCCGTGCGCTGTATCCGCGTCATGTGCAGTTCTTCGAGCTGGGCGCGACCTGCAGCGAGCGGGTGTTTATGGCCGGCAACCGTGTGGGCAAGACCATGGCCGCCGGTACCGAGTTGGCCTATCACCTGACAGGGCGCTATCCCTGGTGGTGGGCAGGCCACCGTTTCACCAAGCCCGTGCGTGCGCTGATTTCCGGCGATACGCACGAGACAACGCGCGACATTCTGCAGCTCAAGCTGCTAGGTTCCACCACGGACAAGCCGGAGAACTTTGGTACCGGCCTGATTCCTGGCGATTCAATCACGGGCATCGTGGCGCGCTCCCATGTGAAGGGCGCAGTCGAGCGCGCGATGATTCGGCACGAGAGCGGTGGCGAGTCGGAGCTGTGGATGCGCAGCTATGTGCAGGGGCGCGAGATTTTCCAGGGCTTCGAGCTGGACATCTTCTGGGCGGACGAGGAATGTCCCGAGGATGTTTACGAGGAGGGCCAGGTGCGTCTGATGACGCGCGAGGGCATCTCCATGCTGACATTCACGCCGCTGTCGGGCCTGACGGCTCTGGTACAGCAGCTGACATCCCCCGACCCGGAGGGCAAGGTGATCGGCCGCGCGGTGGTGCAGTGCGGCTGGGACGATGTGCCCCACCTGACCGAAGAGGCCAAGGCAAAGCTGCTGTCGCGCCTGATGCCGCACCAGCGCGATGCGCGGACCAAGGGCGTGCCAGCATTGGGCGCAGGCGCTATCTACCCGGTGCCCGAGAGCGACATCGTGGTGCCGGACTTCCAGATCCCCGACTTCTGGCCCCGGGCCTACGGCATGGATGTGGGCTGGAACCGCACGGCTGCCGTCTGGGGCGCGCACGACCGCGACTCGGACATTGTTTACCTCTACAGCAATCACTATCGCGGCCAGGCCGAGCCATCGGTGCATGCCGCATCGATCAAGGCGCGCGGCGACTGGATACCGGGCGCTATCGATCCAGCATCGCGCGGCCGCAGCCAGAAGGATGGTGAGCAGTTGCTGCAGAACTATGTGGATCTGGGCCTGCAGTTGGTGACGGCCAATAACGGCGTGGAAGCCGGCATTTACCAAGTCTGGGAGCGAATGAGCACGGGCCGCTTGAAGGTCTTCAAGTCCATGCACGACTGGCTCAACGAATACCGCATTTACCGGCGCGACGACAAAGGGCAGATCGTCAAGAAGGACGACCACGCCATGGATGCGACGCGCTATCTCATTGTGACGGGGCTAGGTCTGGCCACCGTCAAACCCCGTGCCGCCGGTCAAGCGCGGCGCAAACTGTCCTGGAGGGTGACATGACCTCAATTCTCGGCCCGCGCGGCACTCCCATGGTCGAGCTGGGCGGCGAGCGCGCCTGGCGCCAGCGTGTTCTTGGCGATGTGGTCTGCAGCTTTCAGTGGCTGGACCTGCGCGCCGCTGGCGACGAGACAGCAGACGGGGACCCCGAGCCCTGCATGGTGCTGTTTCCGGCCTTCCGACGCATGGAGACTGGCTCCTATGTGATTCCCCAGCGCAATGCCTATGCCTATGTGGATTCCAAGGGCAACCCCACGCCGCAGTTCATCAAGACCGCGGCGCTGGCCGCCGAAACCATGGGCTTCACGATGACCGACCGCAGCAGCATCAGCCGCATGCTGGACATCATCTGCGAGGGCATGCCGGATCTGGTGGATATGCCACTGGAGCAGCCACCCAGCCTGGAGGTCAAGCGCCACCGTATGGGCATCGAGGTCACGGCCCGGGCCTATGGCAAAGACCTGCATAGCGAGGTGCTGTGATGTTTGAAGTGCGCGACATTCCCACCAGTGCTCGAGCAGCAGACTCCTCGAGCAACGCCGATCAAGAGCAGCCCGCCGAGCGTGCGGCAGCGGGCAATGACGAGCTGACCAGGCAGCGACACCGCACGCTGATGGAGCTGCTTAAGTACGAGAGCGAGCGCCAGGGTGAAGAGCGCCAGCAGATGCAGATCGATGAGGACTACCAGGATCATCTGCAGTGGAAGCCCGAAGATGCCCAGGCGCTGATGGAGCGCGGCCAGGCGCCAGTGGTCTTCAATGAGGGCCGGCAGACCATTGAATGGATCTGCGGTACCGAAAAGCGCATGCGCAAGGACTACAAGGTACTGCCCCGCGAGCGCGACGACGAGGCCATGGCCGAGGTCAAGACCAAGCTGATCAAGTACACGGACGACGTGAACATGACCCAGTGGCACCGCAGCCGCGCTTTCCGCCAGGCCGTGACCGCAGGCCTGAGCTGGCTGGAAGAGGGGGCCAACCGCGACCCCGAGGCCGAGCTGATCTATTCGGGATGGGAGGACTGGCGCAACGTCTACCGCGACAGCCATAGCCGCAACATCGACTACAACGTGGACGCGCGCTATCTGTTTCGCCGCCGCGTGGTGGACCTGGACTGGGCCGTGGCCCAGCTGCCGGGCAGTCGCGATCACCTGATGTCTCAGGCTGGCCGCCACGACGACGTGGATCCGGACGGGATCTGGTACCTGGGCGAGCGTCTGACCAGCGCCAGCGAGACGGAATGGGGTACGGCCAGCAGCATTTATGGGGCCCGCGCGGCCTATATGTCCCGTGCGGGCTACTACGACAACAGCAGCCGCCGCTCGGTGGAGCTGCTGGAATGCTGGTACCGCATCCCAGAGCGAGTGCCGGTGTTTGCTGATGGTCCCTTTGCGGGCAAGGCTTTCAACCCTGCTGACCCGCGCCACGCCTTCGAGCAGGCCCAGGGCCGCGCCCGCCTGTATGAGGCCGTGAAGTTCCGCATGCGCCTGATGTTGTGCACCAAGGATGCGCCCTGCCTGGATATGGCGAGCCCGTTCAAGCACAACCGCTTTCTGATGGTGCCCATCTGGGGCTATCGCCGTGCGCGCGATGGTCTGGCCTATGGCGCCTGGCGCGGCATGCGCGACATTCAGGACGACCTGAACAAGCGCCGCTCCAAGGCTCTGTACGCCCTGAGCGTGAATCGCATCATCGCGGAAAAGGGTGCAGTGGACGACTGGGATGATTTGAGGGATGAGGCGGCGCGCCCCGACGGCATCATCATCAAGAACCCCCAGAGGGAGCTGAAGTTCGACAACAACATGGGCGACTTCCAGGCCAATGTGGAGCTGGCTGCCCAAGATGCGCAGCTGATTCGCAATGCCGGCGGTGTGACCGATGAAAACCTGGGGCGCGATACCAATGCGAACAGCGGGCGCGCTATTCTCGCCAAGCAGGATCAGGGCTCGCTGACCACCAGCGAGTTCTTCGACAACCTGCTGCTGGCCATTCGTCAGGCCGGCCAGCTGCGCCTGAGCCATATCGAGCAGTTCTACACCGAGGAAAAGGTGATCCGCATCGTGGGCGAGGGCCAGCGCCCCATTGAATGGCTCACGATCAACCAGGTGGATCCAGCAACCGGCCAGATCCTCAACGACATCACGGCGCGCGAAGCGGATTTCATCGTAGATGCGCAGGACTACCGCTCCTCAATGGCCCAGGCCGCGCTGGAGCAGATGTTTGGCCTGCTAGGCCAGATTGCTACCTATGCACCCCAGGTGGTGCTGTCGGTGCTGGACCTGGTGGTGGAGTCTGCAGACATCCAGGGCAAGGAGGAGTGGGTTGCGCGCATTCGCAAGATCAACGGCCAGCGCGACCCCAGCAAGCCGCCCACCCCCGATGAGATGAAGGCCGAACAGGATGCCCAGGCCAAGCAAGCCGAAGCCGAGCAGATGGCCAGCGAGACGGCGCGCGCCCAGCTGGCCAAGATGCAGACCGAAATCCAGCTGGCGGAGGCCCAGATCAAGAAACTGGGCGTGGACGACATCCTGAAGAAGGTGCAGACCATGCTGGCTGCGCTGGAAGGCGCCCAGATCGTGACCGCACAGCCCGGCCTCGCGCCGGCAGCCGACGAAATCACCTCCTCGGCCGGCCTGGCTGATGACGGCATCAATTCCCCTGCGACCACTGACGCCACACCCATGGCGCAGCCCGAATCCCAACCCTTGACCCAACCGGTACCCACCGAATAAAGGAGCCACTATGTCCATGTTTAGCGAAGAAGACCTTGCCGGACTGAGCGAAGCAGAGCGCGAAGCACTGCGCGACCTGTCCGAAGATGATCAGGATCTGCAGGCCCCTGCGGATGATTCGGATGAAGCCGGCGCGGCTACTGCTGCTGCTGATCATGATGATGATGATGATGACGAGAGCGCGACAGCGGCAGCGGCAGCAGCCAACAAACCTGCAGAAGGTGCTGTGACTGGTGCCGATGACGCAGCTGCCGGCGCGGCCCCTGACGCCAGCGAAGCAGGCGCGGCGGACGATGACGCGGACGCACCAGCCCCTGCAACGATTCAGCCCGTGTCTCCTGCTGACGCTGACGAGCAGCGCACGGCCCTGCGCGCCGAAAAGGCCACCGCTCTGCAGCAACTGCTGGATGGCGAGATTGACCAGGAGGCCTATCAGGAGGTCGAGTCTCGCGTGCAGGACAAGCTGGACGACCTGGCGCGCGCGGCAGCGGTGGACATGGCGCGCAACCAGATGCAGCAGGACGCCATGATGCAGGAGTATGGCCAGCACCTGGGCGCAGCACGGAAGGAACTGAAGGCAGCCGGCATCGATCTGGAAGGGGAGGCGGGCGCGCAGTTTGACCGCGCTATCCGCCTGTTTGCGCAGGATGCGATTGACCGCGGCCTGACTGATGCGATGGGCAATATGGCTGCTTCGCGCGACGCGCTGGCCGAAGCCCAGGCACTGATGCTGCGCCGCTTTGGTAAGGCCTCGGGCGCGGCTCCCGCTGCAGCACCTGCAGCTGCCGCACCCGGAGCAGCACCAGCTGCCGCACCAGCCGCACCGTCCGCGCGCAAGCCTGCAGCTGCCGACCGTTCGACACTGCCGCCCACGCTGGCTGGGGTTCCAGCTGCAGCCGACGCTTCGGTGGGGAACGAGTTCGCGCACCTGGATGGCCTGGAGGGCACCGCCCTGGAAAAAGCCCTGGCCCGCATGACGCCCGATCAACAAGAACGCTACTTGGGGGCCTGATGTCCGGACGCAGACTCATACGACAGATCAAGGCAGGCGAGAGCCTGTCTTTCGACGGCGGCCGCGTGGTGGTGACGCTGCGCCAACGCACGGGCCAACGCGCTGAGTTGAGCCTGCATCTAGAGGACGACGTGGTGGTGGACAAGCCCACGCACGCACGGGGCGACGAGCCCCGGGGTCACAAGACCCTGCAGGCGCGGCGCTACGCCCCCATGGGTACTTGAATTCCTGGAATTCAGGATTATTCTTTTTTCCTAGCTGCGGCGCCTTTGCTGGCGCCATCTTCATGCAGCAGATTGCCGCCGGGGGCAGTTGCCCGGTTCAAGCGCAAGACGCGCTCAGTGCTCGCAAGGGCAGGAGTAGCGTTATGCGTACATTGATCGGCGTCAACGACCCGCAAGCCGTCAAGAAGTGGGCCTCTCTGATGGCCGTGGCCATCAACAAGGAAAGCTATTGGTCCCGCAAGTTCGTGGGCAATGGCAAGGATTCGCGTCTGCCCATCCAGCGAATCGATGATCTTCAGCAAGGCGCCGGTGACGAAGTGACCGTGGATCTGCTGATGCCCATCAACCAGGAACCCATCATTGGCGATGAGACCCTGGAAGGCAAGGAAGCGCCGCTCAAGTACTACACCGACCGTCTGCGCATTGACCAGGTGCGCGGCGGCGCGGATCTGGGCTCGCGCATGACCAAGAAGCGCACGCTGCGCGACCTGCGCAGTGATGCCAAGCGCGCCGGCACCGACTGGTGGAAGCGTCTGCAGGACGAGCTGTATTTCATCTACCTGTCGGGCTCGCGCGGCCATGGCTCGGGCTTTGTCTGGTCTGCCAGCAATCCCTTCTTCCAGGTCAACCCCCTGACGGCACCCGACAGCCAGCACATCCTGTTCGGCGGCGCGGCCACGTCCAAGGCTTCACTGACCACTGGCGATACCTTCAAGCTGCGCCTGATCGACAAGGCCGTGGCCAAGGCTGAAACCATGGGCGGTGACGGTACCGACGAGCTGTCGATGATTCCCGTCTCCATCGAGGGCGGCAGTCACTACATCTGCCTGATGCACACCTACCAGGCCGACGCGATGCGCCAGGACGCGGGCACCGGCGGCTGGCTGGACATCCAGAAGGCAGCCGCTGCGGCCGAGGGCAACAAGAACCCCATTTTCCAGGGCACGCTGGGCATGTACAACGATGTGGTGCTGCACAAGCACCGCAACGTGATCCGCTTCAACGACTACGGCGCAGGCTCCAATGTGAACGCCGCCCGCGCGCTGTTCCTGGGTGCTCAGGCCGCGCTGATCGCTTACGGCGACAACGAAACAGGCACGCGCTTCCGCTGGACCGAGGTTTCCAAGGACCACGGCAACAGCGTTGCCATCGGTACCCACGCAATCATGGGCGTGAAGAAGGCCACCTACAAGTCCAAGGACGGCAACGTCCAACGCGACTTTGGCGTGATGGCTCTGGATACCGCCAACACCGACCCCAATGCCTGATGAGCCCGCGGCCCGCGCCGTGGGCCGTGGCTTCACCAGCCCTTTCCCTCATCAGACATAGGAGCTTCAAATGCCTAAATATCAATCCGATGTTGCGACCGGCAAGAAGGCTGTGCCGCAACCCTTCGACGCCAGCGTGCTGACGGTGGCCGTCGACCTGACTCTGCCTGCCGCGGCTCTCGTGGCCAACGATCTGCTGGAGCTGCTCGACATTCCCCCCAACGTGCAATTGGTGGCAGTGGACGTGGTGGCGCCCCAGCTGGACAGCAACGCGGCCCCCACGCTCGCGTTCTCCCTGGGCGTGATCAATGCCGCCGGCACTGACCTGGCTACGGTCTACGACACGGGCCTCAAGCCCGGCGTGGGCGCGGCGGGCTCCACTGCCACGGCCAACTCGGCTGCGCTGGCATTCGCCAACCGCGACACCGTGCGCAAGCTGGGCCTGAAGGTGACCACAGCGGCCGCGACTTCTGCCACCGCCGGCAAGCAAGTGCTGGCACTGGTCCGCATGCGTTATTGAGCCGCGCAGCCCCAGGCAATGAGTGTGTAAAGGGGCTGCGCCGTGCGCGCGGCCCTTTCTTTATTGAACCGGCAAGGAGTGCCACATGACCGCCATCCACGCATACCGCCGGACCGCGCCCACGACCGTGGAGCTTTACGGCCAAACCATTCAGTTCAAGCCCAACGACAAAAAGGACGTGGTGGCCGAGGTGCAGCACGAAAAAGCCGCCGCGCGACTGCTGTCCATCTCAGAGGCCTATCGCCTTTATGAGCCCTCCGAGCAGAGCGGCACTGTCGCCCAGCAGCTGACGGCCAGCCTTGGCTCGACCGTTCCCGCCGATGCTGAAGAGCTGCAGAAGGTGGTGGCCGACCAATCCAGCCAGATTGAAGCTTTGAAGCGCCAGGTGCAGGAGCTGAACGAAGCAGCTGCTGCTTCCGCTTCCTCTGCCTCTGCCGATTCAGGCACTGGCGATGGCGCCAAGACTGGCGAGGCTGCCGACAAGCCGTTGGGGCATGCGGCCGGCGAGGGCCAGAGCACCAGTACGGACGAGAGCGCCAGCGACTCGCCCTATGTGTTCACCAACGAAGCGGGCGAATCCATCGACATCAGCGAATGGACGGCGGCTCAGATCCGCGCGTTTGCCGATTCCAACGAAATCAACCTGCCCAAGGGCAACAGCGTGAAGGTGGGCGAGCTGCGCGACCTGCTGGCAGACGCTCTGCGCGCTGGCTCCAAGGAGTAATCAATGCCTATTGCAGCCAAAGACGTAGTTCAGCGCGGTGTGGTCACCACGCAAGACACCACCTCGATCCGCTGGCCGGTGGGCGAGTGGGTGCGCTATCTCAATGACGGTCAGCGTGAAATCATGCTGCACCGCCCCGATGCCTTCAACAAGAGCGCGACCATCACCTGTGTGGCCGGTACCAAGCAGGCGCTGCCCAACGACGGCGCCAAGCTGATCGACGTGCAGCGCAACGCGACGGTGACGAGCAAGCGCGCGATTCGTATCTGCAGCCGCGAGATTCTGGACGCCCAGATGCCCAACTGGCACAACATCACCGGCTCGGACGAGATCGTGCATTACATGTATGACCCTCGCGAGCCCAAGGCGTTCTGGGTCTACCCGCCGGCCAATGCAACGGCCAAGGTGGAGATCAACTACTCGGCAACGCCCACGGACATCGTGGAGCCCGCTGCCGGCAGTGATTACACCGCTGTGGTGGGCAATATCTCCGTGGCCGACATCTACGCCAACGCGTTGCTGGACTACATGCTGTACCGCGTGTATCTCAAGGACGCGGACTATGCCGGCAATGGTGCACGCGCTCAAGCTCACTATGCGACCTTTGCCACTGCCTTGGGTATTGAGATGAAGGCGACCATGGCCATCGCGCCGGTGTCTGTCTCCAATCCCAACTTCCGCCAGGGTAGCAGCGCGGCCACTGCCGCTGCGACAACGGACGTTGCGAGCCGCTGATGCGCGATTGGGCGGACTTCTTCCCCGACGTGCTGCCGGCAGTGGAGCTGGGCACGCCTGAGCCGACCGTGGTGCACCAGTTGCGCCGCGCGGCCCAGGACTTCTGCCATCGCACGCGCGCCTGGCGTGTGACGCTGGAGCCGATCACCACGGTGGACGGTCAGTCTGAATACGCCATCCCGCTGCCCGAACAGACCACTCTGGTGCGGGTGGAGGGCGCAGAGCTGTCCGGGCATGGTTCCGTGGTCCTGTGGCGCCAGGGCCAGGGTGACGGCCAGTACCTGATGACACCAGACGCGCGCAAGGTGGTGCTGCACCGCCCTGTGGCCGCTGATCTGGCCCTGGTGCTGGATGTGACGCTCAAACCGGGCGATATGGCCATGGGCATCGACGACGCAGTGTTTGATCAATACAGCGAAGTAATTGCTCTCGGCGCCGTGGCGCGCCTGCGCGGTGATCCCGTCTTGCGCGGTGACTTCAATGCGCGCTGCGAATCCATCAATGTCGAGGTGTGGCGCGGTCGGGCTGCGGTGCGGCCGCGCGTGCGCCCGTATTTCTGAGGGGTGGTGATGAAGGTGACGGTTTCTGGTTTCTCTGGCGCCGTGAATGCGCCACACCCCAAGCTGCTGCCGGAGACGGTGGGCACGGTTTCGTGGAACCAGAAGCCGGGGCGCGGCGACTTTCGGCCCTGGCGCGATCCGCTGGAAGTGGCGACAGTGCCCGCAGGCCGCAAGACCATTTACCGCTTTGGCCGCGATGTTGCCGAGGATGGCCGCTACTGGATGTCCTGGACGGGCATTGTGCATGCCGTGCGCGCCATGGTGGCCGATGACACGACGGAGCGCACCTATTACACCGGTGACGGCTTCCCCAAGTGGACGGACAACACGATTGCGCTGGCTGGCGGCACCTATCCAGCAGCCTGGCGCAAGCTCGGGGTGCCTGCTCCCATTTCCGCGCCCACGGTGGCGGTTTCAGGCGGCAGCAGCACGGACACCGAGGTGCGCTACTACGTCTACACCTATGTGACCGACAAGGGCGAGGAGAGCGCGCCGGGGCCTGTATCTGCCGCGCTGACAGTGCCAACCGACGCGACGGTCAATATCACGGCCATTCAGGCGCCGCCCGCCGGGGCTTTCACGATCAACCGGGTGCGGATCTACCGCACGCAGACCGGCACGACCGGGACGGCTGAATTCTTCTTCCTGCGCGAGATTGCCGCGGGTGTGGCCAGCACCACGGACGACGGGCGCACGCTGGGCGAGGTGCTGGAGACGGTGGAGTGGCTGGAGCCGCCCCAGGATCTGTCGTACCTGACAGCCATGTGGAACGGGATGATGGCGGGCATCAGCGGCAATGCCGTGCGCTATTGCGAGGCCTACAAGCCTTATGCCTGGCCCATGGCCTATGAGACTTTGCCGCCGGATGCCAAGCCGCTGGCGCTGGCCACCTTCGGGCAGCGGCTGCTGGTGCTGACCACGGCCGATCCGGTATTGGTGGCCGGGACTTCGCCGGACAGCCTGGACGAGCAGCCGCTGGAGGTGGGGCAGGCCTGCCTGGCACCACAGGCGGTGGTGAGCTTTGGTCATGGCGTGGCCTGGCCTGCACCGGACGGCCTGGCCTACTACGGCGCGGGCGGGGCCAAACTGGTGACAGCCGGGCTGCTGACGCGCGATGACTGGCAGGCCATGAACCCGGCAGGCATGGTGGCCGGCCTGTACGAGGGTCTGTTTCTGGGCTTTTATACCGACGCCGGTGGTGTGCGGCGCGGCTTTCTGGTGGACCCGATCAATCCCACGGGCATCTTCTATCTGGAAAAAGGCTATGACGCGCTGTACCTGGACCGGCTTCAGGATGCGCTGTATGTGCTGGACGGCAGCAAGGTGCGCAAATGGGATGCGGGCGCGGCTCTGATGAGCGCGCGCTTTGTGTCCAAGGTGTTTGCCATGCCGGCGCCGGCGAGCTTTGGCTGGTGCAAAGTGGTGGCGGATGGCTATCCCGTGACGGTCAAGCTCAATGCGCTGGAGCTGAGCGCGCGCGAGGTGGCAGCACATATCGCAACCTTTGGCCCGCGCTGTGTGGCGGTGAACTCCGGCAATAGCAGCGGGGTGCAGTTCACCTTGTCTGCGCCCGGGCCCGAAGCGTTTCGGCTGCCGCCCATTCCTGCGCGCGCCTGGCAGATTGATCTGTCGGGCCAGCAGGCGGTGCAGGGCGTGGCCCTGGCCCAGGGGGTGGAGGAGCTGCGCTGATGGCAACAACTTCCCGTAAGGATTTGCCCGGTACCAACGCGCCGAACTGGAGCCAGCGCGTGACCGAGGAGCTGCGCGTGCTGATGGGGCGCGGCGGCAATGGCCGGGCCTTGACGGCCAAGGACTTGATTGATTCCGGGATTGCCAAGCCTGGAGCGGGTGGTGGCCTGGTGCCCGGCGTGCCGGGAGGGGGCGACATCGAACCGGATCTGACGCCACCACCGGTGCCCACGGGGTTTGCGGTGACGGCAGGCCTGACCACGGTGTTTGTGGAGCACGATGCCCCTGGATACACCCAGGGGCACGGCCACGACCGGACGGTGGTCTATGGCGTGCTGCAGACGGGCAGCACCGCGCCGACGTTTGACCAGGCCGTGGTGCTGTTCCAGTTTCAGGGCACTATCGGCGCCTACCCCGCCGCGCTGGGTACGCGCTACCGGCTATGGATCAAATGGCAGTCCCAGGATGGCGTGCAGTCGGTATCGCCTGCCGGCGGTACCAACGGCCTGGATGTGCAGACGGGCAAGATCGGCAACAACGACCTGGGCCCGCTAATTGTCGAAGCCGGCAATCTGGCCAATGGCTCTGTGAGTGCGAGCAAGCTGGCTGCGCAGGCCGTGGATGCGACCAAGTTTGCCAATGGCATTGAGCCCGTATCTGTGAGCACGGCGGCCACGCTGCCCACGGTCAAGAGCACTAGCACCATCGTCTGGCAGGGCAAGCTGTACCGCTGGGATGGCAGCAAGTACACGGCGGCCGTGCCGACCGTGGACCTGACGGGCACCATCATTGCCAGCCAGATCGCGGCCGGCGCGGTGGATGTGACCAAATTCGCATCCGGCATCGAGCCGGTAACCAATAGCGCGGCGGCGAGTCTGCCGACGGTCAAGACCACGACCGTCATCACCTGGCAGGGAAAGCTCTATCGCTGGGATGGCAGCAAGTACACGGCCGAGGTGGCCGTGGTGGACCTGGCTGGTCAGATCGATGCGGCCAAGCTGGCCGACAACGCGGTGACGGTGAGCAAGATTGCCGCCGGTGCGGTCGAAGCCGGCAAGCTGGCCGCGGGCGCGGTGACTGCCGACAAGATTGCGGCCGCGGCGGTTGACGCGACCAAATTCGCATCTGGCATCGAGCCCGTGACCAACAGCGCTGCGGCCAGTCTGCCCACGGTAAAGTCCACCACGGTGATCACCTGGCAGGGCAAGCTGTATCGCTGGGACGGCAGCAAGTACTCGGCCGAAGTGGCTGCTGTGGATCTGACTGGCCAGATCGATTCGACCAAGCTGGCCGACAACGCGGTGACCGTGAGCAAGATTGCCGCCGGTGCTGTGGATGCGGGAAAGCTGGCCTCGGGCGCGGTGACCACGGACAAGATTGCGGCCGCGGCGGTGGATGTGACCAAGTTTGCTTCGGGCATCGAGCCGGTGACCAACAGCACGGCCAGCACGCTGCCGACCGTGAAATCCACGACGACGATCACTTGGCAGGGCAAGCTCTACCGCTGGGATGGCACCAAGTACACGGCGACGGTGCCGACCACGGACCTGACAGGCTCCATCATTGCCAGCCAGATCGCGGCCGGCGCAGTGGATGCGACCAAGTTTGCATCAGGTATTGAACCGGTGAGCAACAGCACGGCAGGCACATTGCCGACGGTGAAGTCCACGAACGTGATCACCTGGCAGGGCAAGCTGTACCGCTGGGACGGCGCCAAGTACTCGGCCGAGGTGGCCGTGGGCGATATGGTCGGCCAGATCGCGGCGACCCAGATTGCCGACAACGCGATCACCACGCCGAAGCTGGCAGCAAATTCCGTGGCCGCTGGCAAGATCGCTGCCAATGCGGTGACAGCCAACACCGTCGCGGCAGACGCTATTACTGCAGGGAAGATCGCGGCTGGTGCGGTGAACACCCGCGAACTGGCCGCAGGGTCGGTTACCGCAGGCAAGTTGGTCGTAACGGCTACCGACGCTGTGAACGTCGATCCTTTCTTCCAGGACGCCGACATGTGGGCCAACGCCAACTTTACGCGCAAGAGCGTGGAAGGTGCCCCAGGCCCTAACGTACTGGCAGCGACCATCGCAACAAGTATGCAGGTTGCTGCGGCGTACAGGACGCCCATCGACACCAGCAAGACGTACCTGTTTGAGACTTGGTTCATCGCAACGGCTGCGCAGACAAACCGTGCTTTCGCATCAATCCGGTTCTATGACGTCAACGGCGTGCTGCTTACTGGAGCCGACGCGCCTAACCCTGGCGCGGGCTGGCCTGGGACAAACGCATCCTCCGGTAACTTCTACTTCCCGGCAGTCGGCGCGGTAACGCCTACGACCTGGACGCGCACGGCTCTGACTGTCGGCCCCAACGGTGTTGCCCAGTTCCCTGCAAAGGCTGCGTACTTTACCGCTGGTGCGTACCTGAACTACGGGAGCGTAGCTCCGATCGTAGAGTCTCAGTGGGGTGGCTTCCGCGTCACTGAGATGGCTCGTGGTGAGCTGATTGTGGACGGCGCTGTAACGGCAAACTCCATCGCAGCCGGTGCAGTGACTGCAGGCAAGATCGCAGCCAACGCCGTGACTGCGAATGAGATCGCCGCTAACTCGATCACGACAGCGAAGATCCAGGCCGGTGCGGTGACGACTGCAGAACTTGCTGCCGGCGCTGTTACAGCCTCGAAGATGGTCATCACCGATCCTTCGACACTGGTCCCTGACGCTGACTACAGTGACGCCCTTATGTGGGCAGGCGGGCAGGGTGGCACGATCAACATCGTCACTACGTCTAACCGCGAATACAACACACTCGACAACCGTGCTCTGCAGTTGAACCGTGTGCAGACAGGTACGGACTGGGATTCCGCTTTCAGCTCTAAGTTCTCCCTCCGCGAGAACACAGGCTACCGAATCCGCACTACGGTCTACGTCCCTGCAGCCTGCACATTCAAGGTGCGACTCCTGACGTATGACTCTGCAAACGCATCGGGAGCCTACAAGGACATCGACGTGGTTGCCACTGGGGCGGGCTGGCACTCTCTGGAGGACACTTTCACGTCTCCAGGCAACGCTGCAGGTGCCCGTGCACTCGTCTACATTCACGAAACGAGCACTGCTGCCTACCTGCGCATGGGCAAGTTCTATGTGCAGGAGCGGACGACGGCCTCTCTGATCGTTGACGGAACTATCACCGCTGCGAAGATTACTGCGAAGACGATCACCGCTGCAGAAATCGCAGCCGGCACGATCACAGCCGCAGAGCTGGGCGCGAACTCTGTGACGGCAGGCAAGATCGCTGCAGGCACGGTGACGGCTAACGAACTTGCGACGAATTCGGTTACTGCGGTCAAGATCGCGGCGGGAGCAGTGACTGCCGGCAAGATCGCTGCGAATGCTGTGACGGCAAATGAGATCGCGGCCAACGCCATCACTACTGCGAAGATTGCGGCTGGTGCAGTTACGGCTGCGGAAGTTGCTGCGGGTGCGATCACGGCCAGTAAGCTCGCCATCCGAAGCACTGAAACGCTGATGTACAACGGGGACATGCGCTCCGAAGAAGGCTGGAACGCCAACATTACGTTCCCCACGGTCACAGGCGGCTACCTCGGCAAAACAGTCTCCGGCATGATCTCGATGATCGGGGGCTCTGCGTGGTTCGGCAACGTGAAGCGCTTCGACGCTAAGCCTGGAGAGAAGTTCTACGTCGAAACTGCTACACGAACGTCCGCTGACTTCACAGGCACAGCGACTATTCTGCGAGCTCGCTTCAACAACGGGGTTGGCACGTCGATGGGGTCTGGGACGGGGTCTATCCAGATCATCCCTGGAACATCTTGGGCAGTATCGTCCTGCGAGATTACCGCTCCGGCAGGCTGCGTAGATGGCTTCTTCGAGCCTAATGTCTCTGCTGGTACAGGTTCTGTGGAGATCGCCTACATACGCGCGTACCGCATGACGTCTGGGGAGCTGATCGTCGATGGCGCAATCACCGCTGCGAAGATCGCTGCCAAGACCATCACAGCCGCGGAAATCGCCGCCGGCGCGATTACGGCTGCAGAACTCGGCGCGAACTCCGTGACGGCCGGCAAGATCGCTGCGGGTACGGTGACGGCCAACGAGCTTGCTACGAATTCGGTCACGGCGGTCAAGATCGCAGCGGGAGCTGTGACTGCCGGCAAGATCGCTGCGAATGCTGTGACGGCAAATGAGATCGCGGCCAACGCCATCACTACTGCGAAGATCGCAGCCGGTGCTGTGTCGGCTACAGAACTCGCTGCAGGCTCTGTGCTGGCGTCCAAGCTGGTGGTGTCTGACACGTCGACGCTGGTTCCAGACTCCGAGTACCAGGACATCGACATGTGGTTCGGAGATTCCGGCGGTACGGTGCAGTTCAGGCTCAACGAGACGAACGCACTTGCTGGCACGGTCAGCAAGTCTGTGCTGCAGATCAACCGCGTGACCACTGGCACAACTGCTTACGACGGAGGGCGGTCTTCGAGGTTCGCAGTAACTCCTAATACCGACTACGTTCTGCGAGTAAACGTCTACTCTCCTGGGGCCTCTTCGGTCAAGATCCGAGTCGTAACGCTCACACCGGCAGATGTGAGTCGTAGTACCGACCTCGACGTAACTTATGCGTCTGGCAGCTGGGGTATTCATGAGCTGAAAGTGCGTACGTCAGCGACCGAGTCCCGTGCGCAGGTCTACATCTATATTCGTGAGGACAGCACCGCTGCCTACCTCTACGTCGGCAAGATGCGCTTCCAAGAAGCCGCTGCAGGTTCTCTGATCGTAGACGGCGCGATCATCGCGGCGAAACTTGCTACCGGCTCTGTGACCGCTAACGCTATCGCGGCGAACTCGGTGACGACCAACGCGATTGCAGCGAATGCAGTGACTGCCAACGAGATCGCGGCGAATGCAGTGACGACGGCCAAGATCGCAGCGGGTGCCGTTTCTGCAGACCAGATCGCGGCGAACGCTATTACCGTCAAACACTTGACGGTAATGGACTACTCCAACATCGTGCTCGATCCGTTTATCGCTGACAACTCCAGCTGGGCGACATTCACCGGAACGATGGTCACGCGCGCCACTGCCGGTGTACCAGCGAACATGCCTGGGCCTTCTGGTGTGCAGCTGTCGAAGAGTGCCGCGCAGTCCGTGCTGTCGCGAAACTTCCAGACCAGCCCCGGCGAGGTCTACTACATGTCGGCCTATGTGGCCTCGGCTACGACGACAGGCCTGTCTATCCGCCTGATGCTGCAGCTTATCGACGGCACAGGTACGGAAGGCGGAAACAACGGTACGCACGTAGGCTGGGTCGCAGCTGTAACAACGACAGCCGCGTCTGTCACCGCCAACACTTGGACGAAGATCGAAGGCCTCGTTACGGTTCCAGCTGGAGCAGCATTCGGCAAAGCGCGTATCGTGACAGAAACCGGAACTGCTGCTACCGGCAACTGGTTCGCCACTAACTTCGTATGCCGTCGCGCTGCATCTGCAGAGTTGATCGTCGACGGTGCCATCACTGCAACCAAGATTGCGGCCAACGCCATTGCTGTAGGTTCTGCTGCCATCCAGGACGGCGCGATTGTCAACGCGATGATCGGCAACCTGTCTGCGGACAAGATCAACGCCGGAACCTTGAACGCTGCGCGGATCGCGGCCGGGACAATCAGCTCTTCGCACCTTGCTGCGAACTCTGTCATTGCCGGCAAGATCGCGGCCAATGCTGTCACAGCGGGCACTATCGCTGCTAACGCTGTGACCGCCAACCAGATCGCGGCTGGTGCCATCACCGTCGACAAACTTGCCGCAGGCTCTATTACTGCTGAGAAGCTGTCGGTAGGTATCGGTGGCAATCTGTGTCCTGACCCGATGTTCACGCCGGGACTTGCTTTCTGGCAATACACCATTTCGCACTCGCAGTACGGTAACGGCGCTCGCGGCGTTAACATGAACTTCGACTACACAGTGCCAGGAACCCCGACTCTGTTCTTGGAAGACCTAACTCTTTACGGGCAAGGTCAACCTCTCGGAACGTACCGGAAGGGGTTCGTGTCTGCACCTATCAGCGTCATCGCTGGTGAGCGATACGAAGCAAGTGTCTACGCTGCGTTCCACCGCTGCCACGGAGAGATGTACCTTGAGTTCTTCGACGCTAACGGGACATGGGTAGGCGGTGGTGGGTTCGGAGTCATTACTGACCAGCCTTCCGGTGGCCGTTCTCTAGCAAACTTCCGCCGCACTGGAGGATTCGTAACCGCACCTGCGGGAGCAATCACTGCTCGGATCACCATCCTCTCCGGCGCGCAGATGGCAGGTACTTCATGGTCTAACTACATGTTCCTTGCGCGCCCGTTTGTCGGTCGAGCAAGCGCACTGCAGACAGAGCTGTCGCCCTGGTCGCCAAGCTCCAACACGAGCATTCTGCCTGACGGCATCACTACGCCGTCTATCTCCGCACTGGCCGGCAAGTTCGGTGACATCGAAATTCGTCCTACTGCCGGGGCATCTGGCTGCATCCGCGTTTACGACTCGAATGGAACATTACGTGTTCGATTGGGGGTGTGGTGATGCAGTGCGCGAAGAACACCAACATTTGAGGACGAAGAAATGCCGCAAGGGATTCAGGTATTCAACGCTGACGGAACGCCTCGTGTGGACACAACCACTCGACTGTCGAGGGTCATCGCAATCATTTACGTGGGCGGCGGCTCGTCTGGTTCATACACCAACGCCGGGTTTCTCACGGGAACACCATTCGGCTTATTTATTCCGGCTTCAGGAGGCGCTCACTATGTATCCATATCTTTCTCTGGCTCTACGCTCTATTGGTCAAAAACCCAAAATGCATATCCAACGACTGGCAACATCGTTGCTTTTGTCTATTAGCTTAGCGGCCTGCGGCGGAGGTGCTGGCGAATCTGCAGAGCAGGAACCGCCTCACTCAGTTCCCGCTTCCTCCCAGGTCGCTTACCACAAGGACAATTACATGCCCGCAGGCTTTCAGGTCATCAATGACAGCGGTGTGATCCAGATCGACCAGGATTACTTCAACTATTCCATGGTCGCCAAGGGTACGCTGGCTGTGAACGGTGGTGGCGCGAACATCTCCGTGGGCGGGTCTGTCGCTCCGGTCCTGTGCTTCAGGCCTACGGGAGCGGCCGTGGGCATCATGGGCTTCACGTTCAACGCCGGGGGCACTTCGGTGTGGAATTTACGGGCCTCCGTCCAGCCCAATCTGACAGCCTCTGTGGACTGGTGGGTGTTCGATGCTGAAAGGCCCGTTTCCGACGTTGGCCCTGGGCTGAGCGTCTATGACGGCTCGGGGAATGTTGTCTACAACAGCAACACCCCCGAAATGCGGGTTGCAGGGGTTGCGTCCACGCCAGCTTTCGCTGGCGGTGATGGCTGGCCCCCTTCGCACAATCTCGGCTATTGGCCCGGGAAGGCGGTCTGCATTGGACAGTCGAAGTTTTACTTCGTCAATTCGGGGATGGATACCTCGCCCTATCTCGCAGTGCTGGAGGCGGTCCAATTCAGCGGAGACACGCTGATTACTGAAAACATCATTGTTGGAACCGGACCAATTCTCGGCCCTGGAAGCGTCTACCCCGTGAACGGGACCGCCAGCAATTTCTTGCTCGCGGATATTGCGGGTCTGTGAACTCGATCCAAGGCGACCGACAAAACGACCGCCCTGGCGAATCCACGAAGTTCCCAACTGATGCCATCTCCATGTCCTTGGGCGACGGGTCAATTATTCAAAGTGACGGATTTATTTGATTTCAAACGGCCACTGGCCATAGGAGTGCAAATATGACAGTTCTAAAGGTTGTGAATACCAACAACGGCATGGCCGGGGCCCATCGGGTGGTCAAGGCCGAAATCGCTGATGGGAAGCTGCAGCTGCAGGTGCATATGTACCTGACAGCCGAGGACGCGGCCAACAATCAAAACCTGCGCTGGCAGGAGTACCCGGTGCTGCCTTTGGCCGCACTGGATGTGCAGGACCCCTGGGGCTCGCTAGAGCGCGGCCTGGTGGCGCAGGTGGATGGCGTGCTGGGGGGCGGCACCTTTGTGGCGGATGTGGCGGCCGATGATCTTGGCACGGCCAGGGCTGTGAAGTGGGCAGAAATCAAGGCCATCCGCGACCAGCTGGAATCCGGAGGCTTCGAGCTGGCCGGCGTGGGGCGCTTCGACAGCGATGCAGAGAGCCGCGCTCGCATCGTGGGCGCATCCATGGCTGCCAAGATCGCGCGCGATGCTGGCCAGCCCTATTCCATCAACTGGACCCTGGCGAACAACACCACGGTGGAGCTCGCTGCAGACGCGGTGATCAATGTGGGCTTTGCCCTGCTGGCCCATGTGGACGGTATTCACCAGCGCAGCCGCGCCTTGTATGCCGAGATCCAGGCCACAGAGGATGCCCAGGCCGTGGCGTCCATCAGCTGGACGGCACCCGCGCCTGCGCCTGAACCAACACCAGAGCAAGTCGAGCCCGTCGTAGCCTGAGCAACCCATCACCAAACCGAGGAACCACCATGACAGTAGACGCCATCAACCCCCGCCTGAATGAAGTCCTGCAGAGCAACGTCGGCAACAAGCTGACCGCCGAGCTGTCGGCAGGCATCGTGGGAACGATTCAGCAACTGATGAACAGCATCGCCCAGGAGGCTTTTGCAGCTGGCCAGGCATCCGAGCGCGAAAAGGCAGCAGCGGCCGCGTCTTTGCCGGCGGAGCCAGCTGATGCCGCCGGCGTGACGGATGTGGAGGCAAAGCCCGTCTCCTGATACCCCCTTGAATCTTGGGCAGGGCCGTCGTTTCATTTGCCCTGCCGGATTTGCTGGCGCTGGAGAATCAATGCGTGGATTGCTTGCTGTGGCCCTGGCCAAACGTATCGGACTGCCCTTGACCGTCGATGTGGCTCGCGAGGTTGTGGCCGAGTGCCTACCGGATCTGTCCGTGGGCGCGGTGGCTGTGGAGCGGCGCGGCGACCTGGTGTTCCAGGCCGAGCAGCTGGGGCCGGATCCGGCCGCCGGCGAGCTGGCCGCCCAGCGCCTGCGGTTCCTCGAGGAAACCTTGCCCCATGGCGTGCCGGCCCATGTGCAGTGGGATGAGCTACGCCAGATTGAGCGCTCCGGACAGCTGCTGATTCTGACTGTGCGCCGCGACGGCCTGCTGCTGGGCAGCGTGTGGCTGAACCTGTATCAGGACCTGAATACAGGGGAGCCAGTGGCCTGTGACGACATGCTGTTTATGGAGCAGGGCGCGCGCGGCGGCATGGTGGTGGTGCACCTGTGGCGCTATGCCGAGCGGGTGCTGGCGCAGCTGGGGCGCGTGCAGATGAGCTGCCATTCGCGCGAGGCCAACAATGCAGGCCGCCTGGCGCGGTTTGTGGGTGGGCAGATCACCCACACGGGTTTCTCGAAACGGATTGGCTGCGGCCAGGAGCGGGCGCAGCGCGCCGGAAAGGACTGAGCAATGGGAAAGAGTACCAAAGTCGACACCAGCGGGCAAAACGCGGCCGCGCTGATGCAGGCGCAGCTGTCCAAGGAGCAGTTGGAATGGGCGAAGCAGATCTACGGCGAGACAGCCGATGAGCGCGCGGCGGCCACTGCAGTTGCCGACCAGGTATCTCGCTCGCAGCTGGAAGCCCAGAACCTGCAGAACAAGGTGGCCCAGGCGGGCTATGAGGACTACACCAGCACCTACCGCCCGCTCGAGCAGAAGCTGGTAGCGGATGCTCAGGCCTATGACACTCCGGAGCGCCGCGCGGCCGAGGCTGCAGCCGCAAGCGCCGATGTGGAAACCAGTATCGCGGCCCAGCGCGGCGCCACGATGCGCGCCATGGAGCGCTCGGGGGTGAACCCGGCCAGCGGCAAGGTGATGGCAATGGCCGGAGCCTTGGACATTGGCGCGGCCAAAGCCAAGGCCGGCGCGGCAAATGCTGCCATGAAAACCGTGGAGCAGCAGGGCTATGCCCGGCGCATGGACGCGGCCAACCTGGGGCGCAATATTGCCAGCAGCCAGGGCACAAGTGCCTCTATCGCCTCACAAATCGGATCGGGAGCTGTGAGCAGCGCCAATGCGGGATTGGGCGCGGCTACCAGCGGGCAGGGGGTTCTGAATTCAGGATACGCAGGCGCCCAGGCCGGGCTGGCTGGGGCTGCGAACACCTATAGCCAGATCAATCAGAACAAGATTGCAGCCAGTCAAGCTAGCGATGGCATCTGGGGAGCGTTTGGAAGTGCTGCAGGAAAGCTGGGCGCCGCAAAGATTTCAGCGACTGGCAGTCTGTTTTAGTCGCTCACTCAATGCAATCGAATACAAACTGATTGACTGTCGGCTTTCCTGATAGGCGTGCATGTAGCTTGTGCTTCTTGCATTCATTCTCAGCAAGGTCCTGAGCCTCCTGAACCAAGGCACTTCCCCCACGGACGACGATAGTGCGCGGGCTGCTGCTGATGACTTGAGGTCCTGTGGCGCACCCCGACAGCACAATGCACGCAATACCGAATGCGGCAATCGGACAAGGTCTCATCTCTCTCATTCCTCCTATGTGAATGAATGTAGCAGAGCCCAGGAAGCACAGGTTGCAGAGAGCGAGTGCAAAAAAAAAGGCTCTGCAGTGCAGAGCCTTTAACAACTGGGGGCGTGAGCTTTCAAGAATCAGCAGCTATGTTGCGTCAACTATCTAGGTCGTGCCCCTCTAGACGGTGGGTAAATTTCTTTACCGATGAGTGAATAATACGCCTCATGTTTGTCGCTGTCAATCCATTGGATGGGGTCGCCGTATGGCGCTTATTGGAATTCCTGTCAGAGCGCACTGCCTGGCATAGATCGCTTTGGGGCGTGGGTGTTGTGCTGGCGATGGATGAATTTTACGAAGCCTGTATCGTTTCAAAGCAAGGGCATCTCAGCGAAGGGACTCTCAAACGGATGTCTTCAGCGCTTCAAAAGCGCGCTAGCTTGCACCCGGCATTCACAGAGCGCGAAAAAGGATTTCTAAGGGCACAACTCCAACAGATTCCGAGAGCGCACGGCCCCGCACATTATGGAATCCGAGAGCTTTCGGACCACATATCTGCAGACTACCTTGCCCGATGGGGTCGAGCGGTGGCTGCAAAGCCTGTGGCCGTTGAGCATTTTTCACGTAGTGTGGCTGCGCACCTTTTGGATAGAGGATTCTCGGGACCGTATCTCTACAACTTCATCAAGGCAAAACTGGATGCGCCAGAGGCAGCGACACTGTCTGAATTGTGCGAAGCGCTGCATGCAGAAGTGGCAGCTATGCCTGTTCGTGAGTTTGATGTTTTGCTTGCATTCGCTGAGACTCCTCAGCTACCGAATGGAGTGCCGGACAGTTGGTTGAGAGGTAGCGCCATCACCGGTTGGCTAGAGGCGAACGGATTCGCTACGACCAACGTTCGTGCTGCTGTCGCAATCATCTTAAAAGTCAAGGCGCGAGATCATGTTGGTGCTGCAAGCGTTGCACGAGGTGAAGCAGATCGGTACGCAGCACGAGCTCTGATTGCAACCGGAAAGGCGCTTCGACCACTTCCATTTTTATGGGTCAAAGGTGCCCCTGAACCTGCTGCAATGAAAGAAGCGTCGCGCGGCGTCGGTGTCAAGGAATTGTTCCGTGAGGATCGAGTGTTTTCCGCAGACGCAAGTCAGAGTGTGGATGCCGCCCTCGAGCTTCTCGCCCACTTGGATGGAAGCTCGCCGCCGGCAGCTATCGCTGGAGGATGGGGTGCAATTGAAGGCCTTTTGGCAGATCCGAGCGATCGCGCTTCTGCCGCTGACAATTTGGCAACGCTTGTGACTTGCTCATTCCCGAGAGCTGAGTTGACAGCACTTTCCTATCGATTGGAGCGACAGCACCCAGAAGCGGCTCAAGAGCTGGCTGGGCTCACAGTCAATAGGGATCGGGCTAGAGCTGTTGCTCAAATGATCGTTGACCGGAGAGTCCCTGCTATGCGTGGCGAGGTTGATCGTGCAGCGGTTGCTCGTTTGCAGAAGCTGCTGGCCAACCCCGGTCCAGAGTTGCAGACTATTCGTGAGGCAATCGGGGAGTCATTTCACCGGCTTTACCGTCAGCGCAACTTGATTCTGCATGGCGGAAGGCTTGATAGCGTTGCACTTTCAGCAAGTCTGCGTACTGTGGCCAAGCTTGCTGGTGCTGGAATGGATCGGATTACGCACGGCTGGTATGTTCAAACTCTTCAGCCCTTGGAGCTTGTGGCCAGGGCTAATTTGTCTCTGGAACTTGCGAGCCGCGATGACCCATTGAGCTGTGCAGATTTGTTGGAGACAAACTAGAGTCCAGTCGGTTACGCGGTGCGGGCTGGTCCCTTGGGAGCGTCTTTCAATAGCCTTCAACCAAAGGCATTTCAGTCCCATCGACCGCAATCATCACGCCCGTGGTGTTGGAGTCGACCTCGATTGGGACGCCCCACATTTCATCTGGCTTGGCGAAGGCGTTGACGATGTTGAACTGCCGCAGCTCTTCAGGCGTCATCTTGATCAGCTTGGGATAGGCGTTGTTGTGGGCCTTCCAGTGCCGCAGGAACGTGTGGCAAACGCGCTTGTGGACTGTGTGGATCGGTGATTCATCGGTCATGGTGTGATTGTCGCAAAGCTGGGGCATGCGCCATGGCGTTTGACTGGATACAGCCAGAAGCAGGCCTTGAGGTTATTGCAGTCTGTGACGGCTTCATGTTGCCTGCAGGCGCCCAAAACAATGATGTCAATATGAGTGCTTGATCAGACCATGCCTCTTTGAAATAAAAAGTTCGTATTTGACATCAGTAGTAGAGCCTTGCCTACATTGATACTCTCTATCGGAAATCAATACTTATTGCGCCACGATTAACTGCATCACACACATTGAACGTTCGAATTCAAGAGGCCATATGTCTAGCGAGAGCACGTCACGTGTCAGCAGAAATGTCATCTCTACGGCTGAGGTGTTGGAACGTACGGCGTTGTCAAGATCGATGCTCTACAAGCTCTTGCGGCAGGAAAAATTCCCTCTCCCCACGCCGATGAGCAACAGAAGCAATGGCTGGTTCGAAGTGGATATCGAAAACTGGCTACAGAATAGCAAAGCAACTCGCCAAGCCAATCTCACACTCCCTCTCATCTACATGGCGGGCCAAATGGGTGCTGCTGAAGGCAATAGAAAGCAGGACAGCGATATCTCCTGCCGGCGGATCTTCGGCGTATCCAGCTTCAATGCTCTCCGTGAGCCCGGCGCTGAAGACATACTGATCGCACCGCCGCAAGAAATGGTCTTCCATGGAACGCGCACGAGGTTCATGTACTCAGGGCCGTGGAAAGCCCAGGAAACCCGTCATGGATACATGCATGAAGCCACCTCTGCTTCGCTCGACAGGGCTCGGAGCGCCGCATATCGTGGTGCTCTTCAAGGCATCTCACGGGCAGATGTTGTGGTGGCGTATCTCGAAGACCTGCAAGCCTATGGCACCTTGGTTGAGATCGGCTACGCACGAGCGGCCAGCAAGAGAGTGATTGTGATTACTTCGCCAGCACTCCATAAGCCACCGCTTAACAACAGCTGGGACAACGGGCTATGGGTTGCCATCCGGGCTGCCGACCGACATATCGAACTGCCCGATCAACCCGGCAGCACGTCAGAAGACCACTGGCGACTGGCCCATGCACACGCGGCAATAACGATTGCTGAGTGGTATCCGAACACGGTGGTTAATATCTCCAGCACCTAGCCCCGCGCTTAGTGGGCAGAGGTTTCTAGTCACCACTGACTTCATATGGCCGAAACCTCACAGTCCAGTTCAACTAACTCGTTGTGTGTCTCGAGAAAGCCTTGCCGCTGAACGACTTCATCTTCGACTAATTTAGATGATGCCTTTCAATACTGCATACCTAACGGCCTGCGCTCTAGTCCTGACCTGCATCTTCCGGTAAATATTTTTTACATGCGTTGATACAGTTAATGCACTGATTTCCATGTAATCCCCAATCTCATGGGTTCTTTTTCCTTGAGCAATCAATCGTAAAACTTCTTTTTCCCGGTCGGTCAGCTTCTCCAGTTTTTTATTTTCAAAAGGAGCTTCCTCGAGAGCAGAGTATTTAAATATCTTTGGAAGAATTTTCTTCGCAACAATTGGAGATATGGAGGCTCCGCCATTAGCCACTTCCAGTACAGCCTGCGAATAACTTCCAAACCATGAGTTCTTTAACAAATATCCAACAACACCTTTTTCAAAGGCCTCAATGGCGATGTCGTCTTTTTCACTGGAGGAAATTGCGATGCTCAGCACGTTGGGCATTCTCAATTGGACCAGCTCCAGCAAATCTGCCCCTTGTCCTTCGCTAAGAGACAGGTCAACGAGAAGCACATCGAACTCCTCGGCCAAGATGCCCTTGCGCGCTTCTCGGTAGCTGGAAGCCTGTCCTACCAGGATTGTCCGGGGGTCACGCATAAGCTCCTGCGCGATCACGCTCCTGATGTGCCTGTCTTCATCTGCCAAGAAAACCCGAACTGGATGGTTCTTCTGACCTTTCATGTCGGATGGCCACGTGTATCCCAGGGCAGAGGAGGTGACTTCGGTGCTGCCTGCATCAAGGTACGGTCCTTTGGGCGAGTCGGAGAGGTACATGGTGACACCCGTCTGTGTAATGGAAAGTGAGAAAGACCTCCTGAAAAATAAGATGGCAGTTGGCAAAAATCTATTGAAAAACAATAACGAATAATAAAGTTAATATTTTTACAATTTTTCACATAATAAATGGGTATTTATTTTAGACGCACGATGAAAAATAGATAAAAACCCTCTATTTTTGAAACACAAGAATGGAAATCTAATTGAATTAAATATTACTTTTTTTAACACTGTAAGAATTTTCCAACAAATGCTATTTATTCAATAGCGCACCATCCATCAAAAGCAATACAAAAATCATATTTTTCTGTTGATTTTATTTTTAGAAAATATTTGGAAATAGGGTATTACTGTTTCTAAGACATTTTCTGAAACTGCATCTACCGGAATCATGTTTTGGAACGTAACCACGGAATCCAGAACTTGAAGACGGTTCAAACTGGCCCTTGCTTCTTAATACCTAGCACTGGTCTCTCGCTCACAAAGTCTCAGTTGTCTTGAACTCGCTATTTAAAGGAATGATCATGAAAAAGTCTCTGATTGCCATGGCGGTTATTGCGTTGGCTGGTGTTGCATCTGCTGCTGTGAGCAGCTCAAGCATTGCAGCCACCAACACGACGTCGAGCGCATCGTCTGCCACGATGTCGGGGGCGGCCAGCTCGGGCAACGGAAGTGCGCTGAGCATGAATAGTGCAACCTCCGGTGCAACCTCCAACGCCAATGCCGCTGGTGGTGGCACTGCTGTAGGCCCTTACGGTGCTGGTGCTGCTGCGGTCAGTGGTGGCGCAACTACCTACGGTAACGTGAAGAGCCTTTCTGCAACTTCGGGCAACGCTGTTGCGGGTGGCGGTGCTTCGACCAACGCCAACGCAGGTTCTGCGGCCCTGGCTGGCTACAGCGCAGGTCCCGTCAGCGGCGGAGCAGCTGGTGTGGCCACTTCGCACACAGCCAACCAAGTTGCCACTGGCGCTGGCCCTGGCGGCGGACTGTCCTATGTGAACAGCAATGCTGGCACGACTTCCGGTTATGGCGCAACTTCGGCTGCTATCTCTGGGCCTAGCGGCGCATGGACCAACACCGGATCAGGCGCAACTTCGGTGGGTACCGTCCATCAGAACGCTGGAGCATTTGGCAATGCTGGCTACTTCTCCAACGGTGGTGGCACCTCCGGTACTGCCGGTGCGGGTTCCGCTGCCAATGCCAACTAAGGAAGCTGTCCCTGGATAGCTGTGTTTGTCCCGGGCCTGGCTGGCCAGGCTCGGGCGACATAGGAGCCAAGCATGAAACTCTCGATAGCTCTGTTAAGTCTTTGCGTTCCTTTGTGCAGCTATGCGCAAAGTGCCGACAGCAGCGCGCAAAGCTCCTCTAATTCCTCTTCCGTAGGGGCACAACAGAATCAGTCGGTCACCATTGTCAATCCGGTTGCGGCTCCTGCTGAAAGTCGATCTGTAGCCACGATGGACAGCAGATCCACTTCAACTTCCGACCAAAAAATAACAACAAGCGGAACGACCACTCAGAACCTGAACAACACGGTATCCGGGACGTCCAAGAACATTGTGGAGTACACAGGTACTTACACCATGAAAAACGTTCCCAGCGTGAACGGCCCCAATCTCACTACCAGCAATGACACCTGCATGGGCAGCAGCAGCGGCAGTGCCAACGGACCTGGCTTTGGCGTGAGCTTCGGCACAACCTGGACGGACGAGCATTGCAAGCGCCTGAAAATGAGCCGTGAGCTCTGGAACAAGGGCATGAAGGCAGCCTCGCTGGCTATGGACTGCATGGATCCCGCCGCTCGCGTGGCACTGGAGATCACGGGTTCGAAATGCCCGCAATCCATGACCGCAGACGAGCGCCGCAACAACTACGGGCCGGATGCGTCGGCACAAGGTAGCCCAAATCCTGCTGCGCCCCCCTCAGAGGCTCAGTCAAGCTTTGCACCTGAGGTCACTCGCCCCTCGGCTATCACTTCTGTGACGTATGATTCGCGTACGGCACAGCTGTATGACAACTAGCAGGAGTGATTCCTAATCTAGGAGGCCGCTATGGGCAAGACTCTAGCTCTTTTAGCGATTGCACTATGCTGCGCTTCGTCTTTGGCTGCACCCGACTCCAGGGCCATCAATGAACCGTTGAGCATTCAGCGTCAGGTCTTCGGCAGCGGCGAACAAGGTGCGACAGGGATGCAGCAAGCCGAGCCAGTGGGTGACTATGGGGTATGGCATGTGCCGCAGTACCTGCCTGGTTACCCTACTGCCGCAACGATCTGGCCCCGCGCCATACCGGTGAAATGCAAGGACAGGCAATGTGAAGGCTATGCGATTACCCCGCAGATGGGGCCAGGTGAGTACCTGTTTTTTGTGCCTACAAGCGAATAGGCTGGTCAAAGGCATCACAGGGCGACAGCACTCGATTAGTGCTAACCGCAAACTCACCTAACAAGGGCGGCTTCGTGCCGCCCTTGTTGATTTGTGCTCTGCAAATACGCTTCCACGCAGTATTTATCTCAATAAGACTGTGTAACCGTTGCGTCGATGCTCTACAGCCTTACCGTGACCTGCTCATATTGGCCGGGCTCGCCACATCGGGTGATCAGGGGGACGCTGTCTGAGACGCCGACTATGAGGCAAAGGAAGGTGGTCGCAATCCTGGGCTATTTGTGGCGTTTGAGCGGTGTTTTTGTATTGCAAAACGATACAAATAACCCGCAGCCACATGCTCGGAAGGCTCTACTTTTGGTAATAAAGCCACGGGGTGGGAGCTGCACAAAGCGTTGTCGGTGTCCTGCAGTGTCGTGTGAAGGGGGAGAAATCGCACCGATTTCGCACCGATGCCTTGAGAGCCGCATGGAGTCAAGTGCGGACGCGGGTTCAATTCCCGCCAGCTCCACCACCATAACGTCCAAGGGCGTTCACTGAAGTCCAGTGAACGCCCTTTTTTTTTTTGGTAAATCAACGACTTGCCTTCCGTAGTCGTCCGCCAAGGTTCGTGGGCATCCGAGGCCAAGTGGGGGTACAAGTGGGGGTACAACTCGCCAAAAGCCTATATTTTGGCTAAGTTGTACCCCCACTTTCAGGCCAAACCCAGCAACCATGCGGCTTGGCGGCCCATATGTTGTACCCCCACCCTGGGGCCGAAAGCGGGAATTTGTACCCCCACCTAGGAAGGCTGTACCCCATGCTGACCGATGCCCACTGCCGCAATGCCATCTGCCCACCTGATCGCAAGCAGGCGCGCTTCACCGACGCTGGCGGGCTGTACCTGCAGGTCAGCCCCAGCGGCTCCAAGCGCTGGTTCTACAAGTACCGTACCGACGGAAAAGAAAAGCAGCTTGCTCTGGGCAGCTACCCAGCCGTGGGGCTGACAGCAGCCCGCAAGGCGCGTGATGTTGCCAAGATGCAACGTGCTCAGGGCAGTGACCCTATCGAGGCCCGCAAGCTGGAAAAGCTCAAAGGCGGGCTCGATCGCGGGGATAGCTTCCAGGCTGTGGCGCTCGACTGGCACGGCAAGCAGGTAGCCGGCTGGAGCGCCGGTCATGCCGAGCGCACCTTGAGGCAGCTGGAGCGCGACCTGTTCCCCTGGCTGGGCCAACGGCCCATGGCTGGCATCGAGCCCATGGAGCTGCTGTCCGTCTTGCAGAAGGTGGAAGAGCGCGGCGCACTGGAGACGGCCGACCGGGCACTCATGCTGGCCCGCCAGATATGGCGCTACTGGCTGCCCACTGCCAGCAACAGCCAGCGCGACATTACCGAAGGCCTGAAAAGCCGCCTCACTCCGTACCATGCAAAGAACTTTGCCGCCATCGTCGAGCCCCAGCGCTTTGGCTAGCTGCTGCGGGCCATGCATGCCTACAAGGGCGGGCCGCTGGTGCGCACCGCCTTGCTGCTGGCGCCCTTGCTGTACCAGCGCCCCGGCAACCTGCGCATGATGGAGTGGGCCGAGCTGGATCTGGATGCCGGCCTGTGGGCCATTCCCAGCGAAAAGATGAAGCGCACCAGGCAGGAGAAAGAAAACGGCGAGCCGCACGTGGTGCCCATGCCCGTGCAGGCGGTGGATCTGCTGCGAGAGCTGCACTCCCTCACGGGCCACGGTCGCTATGTGTTCCCCGGCCAACGAAACCACGACCGCCCTCTGTCCGACAACTCCATGCTCAGCGCCCTCTATGGGCTGGGCTTCGGCACGGAGCAAAGCTGGCATGGCTTCAGGGCCAGCGCCCGCACCATGCTGGTGGATCAGCTGGATCTGGACCCGCTGGCCATCGAGGCCAACCTGGCCCACGCCGTCAAAGATGCCAACGGCCGCAGCTACAACCGCACCAAGTACCTGGCCAAGCGCTGTGATCTGGTTCAGCGGTGGGCTGATTACCTGGATCGTTTACGCGATGGCGTTAACGTGATCAAGCTTTCGCAAAAACAAAGCCAAATGACACACAGCCGAGTGCAATAAGCGCGGGGCTGTGTGCCTTGTTTGTTCAAGACGTAGCTGCATCGCGATCTATCGATCGCCGCTCCATAGCGGCCATCCGAGCATTGACGCCGGCGACTGTTCACTGACGGGTTTTAGGTGAGCAGTGGACAGTGGCCGCCAGTTGCAGGTCGATAGGTTGTTGGAAGTCCGTTTTCACGGCTTATGAACAGGTGTTGCTGACCCATTGCAGCCGTTCATACCCTATGAAGCAGCGGTTGCTGTGCGCCCTTTGCAGTCGTGCGACCTAGCCTGCTCACGCGCCCTATGCCGTGGTAGGTGCTTTTCGCCGAATTGGTTACGCCGGGATGCCATGAACTGAGAGATGTTGACCCGATGATCTGATACCTATGCGCCAAGTCTACTGTGTGTCCCTATCCTCGTATAGCACCGAGCTATGGCGTGCTGCCAGCCCGATTTGCCTTCGGAAGCCCACTCTGCAATTCATGCTGAGCTTTCATAAAGAGCACCGGTTTAAATGAAGCCTGCAGATGATGGATTTGCTCAAGGTTGTGTGTCGCAGAAAATCTCAATCCAGCGATAACCCAGGCGAATCTTCTGTTGTGCTTGAAGCTCGCGCAGTTCGACGTTGACTTTTTGGCGAGACGCTCCAACGGCATGCGCGAGATCACCTTGAGAGATGAGAAGCACGACATTGCCGTGAACAGGCTTTCCGTTTTCCGCTGCTATGCGTTGCAACGTTGCCCAAACTCTCGCATTGAGCGTCTCCTCCGCCCTGATAAAGATCATGTCGAACAATTCGTTCACGCGCAGGCTTAGTGCACGTGCAACTGCCAAAGATGCCAGAGCATCGTTTGCTAAAACCTCGAGCAAAGGCTGACTTGGCAAGATTAGAAGTTCGACGTCTCCGGCTGCGACAAGGTCTACCGGCACAGGCGCATTTCCCAACACCGAACTAAAACCGCTGATTTCGCCTGGTTCCATCCAGCGCGTAAATTGCTCGGCCCCTCCTTCGGTGTAGCCCACAGAGCGCAGACGTCCTGACAACACAACCAGCACATGATGTGCAGAGTCACCTCTTTTCTGTACGAGTTGGCCGTCGTGAAACGTTCGCTTGATGCCAATGGCACGAAGCCGCTGCATAGAGGGCTCAGGGAAGTTCGCCAGCCAATCCACGCGATAACGGTCACCCGATAGACGCCTAGGGAAGTCGAGCTTGGTGTTCATCCGAACATTGTCACCTGAGGCGCAATTCAATTGGCTGGTCGATTTTTAAATCCGTTTGCATACCGATTGTCGTAACGCTCTCTCCAACGGAACGGATTCCCATGATTCGAAAAAAAATTGATCGCTCTCGCTATAGCTTCTGTATCGGCGCTATCTACTTCGGCGATGGCTCAGTCCACCGTCTTGCGCATACAGGACTATCCAGGCTTGGGCAACTTTCTAGTTCGTGTCGCCAATGCGAATGGACTCTGCCCAAAGCATGCCATCACGTGCGAATTGCGCAGCATTCCGCAGGCTCCGTTAGCGATGCAGACACTGCTGGCGGGAGATCTCGACGTCGCATTTACGCCTCCGGAGGTTCTTGTTCAGGCGGTGAACAAGGGGGCTGCAGTCAAAGCGATTGGCAGCGGAGCTCGCGGGCCCACATTCTTCCTCATGGCGGGAGCTGGCTTGGATACGCCCAATGCGGCCAAAGGTTATCCGGCGGTCATGCAGGATTTCAAAGGCAAGAAAATCGGTGTTACAGCAAGAGGCAGCGCAGCCGAGTTCCAGTTGGTGAGCCTGATCAAGGGTGCAGGCATGTCTGCCCAGGACGTCACGATTGTTGCGGTCGGCTCGCCCAACACAGCCTTTCCTGCGATCTCGCAGAAGCAGATTGATGGGCTGATGCTTTTCACCCCGATGGATGGCTTTTGCGAGGTGTCGAAGGTCTGCCGGATGGTGGTTGACCCTCGGAAGGCGCAAGGTCCCAGTGATGTCCTGGAGACCAACGGAGCCTCGATGCTGCAAGTCGTGCGCGATGAGTTTCTTCAGAAGAATTCTAAGGCGATAGAGGGGTACCGAAGGGCCATGATTGAAGCGAGTGAGTTTGCGCAGAACCCCGCAAACTTTGCGGCGCTGCTCAAGATTGCGCAAGACACCTTCAAAATCAATGTTCCTAATGGAGACCAGATTCTTGAGGTCTCGCTGCGTAACTCTTTGCCCTCTTTGCAATTTCCTGTAGACCCCAAGGCGTTCCAGGATACAGCGAGGTATATGCAACGTACAGGCCAGATCAGCAAGGTGGTGGACACCTCTACGCTGCTGGTGCAGTGAGCGGAGGTGATATGCCCATTCCCAATGCTCTTGCCTCCAGAGAGCCTGCGGTTGCCGTAGATGGCCTGCATTTAAGCTTCGGCGGCAACAAGCCGGTTCTGGTGGACATCTCTCTGAATATTGCCGAAGGCGAATTTGTCTCTCTCGTTGGCCCAAGCGGCTGCGGCAAGACAACTTTGCTAAATCTGTGTGCGGGCCTGGTCGAACACACGGGTTCCGGATCCATCAAAGTGATGGGTAGCTCTCCACGATGCGGCAATCCCCAAATCGGCTACATGCTCGCGCGCGATAGCCTTTTGCCATGGTGTTCCGCCTTGGAAAACGCCGCCTTCGGCTCAAAGGTCAGAGGGCAAACCAAGGAACAAAGCCTTGAACGCGCACGAAAAATGCTTGCCGAGGTGGGCCTTGCAGAGCATGCCAATGCATTGCCTAAGGCGCTTTCACACGGCATGCGTCAGCGTACTGCGCTTGCACGGACATTTGCATTGGATGCACCGTTGCTCTTGATGGATGAGCCATTTGGAGCACTTGATGCGCAAACCAAGTTGCAGCTTCAAGATTTGCTTCTGCGTCTCTGTCATCAGCACCGACAAACGGCTTTGTTCGTAACTCACGATTTGGCAGAGGCTGTTGCCGTTTCCGATCGTGTGATCGTGATGTCGTCCCGGCCAGGACGCATCATTGCAGACGTGTCGATTGACCTACCGCGACCTCGCTCAATTCGTGAATTGCAAAAGTCGACACGTTTCCACGAACTCTATGCGACTCTCTGGTCGCAGCTTGAATCGGGGTGGGTACACCATGAAGGCTAATCGACTGCAGTGGGTGCTCTTGCACATCGTTTTCATAGCCTTAATGCTGGGATTTGCCGAGATCGCTGCTTCGCGTAAATGGGTTGATCCGACATTTTTTGGCCAACCGAGTGGAGTGCTGGCCTACCTTAGGGAAAACGTAAAAACAGCGAAGTTCTGGAGCGACCTAGGCTGGACTCTGACAGCGGTAGCAGCGTCTTTCGTGCTGGGCAGCCTGGCCGCATTCGCCGTTGGACTCATTTTTGTTCGCTGGCCTGCGATCGAGAGATTCGCTGACCCCTACTTCAACGCGCTTAATGTGATGCCGCGCATTGCTCTGGCACCACTGTTCATCCTGTGGTTCGGCCTTGGAATAGGCAGCAAGATTGCCGTTGGCTGCTCGCTTACCTTCTTCATCGTTCTCTCTGCGACTGTAGCTGGCATCCGCGGGGTGAGCCAAGACCACTTGACGTTATGCAAGACGTTGGGGGCGAAAGCCGGCACAACGTTCTTCGAGGTCACCTTGCCTGGTGCGGTCCCAGTGATCTTTTCAGGCCTCAGGTTGGGGTTGATCTATGCCCTGCTCGGCGTTGTCGGAACTGAAATCATCGCAAGCGAAAAGGGCCTGGGTCAAACCTTGGCCTATCTTGGCTCCACCTTCGATATCAATGGCGTTATGGCTCTCCTGCTGGTACTCGCATTGCTAGGGGTTGGCTGTTAATTTCCACGCAAAACTGACCCGCCATTTCCATCTCAAACTGACCCACTCCTTGACTTGAGCCGTAAGGCTCAAGATGTGGATTAGGTTTTGTT
>NZ_JBANEM010000022.1:0-84406 GCF_040187805.1 Comamonas sp. wu1-DMT
TCCATTTGTCCCCAACGTTGAGGGTTTGATGTCCTTCAAGGGGCAACAGTTGCACTCAGCTCAGTACGCATCTCCTGAGCCGTTCACAGGCAAGAGGGTGATGGTGGTCGGCGGAGGAAACTCCGGCGCACAGATCCTGGCGGAGGTCTCGCTTGTTGCGCAGTCCACGACCTGGGTCACGCTGGAGCCTCCAGCCTTTTTACCGGACGAGGTCGATGGGCGCGTACTCTTCGAGAGGGCCACTGCGCGCTGGCAGGCCCTGCAGGAGGGTAAAGATCCAGAGAACCTGCCAGGTGGCTTTGGCGATATCGTGATGGTTCCCCCTGTCCTTGAAGCACGCCAGCGCGGCGTGCTGCATTCTGTCGGCTCATTTGAGAAGCTCACGGCGGACGGGGCTCAATGGGGCGACGGAAGTACCAAGCCCTTCGACGCGATCATCTGGTGTACCGGCTTCAGGCCTGCGTTGCAGCCTCTGGAGACTCTTGGCGTTGTCAACGAATCCAGAGTCGCGGTAGACGGCACCCAGGTGCGTGGCGTCTCAGGTTTATGGCTGGTGGGCTACGGAGAGTGGACCGGGCCGGCGTCGGCCACGCTCATTGGTGTCATGCGTACAGCACGTAGCACCGCCGAGGAAGTTGAGCAGTACCTCTCGTAGAGGGTTGTTTGTCCATGCTCTCTGGGGACATACTCGGGTGGGGGCAACCTTTACATGTGCAAACCTATACACATATGATTGCCACTATGTCCTCCGTAGTTTCAATTCGTACTCAGGCGATTGAGGCCGCAATTGCCTCGCTAGACAGCAACTTTTTTTCGTGCGTTGTGTGAACCTGCACGAGTCGCTGTGCTCAAGCGTGTCATGCAATTGGGCAGAGCGGATGTGACCGCGATTGCAGCTGACCTTCCTCAAGAGCGATCCGTTGTGTCTCGCCACCTGCAAGTCTTGCTGGATGCACGGATCGTGCGAGCCACCAAAGTTGGTCGCCAAATGTTCTATGAGGTGGATGGTCCAGCCATCATTGCGCGCCTAGAAGGCATTCTTAAACATACTCAAGGCATAGCGGCACACTGCTGTCCCGCCACCTCACTGTAGACCGTGTCCATTTTTTTTTCAATGAAATGTGTATATGTGCGCACAAATGAACAGTTTGAGTAAGAGGCACGATGTAATCGTCGTTGGTGGAGGCCAAGCAGGACTGGCCTGCGGCTGGCACGTGAAGCAGCGGGGCTTGGACTTCACAATACTGGACGAGCAGGATAAACCTGGGGGGAACTGGCGCCACTACTACGACAGTCTCACACTGTTTTCCCCTGCTTCGTACTCGTCTCTTCCTGGAATGCCTTTTCCTGGGGCACCCTCAGCGTACCCTCGACGCGACGAAGTAGTGAAGTACTTGGAGCAATACAGCAAGCATTTCGAACTGCCTGTGCAGCCGAACATTCGCATCGTGCGTGTGTACCGGGACAGCGGTGGATTTCGACTTCTCTCGGAAAATGGAACGGAGTTTTCTTCGAGAGCAATTGTTGTGGCGACTGGGGCATTTAGTCGCCCCTTCATTCCCAACATTGCCGGTCTCCACAACTTTGAGGGAACGAAGATTCACAGTTCGTCCTATCGAAATGTGAAGCCTTTTCTAGGGCAGAGGGTGGTAGTCGTTGGAGCCGCAAACTCTGCACTACAAATCGCCTACGAACTTGCGCAAGTAGCCAAAGTAACACTGGCCACACGCGAAAGCGTTCGGTTCTTTCCACAACGGATTTTGGGAGTCGACTTTCATTCTTGGCTCAAATGGACGGGCCTAGAAAGAACACGCTGGCTCAATGATCAAAGTACACCGGTGCTCGATGACGGCACTTACCGAAATGCACTTAAGTCTGGTCTGTTTGCTCACACATCTATGTTTGAGCGAGTAACGTCCAGCGGCGTAGTCTGGCCAGGTGGAGCAGAAGATCAAATTGACGGCATCATCTTCGCAACAGGTTTTCGTCCAAATCTCAAACCGTTTGAGCCACTGGACATCCTGGATTCACAGCAAGGCGTCAAGCAACATCAAGGGGTTTCTACTTCGAACCCAGGCATCTTCTTCGTGGGCTTGCCGAAGCAGCGAAACTTCGCTTCAGCAACGCTCCGCGGTGTTGGTCCTGATTCTGAGCAAATCATGGACTCCCTACACAAGTATCTCAATATCTAAGGCACCATCGGGCTCTACCAAACACCGACCCTATGTAGAGTCGTCCCAGCAATGCTCAAAGAGCGATCATCACTTGTACGTCTAGGTGCCAAGTTCTCCAACGACATGTGAATGGCTGTGGCCGGTGGTTCGCCGCCAACTTATGAGCAATGTGCAATCGACTAAAAATGTGAATCCTCAGTTGAGCGTCCGCTTTTCATACGTATGAACGACCGCTGCGGGTCGATTGCTGCCGGTGGTCAGTACAAGCAGGCCGGTCATCACGTCTCGGAATGATGGTCAATTAAGGCCAGCGCCCGCAAACTCGCCGCGCCAACTGTCAACACTGTTTGACGGGCAGAAATCTACCGTTTATTCTCCTGCACGTGAACGCCCTTGGGCACACATAGACGACTGAGCTTTTGAGAGTCGTCAACCGATCCCCCAAGGATCGGTCAAAGCATTACCTCGCAACCCGGATGGGGATCATCGCCCCATCCAGACCTTGCGGTCAGGTGTGGCTGTGCTCCGTCCAAACATTGGAAATTTGGAGTCATCATGCAGCAACAACAAGCACCTGCTCAACGTGAGTTTTTCAACCTGCACGCTAACGGCATTGGGTATTTGCACCGTGTTCGTTGGGTAACGCCCGCTGGTCGTGGTCGTAAGGCTGAACCGTTTCTCGCTTGCGCCATCAGTGCGCTGCGTGGGGCAACGGATTCTCCCGACTACACATACTTCGATCTGCGCGTGTCCTCTGCCGAGGCCATTGACCTGATCGATAGTCTGCAAAAGGAAGTTGATGAGCGCCGCAAGGTGCTGATCTCTTTCCGTATTGCTGACCTCTACGCTCACTCTTACGAGCGAGATGCGCGAGATCAAGGCGGACGCCCCACCGGGCAGAAGGAACTGGCCGGTCTCATCAAGGGCCGTCTTATTCTGGTTAACTCCGTTAAGGTCGACGGTCAGCTCGTGTATCAACGTGCCGAGTCGAATGCGGATGCTGCTCAGTCGGGCAGTCAACCGCATGGCGATGAGGCGTTTCACGATGAACGTGCTGGCAACTCTGAACAGGGTGGCCAAAATGAGCAAGCGCATGGACCTGCAGCGCAGGAACGTGCACCGGCTCAAGCTCCACGTCAGCAACCTCAGTATCGTGCTCCTGTTCCGCAGGGCCGTACACCTTCGGCGCCTGCGCGCCAGCCAGCTCGCTCAGGCGGGTACGGCATTACGCCTGGCCATCAAAGGCAAGGCGGATATGCTGATCGACGCGAACATGATTACGCGTAATCAGCAGTAGCCACCCACCCCTGAATTGCGAAAGCAATTCAGGGCGTGATTTGTGGCCCGAATACCCTGGAATTGCGCTATGCTCTCAGCCTTTCCAAGTGTTTGCCGGTATCACTCAAACCGGATGCTAGGCAACTAGCGAAGCAGGTGAGCCTCTGAAACTTGCGCGCCCTACGGGCCGAGGCACTTATAGACCGTACACACTTCACTCGTTGACGCACACCTCGAACCGGTGTGTTCTGTCTCATTCCCAAAGGATCGGAAGTCCTTTGGCAATTCCAAACAGCACTCCACAGGCATATGCGTGTGGAGTGTTTTTCTTTCACCCACGCGGGCCTGGCCCCGCGTTGGACTGGTGCTCCGCAATCTGATGGAGCAAAAGCTTGATAAAGCTCGAAAACGTGACGTTGCGTGTCAAACAAATTCGAGGGGGCCGCTACGGCGATTTCTGCGTCGGGGAGCTATTCCACGAGTGCTGCGAACTCAAGGTCAAGGATTCACTCCTGGATCAGTTTGAAGAAGGCGAGTATCACGGTACTGTGTGGATCAGCCGAATCTTCCTGCATCAGTACATTGCGTTTGGAAAAGCCGTCACTGAGATGAGAGCAACGCTGCATGACATGCAGCTCGATAGCGCCTCTGACGCTCCTGTCGAGACCGAATTGGCCGAGCCCGACCCACTGCTTGAATCGCCATCCCTGACGTCTCAAACGCCTGTGTGGTCCGCTCCGCTGCCCGCGCCGAGTACCGAGTCGAAGACCGAGGGGTCCACGCGGTTGGGCGAACAGATGCGAGAGCGCATTGAGAGAATAAAGCGTAACCCTGGGCAACCAACCCAAGCAATTGCACAAGCGTCCTCAGTCGAAGATGTAGGTCAGGTCGATACGCCCGATCTTCCTGAAGTGCTCCGAGAATACTGGGATCAGATCCGCGGTCTTCAACCAGTGAAGCTCGATCCCACTGTCGATCGCTCGATGTTGCGAGAGCAGACCAAGGCCATCGGCCAACTGGGCTCCTATAAATTTGTGTTCCAAGATCAAACTTGGCATCCAAAGTAAAGCCCATCGCCCGCATCAGCGGGCTGATCCATATGCGTGAACGCGCGTATATGGATCAGCCTACTGCCTGGTAGCCAGGCAGCGGGAAGGTGGAAATAGGGTGGCTGCGACCTGATGCGCAGCGGCTTTGCGATAGTGCGTGTCCGGTGAAAGCCAAGCCGGCCTCGTGACCGCGCCGTTCCTTGGCTGTCTGAGCCCGTTGTGACAGCCGGCCAGCCTATAGGCGGCCTGGGTACTGTAATCTGGCAATGCCGGGAGCCCGATGGGTTCCCAGAGTGTCTGCAGCAATTGCGGATCTTCTGGGAAACCATCTGACCATCAATATGGTTTCGCGCACTTTGAGCCCTTGAAAAGTGCTGGCAGCAATGCCCTGGGCATCATTTTTCTATAACCCTCGCGGGCACAACTGTCCGCAAGGGCCGGCGTGCCCGCTCCTTATCGGGAGGAGTCTCCATGGGCACACCTTCCAGCCTTAAGCTCATTGCCTGGTCTGAGGACCAGCGCATGCAAATGCATGACGCCTATCGCAAGTTCGTGGCGATGTGTACCGAGCAGGACTACGAAGCACTGATGCGACTGCGCGAGCAGGTTGCACCAGGGCAGGTTTGTTCGATCGTGACGCTGATCAGTTCGTGCTATCAAAAGCCGGAGCTGCTTGACGGCATGCCGTCGAGCTTGGTTCAACTATTGAAAGAGCGGAATTTGCCGCCGCCGTCTGCTGACGCATCCTCTTTCTAAGAATAGGTAGCGCATCACGCGCATCCATTTCCTCGAAAAGATGCACTAGGTCCAGAGGCTCCTCATGACGAGGAGTCCCTGTTATTACTCTCAACTGGGGACGCTTTTCAGTCATCTGGAAAGTGTCTCACGTTTTCAACCTCTCTCAACCCCGGATGGGCCGTGTCCCATTCGGGCGCGCTCGTCCTTTTCCCCCATCAACAGGAGAAAAGACATGACGCAAATCGTTCAATCGCAAGCAACTACTGGTGTGACTTTCGGCGTTCTCGCTGCTCAATGTGGCGAGGTTCTGCCGATGCAGGTTCTGCGTAGTGGAGGCGGCTTCTACCTCGGTACTTGTACCGAGCGTGGCCCGTTCACTCGTGAATCTCTGGAGACTTGGAATACCCAAGCCAAGGCTGAAAAGGCCTGGGCGAAGGGTCACTGGTGCCAGAAGGACCACCTTTAAACCCGTGCCAGTCCCTGAGAAATCAGGGCTGGCATTTTCTTTCCCTATGGGGCTTTGGCCCCTATGGGCTGGAGTTCCCTGAGCCTAGTTTGGAGGACTCTATGTCCATTAGTGCAAATGAAGCTGCGTTCAAAGAGCTTCTCCTGTGGACTCAGAATGAGCCCGCGCATCGCTATGAGATCTACGACACGCGTATGGAGGTCACCTACCGGCTCTATATCGCGAAGGACGCTATTGCGAAGGCAACTGAGTTGAGCTCGACAGCCTTCCAGTGTCGTCTCATGGACCGCACCGTGGAGCAGATCCGGTATGTCAATGGCATATGGATGCATGAAGGCGGCAGCATGCTGTCGACCGTGCAGAGGCTGTTCGATCATGAGGCGCTCTTTCATATCATGCGTCGCCTAGAGATGCGTGCTGAGATTGACGAGCTGCAGTCGCCAGACGTAGAAGAAGTGATGGCGCTTGCCGATACCGTGGCATTTCGCCGCATTCAAGACTTACCCGCTCAGCAGTCTGCAGCGTCCGTCATCGCGGTGCATGCACGCTCTAACCCTCTCTACCGAGAAGCCTTGAAGCGCGCGTTGCCGCGCCTCGACATTTACGGAAAGGTTCAAGAGCTTACCGGCGTTGGCCTTGATCCAGACGAGATCCCGTTCTAAGCGGTACTGAAGTACCACCTCTTTAACCAAGCCAGCTCTCCACAAGGAGACTGGCTTTTCCATTTCTGGAGCCGCCCATGGCCTTAATGTTCTCGCGCCTGGCGCACAACTATGTCAAAAACGGCTACTACCCCACGGACGAGGAATCCATACGCCGGATCTCAAACCTGCTGCAGATGCCCGAGAAGGGGGGCATACGCATGTTTGACCCTTGCTGCGGCGAGGGCAGCGCGCTCGCCGATTTACGGCAGCTACTGACCGTCGATCGAGGGCGAATCGGCGGTGCCGAGGCCTTCGGCATCGAGCTCGACCGTGACAGAGCGCGTCATGCAAAGGGAATCCTCGACCGTGTGATTCATTCGGACGTGCACGATGTCGTGCTCAAGCCGAGAAGCATGGGCCTGCTGTTTCTAAATCCGCCTTATGGCTTCGGCGTAGCCGATCAATCAGCCCAGCGCTCGCTGTTAGCGGAGGCTGATAAGGCCGAGCGCCTGGAGCGAACCTTTCTTCGCAAAACTGTGCCATATCTCGCCTACGGCGGAGTGCTTGTCTACATCATTCCGCACTACGCGCTCGACGACGAAATACGCAGCTACCTGGTGCGCAACTTTGAGGATCTGCGGATCTTCATGGCGCCAGTGCAGCAGTTTCGACAATGCATAGTGATTGGCAAGCGCTGCCGGGCAACCCATGCCACCAAGGCGGCCCTGCAGCCACTGACTGAGGCCCAAGCCTCGGAAGAGGGCGCCCCTGTCATTCCAGACTCCTGGGAGTTGGAGCCATATGTCATTCCTGCGCTGCAGGTCGATCAGGAGTTCGACTTCCACGCTGTGCAGATCGATGCCGAGCAGCTCGGCGACGAGCTGGACAAGTATGAATCGAGTCTGCTTTGGAGCGGGCTTTCATCGCAGTTCAGCCAGGTCGGCGGCGCTTGTCGACCGCCGTTGCGCGATCTGACGCCATGGCACCTTGCGCTTGCCCTTGCGGCTGGCCAGGTGGTCGGAATGATCCACGGCGCCGGCGGCAGAACTCTCCTGATAAAGGGGGATACCTACAAACGCAAGGAGCGCAAGGTGTCCGTTGACTTTGACGAGAAAGGTCAAGCATCGCAGACCACGGTGATGCTGGACCGGTTCGTCCCCGTCATCAATGCCATCGAGTTCACCCCCGACCACCGGCTGGGTCGGATCGTCGCCATCGCATAGCTTTTCTTTAACCACTGCTGGCCTCGGCCGGCGAACCGCAACCCCCTGGGGACACTTTCCCAGGGAAGGTTGTCCTCGTTCATTCACTTGATTGGAGATGACCTTGAGAAATGCTGTGAAGCCAGCACAACCATCGCAGCGCTATGACACACCGCTGTTTCGACCGGGCCGATGCGTAGCAACGCTGGGCCTAGACAACCTAATTTGCCAGGGGACCATCAATCCCCACGAGCTCCTGCAGCGGCACATCTGTGGCGATCCAGGCGAGCTGGCCAACACGAAGTTGGTCATGTTTGCGCGTGACTTGGAAGCGGCGCGTGGCCAGCGACTATCTGCATTTCTTGTCAACAGCGAGTATGTATGGGTCGTGACAAGTGCTGACTGGTCGGTGACAAAGCTGATGCTTTCATGCGAATGGAGCGCTGAAGCACGCGCAGCGTAGTTCCTTACTGGAAGCACGCTGTAAATCTAACCACCCTTGGGGGCACTAGCCTCTAGGGCCGGTGGTCCCCGATTTTTTTAACGAGGACCATCATGCAAAAACAACCACCTACTACGGCGGCAGCTCCACTTTTTCAGTTGGGCCGCTGTGTGGCCACAGTTGGAGCCGACGATCTACTTCGTCGTCTCGCCCTCAATCCGTACGACTTGCTCTCTAGGCATGTGCGCGGGGATTGGGGGGACTTAGACGAGTCAGATAAGTCATTGAATCGACGGGCGCTTTTAGACAGAAGCCGTCTCATGTCTTCCTACTCGGTAGGCGATAAGAAGGTATGGGTCATAACCGACGCAGATTGGGCGGTCACGACCATTTTGCTGCCCTCGGAATATTGATGGCGAGCTCGATGAATACCTTCCAGCTGCTTGAACACATCCTCAGCCTCCATCTGCAGGGGCTGACGACGCAGGACGAGCTCATGCTCGAAGCGCTTGCAGAGTTGCCCTCCAAGATCCCCCACATCCTGGATGCGCTCAACAAGGCATGTGATGCATCAGCCAGTCTTGAGAACGTCATGCTTCATCTCGGGGAGCGCATGACGGAATCGGACCGGACGTTTCGCAACCTGGTTGCCCTCGATCTGTCACTGGCGCTTGGCCTGCTTGCTTCCAGCAGCAAGCCATGCATCAGTGATGGATTCTGATAGGACCCATTAAACCCACGAGAACCGGCTACAGCCGGTTTTCCCCAGCCTACCCATAGAGGTGAGCTGCGGAAAACCGTTTGACCTGTCAGAAACGGTTTTAAGGCGCGCTGAGCCATGAAGGCGCACCAGGTCGAGAGACCTTGGCATTTCTTCAACCACCCTTGCGGGCCTGTCCCGCAGGGGAGGGGCTCGCTCTATCCACTTGAACCAGGAGCGATCCATGAATACATCTTTTTCTAACAACATCCGTGATGGCCACCGTGGGAACACCGAGATTGATCTCGGCGACCGGCGCGTGCTCACCGTCTCAACACGTAAGTTGAATAGCTCCCTCGTCACATCGGCCTCTGTGTCATTGGTGGAGGGAGGTTTCAAGCGCTTTGTCATGGGCTTTGGCGGCGATGGCGATTTCAGCAAGACGCTCGTGGCTTCAAAGCCTAAGCGTGTGACTGAGAAGGTTGTCCGCGAACAGCATACGCAGGCGCTGACCCAGATCGAGGACCTCAAACTGCAGGTCGAGATGCACTACGACGCCTTGGAGAAACGCAAGGCGGCTGCCCATGCATGAGCTGGAGGAAGCAGCGCGGGATGTCGTTGACTCCTGGGAGTCGGGCGACCTTGCCGGTGCTGTCACGCAGCTCGGCAGGCTTCTCAACAACCAGGATCTGAATCGCGCTGAGTGCGCCGATGCAATCGCCCGTGCCAGGGAGATCCACGCCAATGACCAATGCGTCATCGATCCCTTGCCGCTGGTAGCGCCGGCGGAAGACGGTACCTACGTCGCCGCCTGGCTCTGGATACCGAATCCATAGTCTTTCATCCACCCACACGGGGCACGCCCCTTGTGGGCTGCTCCATAAAAGGAGCATTTCATGCAAAGAGCGCTTCACCGTATAGAGGGTTTCGCGGATCTATGGGCCGACGCTTGCCTGCGGAACGATGAGGGCGAGCTCATGTTTCTCTCGTTCTATGGGCGCGATGCTTCTGCCATGCAGTTCATCGCGGCTATGGAGCTGGGCAGGACTGAGCACGGAATCACGGATTTCACGTTGGTGAGCCCTGAAGGAACGCGTAACCATGTCCAGGTTGGATCTGCGGAGCGCCTGGGAAAGTTCACCGGCCGTCTACCGCGTCAGAACCTCTTTGGATCTTTGAACCATCTGTTCGTCTACGACAAACGCTTACAGGAGATCGACAAGCCCAACCGCATTGGCTGGGTGGTGTCCAATGTCGACGCCGGCATCGAGGAGAAGGTGTGGGCTCTGGTGAAAACCTTGGCTCCCATTGCGCTGCTCGATCACTGGCAAGGACCCTTGATTGCCTGGTGTCGAGAGAAGGGCGCTGTCCACGAGCTCGGGGGTGGCCTCTATCCGCGCATCGGAAATCTTCACGCGCTGCGTGTAAGTATTTCTGATCACTTCATTCGGCATGTAAGTGAGGGCGTTCGCAACCGCGTTCTCCTTCCTTAACTCCATCAAGGCCTCGCCAGAGGCCTTTCTCACCTTCATTCATCTAACCGTTGGGCGCGCACTCCTTTGTGGGGTGTGTGCTCATTTTTTTGGAGCAAACAATGAACGATTTGGCAATTGCTGAGCCCGCTGTGGCAGAGGCATCCACTACTGCGGCCGAGGCCGCCCCGGTGGTACAGGAAGTCGCTGATGAACTTGGCACGATCGAAGGCGCAGATTTTCTGGCCGAAGTGATTGATGAAACCCTGCCCCTTGGAGATTTCATACGCGAGTTTGGCCAAGGGCTGCTCGATCAGGTCCGGTCACAGAACCCGCCTGTCTATCTACCGCAGCGCGATCAACTGTCCGAGGTCTGGCTGGCCCGCCAGCAGATCCTCGACAATTTGAAGCGCAAGCCATTCAAAGAGCAATCCGAAGCGGTTCAGGCCATCGTAAAGCTCCTGGCTGATCGAGGCGAGCCAGCTGCGGTCTTGAACGCGGAGATGGGCACGGGCAAGACCATGATGGCCATCTGCGTGTCTGTGCTGCTTCAGCAGCTGCAGCGACGCAATCCTCGCACTCTTGTGATCTCACCGCCGCACCTTGTCTACAAGTGGCGGCGCGAGATTCTTGACACGGTACCCGGCGCTCGGGTCTGGATCTTGAATGGCCCGGACACGCTGCGCAAGCTGCTGCAGATGCGTGCCCGCTTGGGCATCACAACGAGCCAGCCGGAGTTCTTCGTGCTGGGCCGTGTGCGGATGCGTATGGGGTTTCATTGGCGTCCGTCCTTTATCGAGCGCACCATCCTCGTTGGTGGCCAGCGTTTCGTGGCTGCATGCTGCCCTTGCTGCATGCGGCCGCTCGAATCGAAGGGCGATGACGACGAGACCTTGCCCATGTCCGTACCCTTGGCCAAGCAGGTCCTCAGTGACCGCCGGCGAAAGTGCGAACACTGCAACTCGACGCTGTGGATGCTGATTCGCAATGGGCGGCCCATCGACTCTATGTCCGACCTGGTGCTCAACGCACTTCAGCAGATGCCAACCATCGGCCCGGTTTCTGCGAAGCGGCTGCTCAGCAAGTTTGGAGAGAAAACACTGGCTGCGATGCTGGAGGACAACGTCTACGAGTTCTTGAACTTGATGGACGAGAACGGGGAGCTGGTATTCAGCGACAAGCAGGCGAAGCGCATGGAGCGAAGCCTGGCCACGTTCGAGTTTTCAATCGGGCAGGGCGGCTATCAGCCCACGGAGTTCATCAAGCGCTATCTGCCGACCAACTACTTTGGTTTGCTGGTGGTCGATGAAGGACACGAGTACAAAAACGAGGGCTCGGCCCAGGGGCAGGCAATGGGCGTGTTGGCCAGCCAGTGCGAAAAGGTGCTTCTGCTGACGGGCACACTCATGGGCGGCTATGCGGATGATCTTTTTCACCTGCTCTGGCGCGTCAATCCCAGGGTGTTGATCGAGGACGGCTTCAAGCCATCCAAGACCGGCTCCATGGCTGCTGCGACCATGGGCTTCATGCGCGTGCATGGAGTGCTCAAGGACATCTACAAAGAGACCTCAACTACTTCCCACCGCACGGCCAAGGGTAAAGGCGTGACTGTTCGCACAAGCAAGGCTCCAGGGTTCGGCCCCGTGGGTATCTTGCGTTACGTGCTTCCCATTACGGTATTCCTAAAGCTGCGGGACATTGGGCAGAAGGTGCTGCCGGCGTATGACGAGTCCTTTGTTGACGTGCAAATGGGCGATGACCAAGCTGAGGCATACGCCGATATGTCGAGGAAACTGGTGCAGATCCTGAAGCAGGCCTTGGCCATGAAGGACAGCACGCTGTTGGGTGTGGTCATGAACGTGTTGCTTGCATGGCCAGAATGCTGCTTTCGTTCGGAAACGGTGAGGCATCCAAGAAGCAAGGAGCTGCTGCACATGCAGCCGGCTCTGTTCGATGATGTTGAATGCACTCCGAAAGAGGCCAAGCTCATTGAGCTCTGCATGGATGAGAAAGCCCTCGGCCGCAAGGTCCTGGTCTATTCAATCTATTCAGGCACCCGCGACACCACGGCCCGGTTGCGCATGCTGCTCGAAGCCAGGGGGTTCAAGGTAGCTGTGCTGCGTGCCAGCGTAGATGCGGCCAAGCGGGAAGACTGGGTAGCGGACCAGGTAGAGCGAGGCATCGATGTGCTCATCACCAATCCCGAGCTTGTGAAGACTGGCCTGGATTTGCTTGAGTTCCCAACGATCGCTTTCATGCAATCGGGATTCAACGTCTACACGATGCTTCAGGCTGCCAGGCGCTCCTGGCGCATTGGTCAGAAGCATGATGTTCGCGTGATCTTCCTTGGCTACGCCGGCACTTCACAAATGGAATGCCTGCGACTCATGGCCAAGAAAATCGCGGTATCGCAGTCCACCTCTGGCGATATGCCTGAGAGTGGACTGGACGTTCTCAACGACAACGAGGGCGAAAGCATTGAGATGGCTCTCGCGAGAGACCTTTTGACGATGTAGCCCATTTTGACCACAAGCTGTTTTCACAGCTTGTGGTCATTTTTTTTTTTATTTTCGAGGCACTTGACAGACATACAATTGTCACGCACAGTTACACAAGGCTTCGTTGGAAATCTTCGCGTCACCCCTTGTGAGAAGCCCACAAGATATGTCCCACGCGGAGTACCAATGAAATAACGCCATATCGTTCCCCTGCACAGTCCATACCGACTGTCGCGTCTCTTCCAAATTTCCGTTCAATTTTCGCACTCGACGTTTCATTCGATCGAGCGCAGCTTTCATATTTGAAATAGAGGTTCCAGATGAAGATTTCCAGCACTTTGTCGATTGTTGCAATTGCCTGCGCACTCGCCGCATGCGGAGGCGGCGGTGGCAGCGACTCCGGGAACAGTAATGCTGGTGCCGGTAACGGTGGTGGAACTACCCCGAAGCCAGAAACACCGACAGAAACCTATCCTTCTGACGCGCAACCGGGCAACTATGCAGATGTAAACCGGGCCAAGATCTTCGACATCATCAATAAGAACCGCGTTACGTGTGGTTTCGGTGCCTTGAAGCAGAACTCGTTGCTAGACACTGCCTCATCAGGTCATGCGAATTACCTGCGATTGAATGAGACTATCAGTCATACTCAGGTCAATACAAATCCTGGCTTTACTGGTGCGGATTTATTGGCGCGTGCCACGGCGGCAGGCTATCAGGCGACTACACTCGGCGAAATTGTTTCCAACGAGAATTCTGGATCATTATTTGCAGGAACTAGCCCCTCGGGCATTGAGACCTCTCCAAATCTTCCATCCGGTGAAGCAAGGATCAAAGGTCTTTTCTCTTCTGTTTACCATTTGTCGGCAGCCGCGAGTGAATGGGTGGAGATGGGGGTGGGCTTCTCTGTGTCGGGCAACAAGACTCCTATCGCTGGAGAGACTGCCTACTATGGCGTCGCTGTTGTGAATTTTGGCGTGCCAGCTGGGACCTCGACTCCTGTTTACACAGGTGGTAAGGTCCGCAGCTTCCCCTGCAACGGCACAACTGGCGTATCACCTCTCTTCGGTCCCGAGTCCCCAAGCCCCTATCCCAGCCGCGACTTCAACGCGTCTCCCATGGGAACGCCCGTCTATTTCAAGGCTGCCTATGGTGGCTCCATCGAAATCAAGACTGCTGAAATGGTTCAGGTAAGCTCGTCTGCTCCAGTGGCAACTAGAATCCTCAATTCCACGGATGACGTGAATAAGTTGCTTGCAATCGGCGAGGCGTTTGTTATCCCTGATAAGCCTCTGCTTGCGAACACCCAATACCGAATTACCGTAAGCGGCACATCGGATGGAAAACCACTGAATGAGGTGTTTGTGTTCTCCACTGGTACACAAAACTAAATCTTGTGATCATAAAAAAGGCCCTGTAGGGCCTTTTTTATTGCTCAGTCACCGCCACACACCGATCCGGTAGTGGTAGCCTGTGTCCCGGTAATGATTCCGTATGTATTCGAAGGGCAGAGGCTATGCCACCGACCATCAGAGCCGGCAAGCGAATAACCTCCGCCTCCGCTTTTGACCACGCAGACTCCGTATGTCCAAGCTGGAAAGCAGCCGCCTGTAGTCTGAAGGTTAAACGAGTTACTAATGGCTCCCTCTCCCAAGGAGCCATAGCCAGGAACAACAACTGGTAAATTTCCGCCAGGAGGACTCGGAGCCCATAACCGAACGGTGCCAGTAGAATCATAATTCTGTGCAATTCCGTTCACCGAGATTGCTAGCAAGACTGATAATGTGATCAGAGTACGCTTCATATGAACCTGTATTAATAAATGCAGTATGTCTGTGCAATTGCTTCACCAGCTGCTGCTGCGCCGAGGTTATCAACAACTGATACTAGCCACGCCCAGCCGTAGTCAGTGGCGTAATGATTTAGCTTGACTGCATCAGTGCTTTGATTCTTGGGAGTGAGTATGACCATCGAGCCCGCAGTTCCAGAAACACAGGCCGGTTTAGGTATCCAAGTCCCATTGCTAGCTGAGTAAGACTCAATAAATATCTTCTTTCCAAATCGATCTGCTAGCGGTACCCATTGGTTTCCTGAGCAATAGAGGGCAATATCCTGTGCATTCCATGCGACTCCGCCGTTCTGCGGACACCATCCTCCGGCTATAGCATCCTTTTGCGGGGAGATTCCTTTCCAAGTACCTCCAATGCACATGACGAGTCCCTGGCTAGTCGAGTCCTGAGCAATATCGCCTTGCTGGTTGGCTCCAGTACATGAGCTGCCCTTGACTTGAACGCTAGTTGGCTTGATGACCTGGCCATACGTTCGACCAGAGCCGTCGCTCATCGAGATGCCGGCCGTAGGGACACCAGAGCCATTCTTAACCGTCAGGTCGCCGCCGCTGTTGATGCTGGCGGTCTCGGTTGGTCCATTGCTGATCGACAACGACTGAGACACGAGCGAGCCTGACTTCACTTTCCCCACGACGCTCAAGTCGCCTTGCAGATCGGGATCGCGGTCGTCTCGGATGCGTACAAATTGAGAATAGATCGCTGCAGTCCTGGTCGTGCAGACGCCATATGTGGCTGGAGCTGCGCCCCCTGGAGTTGGATAGTTACAGCTGCTCCCGCGCAGGCGAGTGGGCGCAAGCAAGGTCACCGTAGCGCCATAACCCTGGCTAGCGGATCTGATCTCTTCAGCTTGCACATGCCAAATGGAGCCCATCGCAGCCGCGCAGGCTCCATCGGTTGCATATCCATTGCAGCTGGCGGTCAGTGGTAGGTGGCTATACGAATAGGCGGTAAGCGAGCACGTCGATCCTGGGCAGCCAGATCGATCCACCGTGATGAGTTGCCGGCGCCTCATTGGGTCGATGAGAGGAAATGAGGCAGCCAAATACTTGGCAGTGCGCAGCTCGTCGACTGTGGGTGCGAGTGGATCGGAGAAGCCGGCCACAACCGATCCCATGGCAAGGGCCTGGGCATTGAGGTTCAGGAACTTGTCCAGTCCATCCTTGAGCGTCGAGAGGTAGACGCCGGTAGCTTCTGCGCGGCCGCTGTTGATCTTGTCGATTGCCTCCTTGGATGCATAGACGCCGAGTACAGCGGTCAAGCCAAGCACAGCGATGAGCTCAAGCATGAGGAAGCCCGCCTGTTGTTGTTTGCGATGATGGCGCGTGCGCAGCATGGTGTCCTTTTGCCGTGCCTACTTAGGCACGGCGGGAGGGGTGTTATTGGATGGTGTATTCAATGTCGGCGCCTGCGGGAACCGCGCAGGCGCTTTGCAGCGTCGCAATTGCAGGCTGCGCACCAGCGACCTTTACTGGGGTTGTGCCCACCTTGATGCTTTCAGCGACTCGGACCATCTGGGTCAGCATGGGCATACAGGCCTTTTCGTGGACCTTTGAGACTGTGATGACGAGGTTCGCGCCAGGCGTGCCCGTCACGGCAACTGCTTGAGGGGCCAGGCCGGTCGCTTGGATCGAATGGGTGGCCGCTGCGCCGGAGACGCTGAATGCGGTGTCCTTCAGCGCGCTGGCCAGTGTTGCAGTTGTGACGCCGGTGTACGGCGTCGCAGTGGCCACGGTGTTCGCAGCTCCTTGCAGCGTGTTGACTGCCCTGGCCAAGTCGCGCGCAAAGTAGGGCGCGCGGTACTCGCGGTAGAGGCCCTGCAGCACTGGTACAGCAAGCACTGCGAGGATCGCGATGATCGCCGCAACAATCATCAGTTCGATAAACGTGAAGCCGCCTTCATTGTTCTTGCATCGAATCGATTTGCGTGTGCGACGAGTGATATTGATCATGTTTTGCATATTGTTTGCTCCTAGTTAAAGCGGTTTGAAACGGGATCACAGAAAAACCATTTTTGCGGCATCGGTCATTTCATGAATAGCATTAAAGGTATTGAAAACAACCCAGCCGACTATTGCCAACGATACAAATAAAATGCTCCATCGGAGGATAAATGCACGTTTTTTGATGCTCTTTCCCATATCGCGCTCTGTGCGACGGCCTGTTAGTTGGAGACCAGCTTCTAAAGAATTTGCTTCAGAAATATCGAACAAGTAATAAAGAGCATCCGACTCCATCAGGCCCACATCGAATAGCCTACCATCCACAAAGCCGAGCTCAATATTCTCCATGATGCGTTGGCAATACCATTGCAACCAAGGCTCCGCCTGCAATGAGATTGCCTGTATGCCTTCTCGAAGATTGAGACCCGAGCCTCGCTTTACCAGAGTAGATAGGGTCGAAAGAAACATCGCGCCGCGATAGTTCCTGTAGACCCTGTAAACAATGAATTTTTCTGCCCATTGACGAGAACGGCCGCTCCAGCGAGTCAAGGACCAACTAAAGGCGATGCTAAGTATTAGTATCCCGATTGTTAAAGGAATGATATATGAGGCGAACACCCTTGAGAAATGTTCCAGATCAAAAGCATGTGGTCCGTAAAGTGTTTCCGGTACAAAGTCGAAGGTTGTTTTTATTTGCGGCCAGACAAAAGCAGGCACGCTTGTGAGAGTTGCCAGTACAACAATAATTGAGAATATTGCAACAGCAATGATTGAGAGAAACAGACTGCGAGCCTCATCAACTACTCTCACCAAGCGTGCAGCCTCTTTCAATGCATCCGGTACTGATCCAGTGCCTCCGTGGTTAGCTGCTGAAGCAATAATCAGCATGTCTGCATCGGGCAGCGTGCCTCGCCAAGTTGCGCCGATGTCTGTGCCAGTGTCCAGAAACTTGCTTGCCCAGTATTCGGAAAGCACTGCTCGCGGATGGGGGCGGAGCTTCTGCCAGCGGTTCTTTGGTGCGTAGCGTTGAGCATCCTTTACGAATATGTCGTGCATAAGGATTCGCCCATCGGAATCTGAAAGCACGTCAGCGAGATACTCGTAATAGTCGGCACGATGCCTTCTAAATTGTCGTGCTGCGCGTTTTAATGGCGAGAAAAACTCAAGGATGGATCGCATCACACAGCCTGCAGCTTCTTAATTGATTGATGATTCTTTGTGTGAACTGCAGCCATTTCTCGGCGTCTTTCTACTGTGACAAATGACATAAATCGAGGCTCGATCTCTCTAGGGTCAATTTCACCTTTGCTCATTTTGTAGATGGCACAGTCCATTGCAGATTTTCCAGTCATATCTGGATCGTCATATGGTGCGGTACGCGATGACGCCAGATACTGGCTCAGTTCAATTGTTTTGGCGTCGCGTATACATTCCAGGAAATAGTCATCTGGCTCAACCAACTCAGCGACGACGGTGCGGCCAAGTAAGCCATTCAATTCAGGCAAGCCATCACGCCGGCATTTATCGCATCCCTCGGGGTTTCTGACATATATCGTTTCTTGATCAATATCGTAGAGACGTTTTATGCGTGAGAAGTAATCCTCCCACTCCATTGCATTTTCACCTTGTAGGAGCTTTGTGGCCTTTAGCTTGCAGCCGGGGCAGTTTTTCGGAAGTAGTGCTTGATATCCCAAGAGCTTGAGATTTCCAGGGGTGGAAACGACATCGATGTCAATGCCAATACCTGGCGATATCAAGCGTGCTGGTATACCCATGCAATTACGAGCGTGGACAGTCGTATAGCAGTTCGTGCCCGATTCGATAGCATCTTGAAGCAGGGCGGCAGTTTGCTGGTCACGAATCTCACCGATGAATAGATCGTTAAGTGCGGTTCGCTTTAATGTTCTCTTCTTTGGCTTGAAAGGGTCGTCATCGCTTTCAAGGTCGCGACTCACCGTGTTCTGGTGAAAGTGACTGCCAGGCAAGATGTTTTCTCGCGGGTCTTCCACTGTCATCACTTTGCGCGTGCTTGGAACTCCACTGAGTAGTGTCGATATCGTTGTCGATTTGCCCGAGTCAACGACCCCCGAGAGGACGATTGCACCGCCCTCGGATCGCATGGCCCGCATCAGCATGGAGATCTGTGTGGGGAGGTAGCCAAGTTGCTCCAGCGTCAGCGGTTCTTTCTTGGCATTGATTGGCGTGATCCGCATGGTGATCTGCGGGCCTTCGTCACAGGCCATCGACGCCCAGCGCAGCATGAACTGTCCAAGCTCGGCCAGATCGATGAAGATCCGGCACTGGGATTCGACAGTGCCATTGAAAACGGGGTCTTTGACTCCCTTGGCAGTTTGGTACGCGACTCCAGCGATGGACAGAAGCGTTGCAGTTGGCAAGTGGAAGCGTGGTGGGGCCACGTACTTGCCCTCGATGGTGAACCGGACCTCGCTGCGTGTTTGGGCAGTGAAGATGTTCAGGTGAATGTCAGAGGCGCGGTTGGTTACGCCGTAACGCACCAGTTCCTCGAACGACTGGTAGTAGCCCGCTTTTGCCCTGTCGCCCAAAATGTTGCGAAGGCGCTCCCCCTGGGTCCCGTCGATGTGGCCACGCGAGACGGCATGGATGATGGTTTCGCTCTCGACCAGATAGACGTTGGCGCCTGGTGCGAGACGGTAGTTTTTGGACAGGAGGAGCTCGGTCGTAGCCCGTAGTTCTTGCGAGCTTCGGTGGCGGTTGCTCACGAGCAGAATGAACTGCTTGCTGTCTTTTCGTGTTTCGAGAGGACAGATGTGCTGGGCCAGACTTCCCGCCAGGTTGATGTCCTTGTCCTTCCCGAGTGGGCGATGGAAGCTCACTTCCTTGAGCAGCTCGGTCTCTGTCTTTATGACACGTTGACTGAGGACGAAAGTGGTCGCAGTCGGCGGAGCTGGGACTGTTGAACGTTGGCGTGAGAAGAATGGCCACTGCATCTTTGGTTCCTCAGCGGTCGCTGCAGAGCTTTTGCGGGAACTTGCTGTGCTGCAGTTCGATGCACCGTGCATCAATGCGCTTTGCTGTGTAGCCTGCCTTCGTCTCTGCAGGCGTAAAGGCGTAGATGCGACCGTCGATGGCGACCTCGGCCGTCCAACGGCCTGCGCGTCCATAGATGCCATTGAGGGTAAGAAGTGGGCGAGGCTCCGGCGGTGCTTCTACGGCTGGCTGCACAGTTGGTGCTGCTCCTTGTGGAGCCGCGGCTGCAGTAGTGGAGCCGCCCGTTTGGCCGAGCGCAGCCTCAACGGCTTTATCGGCTTCGAGTTGCAAGAGCTTCTTCACGGTTGGAGCAAAGCCATAGCCTGGCTGTGGCTGCGATGCGGCCGCAGCGAGATCCTGGGCGGCAGCGTGCATAGCGAAGCCAATCAGCGCGGCTGCAACGGCGGGCTTAGTTCTTTGCATAGATTTCTCCGGCCAAGGTGGCCGTCATGAGGCTTTTCTTGAGAGACGCTTCGCCGTTGGCCTGCCAGTCGTTGGGCAGTCGGGCAAAGTCAACCTTGAAAGAGGTCCACGCCACCGGTACCTCTGGAGTTATCAGCAGATCCACGCTGAGCAAGGGGCCGCTCAGGTTTGTCAACGCAGCTCTGTAGATGGCCAGCCCGAGCTCAGCAGGCATGGACACGGGCTCTCCGACCTTGTTGAGCGGTGCTGGAACTGCTTCAGGCTGGAATTGCCCAATGGTTTTTCCGCTGAAAGCGCGCAAGATCAGTTGCAAGGAACTAAGTCCACGTACTTGCTGGATGGCCAGTGGGGTCAGCTCATCGAAGTTGAGGCGACGTGCAGGCGCTGACACTTGCATAACGGCCTCTATTTCATCCACTGTGGAATAGCGGACGGTCCACTCGCGTGGACGCAAATGCTCGAAGTCTTCGTTGGTGGGGTCTAGACCCACATCTGCGGTGCGGTCGAATTTCAGGGTGCAACCCCAAGTGCTGCCAGCGCTTGGCTTACAGTCCGTCTCCTTTAGGCGCCACCCGGCGATGCTGGTGGGTAGTTTTTCGGTGGCTTCGCGCAATGCTCGTAGCGCTTCATGCCCGTAGGTGGACTTCTCCTGTGCATATGCTTGGAAGGCCTGAGTCCATGCTGTCTTGGGGTCCAGCTCATTGGCGTTGGCCAAGAGCTCTGCTTGGCGCCTTTGCTCCAGTTGCCAATAGTCCCAAGCACGTAATCCCCCGAGCAAAAGGATCGCGCCGGCTACGGTGTAGAGCACAGCTGGAGGGATGCTGGTGCCGACCTTGGCCAAGGCCTCACTGGCCTCGTTGCTGGCAGCTGCGCTTATGACCTGACTCAGCGTTACGGGCTGTACCTCTGGTGCGGGGTAAAGTAAATCTGGCTCATTCGTGAACAGTGAGATGGAAGAGGTGGCCAATCGCTCAAATGCAGCCAGCCGCGATCGAGCCGCTTCTTCGTCCGTCACCAGCGCGTCGAAGCCAGTCGCTGGTGCTCCGTCGATTGCGGCGCAAATCCAGATCCCTTGTGGGAGCTTGATGGCTGCAAACACATGGCCATTGGCGAAGGCGGCCACGCCGGTAGCCAAGGCGATGAGCTTTTCCCCCTGGTTGGACACTTTGAGTTTCGCGGTGCCCACGGTGGCTGGAGCTACCGTGCAGTAGTAGTCCGCCTTCCCCTTGCGGGCAAGTTGTTGTGCGTGCTTCTTGAGATTCACGGCTTGGACAGTCTGCTGCCAAGTCACGCCGATCACATAGCGCCGTTCGATGAGGTATGCACTCATGGTGGCCTCAGTTCATGAGCACAGGACGAACCACAACGAGGAATTCCTCACGTTCCAGGCTTTGCGCGTCAGAGCCGCCAGCGAGCAAACTCCAACCTTCAGCCAGACGGCGGCGGTTGTCTTTGGCTTTGTAGCGGGCCATGCCGGTGAGGACCATGACTTGGCCAGCTTTGAGCATGACCGTCGATTGATCGTCGATGCCTGACCTTTCGGGGTTTTGGACCCTTGAGATCGAAGTACCCTGGCCGGAGGTCGTCTCGGTCATCGCCACAAGGTTGGTCATGCTGATGCCGAATCTCAACTGCACTGAGCCGTTGTCCAAGATCGCGGGTTGGATCATGAAGCGATCGCCCGTAGTGACGTTGGCAGTCTTCATGCCCACCGAGCCCGATCCGGCTGCAGTAGAGGTCGATGGCAGCGTCTCAGACACGTAAGAACGGTCGTTGAGGTTGGTCTTGCGTGCCCATTGGCGGTTCATCGCCTGCATCTCTATGGGGCGATGCTGGATGTTGGTGCCATACTCGTTCAGCGCCTGGATCGCCGCTTGTGTGCCACCCCAGCGGGGCACCGTGCCGCTGCTTGGGCTGCCTCCGTTTGCCAGAGAGAGGATCGTCAACCCGATCTGGCCCGCCGTATCACCAACTAGCGAAGTGGGCGAGTCAATGGTTGCGCCCCACTTGGAGGTAAGCGAATTGAGCACCACGCCCCAGTTCACTCCCTTCTCGTCTCCGTCCTTTGTCGTGATGGAGTAGATGTCCATCTGTATGCGGACCTGGCGTGTCAGCGACTCGTTCTCGGACTTGACCACTTGGCGGATGCGCTGCATGGCTTCCTTGGTCGTCGTCACCGCGAACCTACCGGTACCCTGGTTGATAGCGATGGATGATCCGGGCACCGCAGCCACCATCTGCTGCAGGCTATTCATGAATGAATTGAAGATGTCCAGTGATCCAGCTTCGTCGATGCGGAAATTGGACTGGGAATTGCCAGTAGCGCCGGTGGTGCTGCTAGCACCCGATGTTGAGCCACCTTGCAAATTCATAGCAAAGTCCTTGCTTCCTTCAAGAGCGGCGATCTCGAAGGTTTCTGTGACGTAGCGCTCAATAATGATCACGCCATCGCGATACGCATAGGACAGTCCCAGCCTGGCTGTCACGAACTCAGTGATGCCGCGCGGCGTGTTGTTCTTCCAGTCCATCTCAACTGTGTCGAGCATGAGGTTTGGACCAGGGCGTATGGCCTCGACGCTCGGCTGGCCAGCAACGGCCAGAGGTGCAGGCATGCTCATTCCTGCAACTGTGGCGGTCGCGGGCTTGGCCGGCTGAGCGGTGCTTGGGCTAGAGGCGACTGCCGATGACGCGGGGCTGTATACGTCCTGCTTGATGCGAAACGGAACGCCAGTTATGCGAGACATGCGTTCGGCCCAAACCGTAAGGCTGACCTTGCCGCCAGTGCTTTTGTCTTCAAAGCTGATGAGCTTGAAGGTTTCATCGAAGATGGCGGGAAGGGAGTCTTCGGAACTGATCTCGATCATCTCGGAGCCGATCCACGGACGCGAAGCACGGCGCGCAACGATGGGCGAGAGCTGACGGGCGGCCGCTGCATTTGTGGCAGCCTTGTGGCCCTGTGTGGTCTCTTCTACGCGCAGGCTCCGATTCATGACACCTGCAGCCTCCAAGGAGCTGTCAATGTGGCCACGAACTTGCTGGGTGACTGCAGGCGAGACACATCCTGCGAGCAACAGAGCAGAAACGAGAGCAGAGGGTACGACACTGTGCTTTAGGTTGGCCAGAATCATTGGGTGCATTCCTTGTCTTGCTCGCCACGGCGGGTGATACGGGCCAAGGGCGGGTTATTTGGGTAGAAGCAGACATCAAGCGGGTATTCGCTCGCTTGAATGCCTGGTGACGACAGGGCGGCGGTCACGGCCTGCTCGAATGGCATTTCGTAGGTCTCGGGGCTTCCGATCACGACATGCTTGCGCGCATCCCAGCGCACGCGATAGCCGGCTTCTGCGGCCCAGCGTGTGAAGGCCTTGTTCAGCGTTACGTCCTGGAGCTTGAGCTCCCAGCGACGTGCAGGCTGTCCAGAGCCGTCAGTGAAGGAGGCTTTCCAGTGTTGGCGCGCCTGGTCCACCCACGAGCCAGAGCCTGGAACTGTGCTGGTTGTGAACAGTCCCTCAATCTGCGCGCGCGATGGTGCGCTTCCCTGTACCACTGCAGTGGCCACCGCTGTAGTCGGTGCGCTCGCTGCTACTGCTTCCAGCTTCGTGCCAGCAGCAGTTTCCGTGAGCTGAAGCTTGATCCCAGGGGGGAGTTGGCTGTTGACCGTCGAGATCAGATTGGCGACCGTGGAGCCACCTGCCTGTTTGACGGACACCTGAGTGTCCAGTGGTACTGGGCTGGTGAAGGGAACGCCCAGTCGATCTGCCAAGAGTTGAGCCAGGCCTTGCGCCTTGTCCTGCCATGTGACTTCGATTTCTGATTGCAGGAGCGTTGATTTGGCGCTGGTGCCTTCAGCTTCCTGTGCCATGGTCGGCCAGGCAGTAAGCGCAACAGCGACAGCTGCAACGCATCGTCCTAGGTGATGAAATTTCATTGCGTTCCTCATTTGCTTGCTCGGGCCATGGCGTCTGCCCAGGCAAACTCGCGGTACAAAGCGAGAACCATGGGGACGTAGGCTTGTGTTTCGCGGTACGGCGGAATGCCTTTGTGCTTACGCACGGCGCCAGGGCCGGCGTTGTATGCGGCGAGTGCCAGCTCCCAGTCTCTAAACTCGAACCACATCTTTCGCAGGTAAGCTGCGCCGGTGGCCAGCCCAAGCTCGGGCTGATACAAGTTGACCTTTGGGTCCCGCAAGCCTTCGCCACGGGCCGTATCTGGCATGACTTGAGTGAGACCGAGCGCACCTGCAGGCGATCTCGCACGCGAGTTGAATTGGCTCTCGATAGCCACGAGAGCCATTAGCAGCGCTGGTTCCAGTCCGTAGTGAACAGCGATCGCGCGAATGGCCGGCTCGTGCTGCCAATAGTTGCGGAGCAGTTGCTCACAGTGGGCAGACCTGGAATTTCCGCGAAGGCAGTCGTAGGTCGGGAGCTTTTTCGGCGGCAACTGGGCCAGGGACAGGCCAGGTGCAGCGACGAGGGTTGCTAATAGCAGATTGCGAGTGATGTGGGCTAGGCTAAACATCCGCGCCTCACAGCATCGAGAGGGCCAACAGCCCAATGAGCAAGGTTGTTGTGCCTTTCACGAGATAGTGCACTAGCTCGCTCGTGGCAACACGTCCCGAGGTGTAGCGACCGTAAAGGCCGCTGAAGGCACTGGCTGTGACAAGAAAGAAAAACGCGCCGCTTCCTGCAAGCAGCATTTGCTTGAGGCTGGGCATCTGCATCCCGGAGCCCTGCAGGAAGCCTTGCTGCATTGCTGCCGAGACTTCCATGCATGCACCGGTGGCGTCTCGCGGGCAGCTGCTACCCCCCAACCCGGTGCCACCGTTGCCACCCGTGCTTCCAGAGCCGTTTCCGAGCGGGTTGGTGTTGCCTGGGTTGGTAGGTCGTCCATTGGCCATCCTGTCGGCCATGTCGCATATAGATGTGCCATTGCTGTCGGCAAAGCCACGGCAAGACCCCGAGTTAATCATTCGCTGGCAGTTGCCGATGCCAAGCTGCACGCAAGCGAGCACCAGATTCCCGTCAACGGCGCGCCCATCAAAAGTGCCCGAGCCAATCAATTGGCGGACCACGCCGGAACGCATGGCGTCGGCGGTCAGTTGCGACCAAGCATCGATCTGAGCCTGCAGGGGCAGTTGGCGATACTGTTCAGGTGTCACTCCTGCATACTTGGCGATGTTTGTCCTATTCATCTGCAGGACGCCATAGCAGCAGCTGCCGTTGAATGCGCTGGTGTTGCCGCCCGATTCGACGTTGATAGCAAGGTTGGCCACAGCCTGCGCGTTCTGCTTTAGCCAGGCACTCGCATTTGGCGAGTTTTGAATGGCTTGGGTAATGTCTGAAGAGCTGACGATGGCGGCCAAAGCCACGGCTGGCAATAGCCACACAAGCTTGGATAGTCGCGGGAAAATGCGGCAGCTCATGACTAGCTCAGGCGCATAGCGCGATTGCATGCGGGAATGACTTTGCCGAACTGCCATGCCCGGAATCGAATCGTCAGGGCTGGCTGGGTCTGCTCTATGCGGTACTCGACACGGTTCTGTGATCGGTCGGTATTGGCGTACAACATGCAGTAGCCGGGGAGTTCAATGGCGCGCAGTCCAGGCCGAGGCGGCCAAGCGATGACACGCATGGTGCAGACGCTGTAGATGTCCATGGCTGCCGCGCCATTTGGTGCATCCAGGCAAAGTGTGTTGCCCGCAGCGGCGAACATGCTGAAGATGACTTTGCCCTCAGCGGTTGCGGTGTCACCCAGCAGCGCGAACGCAGGCATGCGCTTTCCTGCGCTGCCCAGTCGTGGAGCGGAAAGCTCTGTTGCCCAAACTGTCTTGAGGATCTCCCGGTCCACCGCTGTACCCGTGGACGAAAACACCGAGCTGTCGAAGACGACTTCTCGCATGGTCTCCCAGGACTGCGCGTGAGAGCTTGTCGCCATGGCAATGGCAAGCGCAGGGAATAGGGCAGAAATGAGGGGGCGAACGGAGGCGGGCGCGATCATCGTTGGTCCGCCTTCAAACGACCGCCACGCTCCAACTCCTCCATGAATTGCTCGGGCGGTGTGGCGCCAACCAAGCGCTTGCCGCTTGCCAGCACCACGGTGGGCGTGTTGTTCATGCCATAGCGCTCACCGAGCTTGAGGATCTCGACCAAACCATCGGTGTTGCACGACTCGGGCAATTGCGGCCGTGCGCCGTCCATGATGGCTTTCCACACGCCGGCACGGTCGCGTGAGCACCAGGCCATCCGTGCAAGAGATTGGCTTCGCCGATCAGTGATAGGGAAGATGAAGCGATAGATCGTCACGTTGTCGATCTGGTCGACGAACTTTGTGAAGACTCGGCAGATGGGGCAGAACGGGTCTTCGAAGAGCGCCATCACACGGCTTCCATCTCCGTGCACTTCCTTAATCGCGTGCTGCAGGGGAAGCTTGTTGAATGGAATGACCATCCTCTTGTCTTGTTGCAAGGCGGTCAGGTCTGTTTTGCTCTTCAAATCCATCAACGAGCCGTCCACAAAACTGTAACGACCCGTTTCATTCACATAGAATATCTCCCCTTCGGAAATCACCTCATAAATGTTGGTGAGCGGAGTTGTATTGATTTGCTCTACACGCACCGCTCCGTTCGTGTTTGCGTTGACGCCGGCCTTGATCTGCGCCGCAACCTTCTCTGATACGTCTGCAGCTATTGCTCCAGCCGTCAGGCCAACGAACAAAGCCGCGGCTGCGGCAAGCCTGCCTATCACTATGCGAGGCATTGCTTTGATATGTGATTGCTTTTGCATGGACCGCACTTTAGGGAGCGGTCGGCGTTGCCTCCAGCGGAAACCGTGCGTTACATACATCACGGTTTCCGCTTGACATATCAATTCCGAATTGATCTATATTTGAACTGTCGAGGTGTGTGTCTCGCCAGCCAAAGAAGGCGCCGATGAGGCGGCTTCTTCGTGCGGGCATTCACACGGGTAGATGAATGAATAATTTGCTAGTTGCCGGCACGATGGATGTTCCCGCCGGCTGGGATTTCCGTTTTGGAGATTTTCTAACCGATCTATTTTTTCAAGAGGGCCTTGCAGAAAGCACTCTTCAGGTCCTCCAGATCCAGTTGCGAGCTTTCAACGCATGGCTGTTGGAAGCGACCGGTCGCTCGTGGGAACATGCTTCGGTCGACGACCTGCAGGTATTCCTACTTAGCTGGAAAGACACCAGATCTGTTTCGGCACTACGCCTCAAACAATGGATGCTGCAGCGGTTGTACCGCTGGGCGAAAGAGTCCGGCATCGTGGACCTTGGCGTTCACCGCGCACTGCTACCACTTCGCGGGGGCTTGCGTCGCCCGCGTCGCCCACCATCCAGTAACGCGATCGCTAAGCTGATGGAGCTACCGGACACGAAAACGGCCAAAGGCATGCGAGATCGTGCAGCTTTGGAGCTCCTTTATGGATCCGGGCTACGTGCAGGAGAGCTGCTGAACATTACGCTCGATCAGGTCCCCGCCAGCGGCAAGCCCTTGCAGATATGGGGGAAGGGGAGCAAAGAGCGCTTGGTTGTCGTTGGAGAACATGCCAGGTATTGGATTGCGCAGTACAAAACGGCACGACAAGTGATCCTTGCAGCCGGAGGCCATGGCAAAAGATCCACATCCAAACTGTTCGTTAGTAGCGGACGCTATCCAGACTATCGCTACTACCAGTTGCGCAGAATGGTCAGCCGGTACGGTCGCGAATGCGGCCTTCGGTTGACACCCCACGCATTGCGACACGCCTTTGCGTCGCATCTGTACCAGGGAAAGGCGTCTCTGCACACTATCCAGCTACTGCTGGGCCATGAGCATCAAGAGACGACTGCGCACTATGTCTCTATCTTGCATGAGGATATCCGGGCCATGGCGGATCAGCATCATCCACGCAGCGCGAATTTCGAGCGCTATGTGCGTTGGTAATCTTGTACCGTTGAGGCTGAATCGGTAGCATTGCTGCATTTTCTACGCGATTGAGCTTTTGAGAGTAACTGCCGCTTTGTCTGCGCATCAGCCGGCCTAGTGCCATTCTGCATTGCTCCATTAGATCGGTGCAAAGACTCCTAATCCAACCCGGACAGGGAGCTATGTCTCCTTGTCCGGTGTTGTTTGCGCGCAGTAACGACACGATTCCTCGTCCATTTCCGAGGAAATCCATGAGCTAGATCTTTGCGCAAAGGGAGTGCGTGTTTTCTCACACAAGAACACGTCTGACCAAGAGATCCCAGTCTTCGATATCAAAGTGACCGGGATGCTTCAGCTGTTTGCTGGGCTGACTGCGCAGCAGGTATGCATCGTGATCCTAGCCCTCCATGCAGAGCTAACCACGCAAGAACGCCTGGCTCGCATGAAGGCACCGCTTCAGTCGGGCGAGACGCTCACTATCGGCTCCTTATTTCAGGGCGGAGGGGTACGCTGGTATGCACTGCGTTGGGCATTAGTACCTCCACCTGCGGTAGTCAGCAGTGGTTAAGCCGCTGGCATTCGTGTCAACAATTTAGGCACTAGCCACATAGATAATCAGAAATTATTTATTCAACAATCCGTCATAATCAAGATCGCCTGCATTCTTCAAAAATATCAAGACCAGGATTATAAATTTCAGACTTTACGCTCATTAATCCCAGAACTGAATGGAAATAATTATCATGGCTTATCCTGGCATCAACGTCTAATAGAGCAGCACATCCCTTATCTTCGAATTTTTCGCGCTTAAATGATTCAGAGAACCAAACGATCCAAGGAATGCGTTTCTGAGCATCGGGCGCCAAACTATAAGGAAGACCATGGAGGTATATGTTATTTTCTCCCAAAGACTCGCCATGATCTGAGACATACATCATTGCAGTTGGCCTATCTGGATAGGTCTCCTTAATCCAATCAATTGCTTTCGAAATGAAATAATCAGTTTCTCTTATGCTGTTGTCATATGCATTGACTACTTGTTCTCGACTGCAGGTTTGCAGAGCTGAAGATTCACATTCTGGGAAGTAGGTTTTTCTATCTGGTGAAGAACGCTTGTAATAGGCTGGGCCATGGCTGCCCATTTGGTGAACTAAAACAACGGTTCCTTTAGCTTTACCAAGCTTTGGTAAGTTTTCAATTTTCTTTTGGAGATTGTTCAACACTGCTGCATCAAAGCAACCATCATCTCTGCAATTGATGTCACCTTTGATTATCTCTTGATTTTCAGCAGGTATTCTCGCACATACCCCCTTGCACCCTGATTGATTGTCAACCCAAAGCACATCCAGACCTGCCTTTTTTAGAACATCTAATAAATTTTCGTAATTTTCTCGTCGATCAAAGAACTTCTCCCTCGATAAGTGTGAAAACATGCACGGCAGTGACTCTGCGGTGCTCGTTCCACAAGCCCAGGCATTTTTAAATGACAAGATGTCTTTTCGACTTGATAGCAAAGGTGTGGTATCTCTTGAATAGCCATTCAACCCCAAATGATCTGAACGAGCGGTTTCTCCGACTACAAGAAATACTATAGGGTCTACAGCCCCTTCAATGTATGCTCCTTCTCCTATTTTTACCAAATCTTTTGATTTCCTCTTCTGGGAATCGTCAATTTTCTTGAAGACCGCATATAGTCCATTGTATGGGTTAATCAAATAGCGAATCTCCTTATGGTTCCTCATGGTTGAGGAGAACGCCTGAAAAGAAACGATTAGGCTTACCACTGCTATTGAAATCCCCAGGAGAGCAAGCATCAAACGCTGCAATATCAGTTTGCCAAAAGTAGATTTTGAGAAATTTCTGCGCCATATAAACCACAATGGAGGTAGCGACAGCAGCAAAATCACAAAAATCATCTGCAAATTAATCAAATCAGAGGCTTCTTTGAAGTCTGTTTGCAGCACATTAGTTATCATATTGGAATCAATAACAATCCCGTATGCTTGCATGAAATAGGCAACTGAAGCCGCACTTACGACAAAGATGCTGGCAATTGGCCTTAAAAGCCTCCCCCATCCCAAAACAGAAATCGAAAGAATATTCAAACCAATTAATATAAAAACAAAGGATATTATTAGACTTATATCCGATTCTTCACCTAATTTAGATATTTTCAGCCAAAGATAATAATTAGAAAAAATAGCAATCCATATACTAACTCCAATGATCATGCGTGTTGATTGCATGCCACTAGATAGCAGGAATTCACTTATTTTATTGAAAGTCTTCATTTTACGGAAAGAATTTAATCAAGAACTATTCAGCTTCTCAATGAAACTATTTTTGAATTTACAAAAACCCACAATAGTAGAGATAAAATCTGATCTAAACGATGACATTTAGATTACATTTTTGTCATTTTTTGAGCAAAAAAAAAAGCGTGGATCGTGTCACCACGAATCCACGCCAAGAAAATATTACTGATTACCCAGCCATAGCTTGGTTACGAGCATCTCGCTGCGAAGGGGTTTCTTTTGTCAGCTCATCAATAACTTGTTGACGAGTCTTCTCGGGGCCTGTGCTCTTAACCGCAGGGTAATTTCCTGCGCGCATCCGAGTATCCCCACCATCGCGCACTGCATTCGCTGCTTCTGCACGGACTTGGTCACGGGTTTGAGAGCTCTTGAAGTGTCCAGGGTATGCTTTTACACCGGCCTCGTTATTTGTGGGGTGCCAGTACGTATCTGCGACTGCGACGCCAGGCATTGCCAGAACGGTTGCCATTGCGGCTGCGGCGGTGAGAGATGCAAAAATTTTACGGTGAGCCATTTAATACTCCTTAAGTGAATTGATTTTCTTCTCCATCTAAGAAAGTGGTCTATTCAGAGAAGATGGGTCAAGTGTAGAAAATACCCACCGACAGATTGCCAACAGGAATGTGACAATGTTGTCATATTAAGTATTGTTACAAGAAAAAAGCCATGGCCTTAGAGGCCATGGCTTTTACGAGGCGAGTAGAACTACTTGTATCAGGCTGGCTTTTCCTCAGTAGAAGCTAACACCTGCTCATCCTCCGTCTCGGAGAGATCCTTGCGGTGTATCAAGCTATAGAGCAATGGCAACACGAGAAGGGTCAGCAAAGTCGACGACAGGATCCCGCCGATCACCACTGTGGCCAAGGGGCGCTGAACTTCTGCGCCTGTGCCCGTGGCGATGGCCATCGGAACAAAGCCTAGCGATGCAACCAACGCGGTCATCAGAACAGGCCGCAGTCGGGTCAAAGCGCCTTCAGTGACTGCTTCATACAGGCGTTTGCCTTCTTCGCGCAGCGATCGGATGTAGGCAATCATCACCAAGCCATTGAGCACAGCCACGCCTGACAGTGCGATAAACCCGATCGCAGCCGAAATGGATAAAGGAATACCGCGCATCCAGAGCGCCAAGATGCCACCTGTCAGCGCAAACGGAATGCCCGTGAACACGATGAGACCATCACGAACATTGCCGAACATTGCAAACAGCAAGACAAAGACCATCAGCAATGCTGCCGGCACAACAATCGTCAAGCGTTTTCTAGCCGACTCGAGGTTCTCGAAGGTTCCGCCCCATCGGGTCCAGTAGCCGGCAGGCAGTTGCAGCGATTCGAGGCGTTGTTGTGCTTCTGTGACGAAAGATCCAATATCACGTCCGCGCACGTTGGCACTCACCACGATGCGGCGCTTACCATCCTCTCGGCTCACCTGGTTAGGGCCTGGTGCGATATCAAAACTAGCCACGGCCGAAAGCGGAACAAAACCAAGTCGGCCATCCGTACCGCGTGGAAGCGCGATAGGTAGGCGTCCTATCGCTTCCATGTCATTGCGCACTTCGTCCGGCAAACGAACCTGAATGTCGAACCGCTTGTCTCCTTCAAAAACTGTGCCGGCTTCACGACCGCCCAGTGCCGTACTGATGGTGTCTTGCACGTCACCCATGTTCAAACCATAGCGCGAGGCCTTCTCACGGTCGATTTTCACGGTGAGCATTGGCAAGCCTGTGGTCTGTTCGACCTTGACTTCAGAGGCTCCAGAAATTTGCTGCAACATGCCTGCGACGGCTTGTGCGTTCTTCTCCAGCACAGTCATGTCGTCGCCAAAAATCTTTACAGCGACATCACTACGCACACCCGATATCAACTCATTGAAGCGCAGTTGAATAGGTTGAGAGAACTCGAAATTGTTGCCTGGAACTCGATCTGCGGCTGCCTGAATTGCTGCCAACAAATCGTCTCGTGTACGTGCCGGATCCGGCCATTCGGACTGCGGCTTAAGCATGATGTAGCCGTCCGAGATGTTCGGTGGCATCGGGTCAGAGGCAATCTCCGCGGTACCTGTACGAGCAAATACCCTGTCGATCTCAGGAAACTCTTTCTTCAAGGTTTTCTCGATCTGCATTTGCATCTCAAGGGACTGGGTCAGGCTGGTTCCTGGAATCCGCAGAGCCTGAATGGCGAAGTCGCCCTCGTTGAGGTTTGGTGCAAATTCACTACCAAGACGCGTTGCCAGCAGCAGGCTTAACACCACCGCCACACCAGCGGCAGTCAGAACAACTGCAGGAGCTCTCATGACGCGATGAAGGGCTGGTGCATAAACGCGACGCGCCCAAACCATGAGGCGATTTTCCTTCTCCGCAACCTTGTTGCCCATGAAAAGAGCAATCGCCGCAGGAATGAAGGTAATGGACAGCAGCATTGCGCCAGCAAGCGCGATCACCACAGTCAGCGCCATGGGATGGAACATCTTGCCCTCTACACCTGTGAGCGCAAAGATTGGCAAATAGACCACCATGATGATCAATTGTCCAAACAACAATGGCCGACGCGCTTCCTTGGCTGCAGCAAATACTTCGTGGAAGCGTTCACTGCGCGTCAAAGAGCGTCCGCGTGCTTCTTGCGCGTGGGCAAGACGACGCACGCAGTTCTCCACAATGACCACCGCGCCATCAATGATGATGCCGAAGTCAAGAGCGCCCAGACTCATCAAGTTGGCACTGACTTTGTATTGCACCATGCCAGTAAAGGTGAACAGCATGGACAATGGAATGATCAGCGCTGTAATCAGGGCCGCGCGGAGGTTGCCTAGGAAAAGGAAGAGGATGACAACAACTAAAGCCGCACCTTCCACCAAATTCTTCTTGACCGTTGCGATAGCTTTATCGACGAGGTTTGTGCGATCGTAGACCGTGATCGCTTTCACGCCTTCAGGAAGACTGCGGTTAATCTGCTCCATGCGTGCAGCCACAGCCTGCGAGACCACACGGCTGTTCTCCCCGATCAGCATGAAGACCGTGCCAAGCACGACCTCTCGGCCGTTATCCGTGGCAGCTCCAGTGCGAAGCTCACGACCCAAGCCAACCTCTGCCAAATCACGAATACGTATGGGCTGGCCTTGAGCCGAACCCACGATCACTTCTCGAATGTCAGCAATGCCAGAGACTTGACCTGGGGCACGGATCAAATACTGTTCACCTTGACGCTCAATGTATCCAGCTCCCACATTGGTATTGTTGCGTTCCAACGCAGCAACCAGGTCAGCAAGAGTGAAACCATAGGACGCCAGCTGTTCTGGGCGAGGCGAAACCAGATACTCTTTCGCGAAGCCGCCAATAGAGTTGATTTCAGTGACACCTGGCACATTACGCAGTTGCGGTTTGATCACCCAGTCCTGTATCTCGCGCAGATCCATAGGTGTGTAAGGCGTTCCATCTGCCTTCTTTGCACCATCCTCGGCCTCAACGGTCCAAAGATAGATCTCACCCAAACCTGTAGAGATAGGTCCCAGCGTGGGAGTGACACCAGCGGGAAGATTATCACGGGCCTGTTGGATACGTTCGTTGACTAACTGGCGAGCAAAGTAGATGTCAGTGCCATCTTTAAACACTACTGTCACTTGCGACAGGCCGTAGCGCGACAGCGAGCGAGTCTGTTCCAGATTGGGCAAGCCGGCCATCACCGTTTCAATTGGGTAAGTGACTCGCTGCTCGGTCTCAAGCGGCGAGTAGCCGCTGGCCTGCGTATTGATCTGTACCTGAACATTGGTAATGTCAGGTACAGCATCAATAGCGAGGCGTTGATAGTTGTATACGCCAATAGCCGCTAGGGCCAGAACGGCAACCATGACCAGCCAGCGCTGCTCAATGGCAAATCGGATAATTCGTTCGAACATTTGCAGCCCTTGCTTAGTGTGCGTGCTCGGCTGTAGCCTTGCCCAGTTCGGCCTTAAGCATGAAGCTGCCTTCAGTCACATAGGACTGGCCGGACTTCAGCCCTTCAAGAATTTCTGTTGTCTGGGGGTCCGAGCGACCAACGCGCACGGGCTGAGCTCGGAAGCCCCCCTTGACGGGCACAAACACAACACTGTTTTGGCCGTCCAGACGCTGGATAGCACTGGAAGCTACCGCTACTGGCACTTGTTGCGAAGAGGCAGTCAACTCCACATTGACGAATAGACCTGGGCGCCACGCGCCTTCAGGATTCTCTAGAGTGATTCGAGCAGGAGCAGTACGTGTTTCCTGACCAATCAGAGCACCCACGTAAGCAACCACCCCAGTCGCAGACGACGAGAATGCTGTCGCCTTGACAGTTGCTTTTTCCCCAACCTTCACGGCGGGCAAGTCAGATGCTGCAACCCTCATTTCAGCCCAAACGGAACGCAAGTCTGAGATTGTGAAAACTTGGGTAGTGTCCTGAACAGCTTCACCGACGGCGAGATGCTTCTCGACGATCACTCCGTCAAAAGGAGCCCTTAGTTCAAATCGGTTTAGTGCACCGCCTCCGCCTCCGGCGCCGTTAGCCGCCAATTTTTGTTGAGCATTTGAAACGGCAATTTCTGCCTCGCGCAGTGTCTGCCGAGCCTGCAAGTAATCCTGTTCAGCCGATACCTTCTCCTCCCACAGCTTTTGCTCTCTGGCATAGCTTGTACGCGCCAGTGCTAAGCGTTGGCTAGCGGCTTGAAGTTCACTTCGTTGCTCAGAAACAGCCGCACTGCTCAACACAGCCAGCAACTGCCCCTTCTTTACAACCTGGCCGAGATTGGCGGGTACCGAGTCGACGACGCCAGGGACTCGAGGGACAACGTGAGCCGTTTTGTCTTCGTTGAAGCGTATTTCCCCCGGAAGTTGCAGTACTGAGCGAACAGTTGCAGAGCCGACCTCTGCGGTTCGAATGCCTGCAGCCTGCATACGCTGCGAATCCATTTGGATAAGACCTTCATCGTCATCATGAGCACCTTCGGCGCTTTTCTTCTCTGCAGACTTGGCTCCGTCGTTTTGCTCTTTTTCATCATGGTGCTCACCATCTGCGTGCCCTTTTTCATCTTTGTGATCACCGCTTTGCTTCTCGCCGTGATGTTCTGTGTCTGCGTGGCTAGCGGCTTCTGAGTGCCCCTGACCTCCGGCACCTTTAGCACTGCTGCTGTCCGGACCACTGCGAAGAATTAGTGCAGCAGAAAGAGCGCCAACTACTAGGATTGCAGCAATTGCAATCTGAGTGCGCCGAGTCCCAAATGGAGATGATTTTGTATCGTTCATGTTGATGATCTGTGCAAAAAACTTACTCGTCTGTTGTGCCCAACAAGCGTTCGATATCGGCCGAAGCACGATGTGTGGCCATTAACTGGTCCAGGTATTGACTACGTACATCAAACAAAGAGCGTTGCGCGTCAAGTACGTCCAGATAGCCGAATTTCCCTAGCGCAAAGCCTTTGCTTGCCGCCTCATAGGCGACTTGTGCAGTCGGCAGCACGCGTTCAGACAGTTGGATAGCTTGTTTACGACTTGCCTCTAGCGTCTCTCGCGCCGCATAAAGTTGAGACTGAAGTTCCAACCGGGTAGCTAGCAAGCGCTCTTCAGCTTGGTCAGCCAGGCGGAGGGCTTGCAACTGATTTCCTCGATTGGTATCGAGCACAGGCAAGGGAATGGAGACGCCGACTACGAGTTGATTGCCGGTCTCTTGAGCGCGCTTCATACCTAGACTCATCGTTGGGTCAGGAATTCGCTTTGCGCGCTCCAGATCTGCGGTCGCCCGGCTCTGTTCAACAGTGAAGCGAGCTTGCTGAATGGAAGGCGACTGTTCCAAGCGGCTTTGAAGAGACCCAATTTCCGGAACAGGAGGTAACGCGTCAAGTTTGCCTTGCGCATCACCAAATACAGGGCCTCCTTCTCCGATAAGGGCCTGTAATTGTTGACGAGCCACTCGTTTTGCGGCCTGAGCTTGAGCTTGCTCCAGTTCAGCACTGGACTCAGCTACGCTGGCCCGGTTGGCCTCTAGGGGCGCTGCCTTGCCCGCTGCTACACGCTTTGATGCGGCCTCACGCGCGCTTCGTGCGATGTCAAGAGTCTGTCCTGCGAGGACCTCACGCTGCTGTGCCACTAACAACCCGAAGAATGCGAGTCGGACATCTGCGACAAGGTTAGCTTTGGCGGCATCCAGTTCCGCTTCAGCCACATCTCGGCCACGTGCTGCAGCACGCATGCGAGCATCGCGCTTGCCGCCGATTTCCAGCATTTGGGTCCATTGCACTGTAGAGGTGCGCTTATCCCTGCTGGTATCTTCTTGTGAATACGATAGCGCTGGGTTAGGCCTCGCCTTACTTTGCAGAACAGCTCCATCGCTGGCCTCAAGACCGCGCTGGGCAGCTCGTAAACGGGGGTGTTGGTCGATAGCGCGTGCGACTGCCGTGTCAAGAGTCAGCGGTGCCAGAGACGCCTTATTGGCAGGATTGTCCTGCGCTATGCCTGCCACGCCAGTTAAAGCCAAACTGGTGAACAACAACGCATGACGCAACGCACAAGCTGCTCGGCCAGCGCGATGAGACGACGAAGAAATCATTGTTAAAACTCCTACCCGTGCAATCGAAAGTCTGCCGGGCGTTACTTTGCCCAAGTGAGGAATAGAAAGCGGGTGGGCGCTGCCACTCTAATAAAGTGCTCCCCTCACCATCCTGACAGCCGGATGACAAATTTGTCATTTTCAAAATGCGTGCACCTATCTCAGAATAGTCAGCATGAAAATCCTGGTTGTAGAAGATGAGATCAAGCTCGCCGATTACCTAAACAAGGGTCTGGCGGAGGAGGGCTTCACTGTGGATGTAGCCCATAACGGTATTGACGGTCTGCACCTGGCCAGTGAAATGGACTACGACCTGATCGTGCTTGACGGCATGCTTCCGGGCATCGATGGCCTAGCCGTGCTAGCTGCGCTGAGGCAAACGAAGCAAACACCTGTACTGATGTTGACTGCTCGTGGCCAAGTGGAGGATCGTGTCAAGGGACTGCAGTGTGGCGCCGATGACTATCTCGTGAAGCCATTTGCGTTTTCTGAACTGGTCGCACGCCTGCATGTGCTATTGCGGCGCAGTGGCCCCAGTGTGGCCCAAGCCGCCCCGGAAGCGACAACTCTGCGCTTGTCTGACCTAGAGTTAGACCTGATTCGTCGTAGGGCTACACGGGCGGGCCAAAGAATCGAGCTTACGGCCAAAGAGTTCAATTTGCTAAGCCTTCTATTGCGCCGTCAAGGGGAGGTTCTATCAAGAACAGAGTTGGCATCTCAGGTTTGGGATATGAATTTCGACAGTGAAACCAACGTGGTAGAGGTCGCTGTCCGGCGGCTGCGACTAAAGCTTGATCAGCCTTTTGAGCATCATCTCCTCCACACCGTCCGTGGCATGGGCTATGTGCTCGAATCTCGCACAACATGAGCAAGACCGCTGCACCACATTTAGCTCGACGTTTAGCCCGCGCCTTAGCACTGCAAACCATTGTCGGCCTCGGTTTTGTATGCATTGCTGTCTATTTTGTGATCTCCGTCACGCTGTCGGAACGTCAGCAAGACACCTTAGATCACAAGAAAACAGCAATCGAGCACCTGTTAAGCGAGAGCCGAGGGGTTCACTCCCCAGAGGCCTTGAACCACATGCTTAACGACTTCGTCACGGGGCATGACGAACTGTCTTTACGCCTGGTGCCAACCTCCGGTAAAAGCGCATTTGAACTTTTGCGCCAACCTGAAGATGACGACCGGGTTGCAGTTCGCAAATTTTCAGTGGAAGTTCCGACAGTTAACGACGGCCTGCAGCCAATGCAAGCGGTCCTGTTGCTAGACCGTAGACCAGATGACCGACTGCTTAATCGTCTGGCCTGGACCCTGGGCATTGCCGCCGTGGCGGGTGCATTGCTGGTCTCATTTGCGAGCACATGGCTTGTTCGCATAGGACTCAAGCCTTTACGCCTACTGGTGGATCAAACGCGAAGCCTTTCTGCGCAAGACTTGCATCGCCGTTTAGATGATAGCCATCAACCTCAAGAATTAAGACCATTGATCGCACAGTTCAATGCATTGCTTGACCGACTGGCCATCGCCTATCAACAAATGGAGGCGTTCAATGCTGACGTGGCACACGAACTAAACACACCGTTGACCACCTTGATCAGTAGTTGCGAGTTGGCGCTTCGTAAACCGCGTAGTGCTGTTGAACTACAGGACATCTTGGCCTCCAACCTAGAGGATCTACAGCGCATGGCTGGAATCGTGGCAGACATGCTGTTTCTGTCACACGCAGACCGCGGTACTGAAGCGCGGCGATCCGCCAAAGTGAGTCTTGCAGAGCTTGCCTCAGAAGTGGCCGAGTTCCATGAGGCAGTACTTCAAGAAGCGCACCTTCAAGTTCTAATCGATGGAGATGCAAGTGTTGCTGTGGATGCGCGTTTGGTTCGCCGTGCACTATCCAATCTTTTAGGCAACGCTTCACGCTATGCAGAACCCGGATCAACGATCACTATCGAGATCTCCCAAAGCGTAGTGGAGACACCAGATGGCAAACGTGACAACGTTAGCATTGCGGTGATCAACCGAGGAGCGGAGATCGATCCCATCCATCTGCCACGCCTGTTTGATCGGTTCTATCGTGCTGATGCGTCCCGCGCACATGCAAATCTCAATCACGGCTTGGGATTGGCCATCGTTGCAGCTATCGCACGGATGCACGGCGGTACCACTTTTGCAATCTCTTCAAGCGGGATCACCAAAATTGGGATTTCCTTACCTGAATCACCTATTGCATCGCCCGATACCTTTAAATCTCCTTCATGAGAGTGCCCCTAGGCAGGTAGACATACCTGGTCAGCCCTTTTGAGCATAGGAGGCATTCCATGAGTGCACAGCGGTTTACGCCGGAATTTAAGAGGGAGGCGGTCATGCAAGTCACGGAGAAGGGGCTCTCGGTGGCTGAAGGTATAAATAGGTTTCGATAGCCTCCTGAATCTCCGGAATGAGTCCATCGCTTATCTTCGAGTAGGCATAGGACTGTGCGTATGACTAGGCATACAGAGACGATTGAGGAGATTCCCCGGGACCAGCGTTGGTCCGCTGCCGAGAAGGCTGCCTTTGTTCGCAAAACGTATGAGCCGAGCATGAGCGCCTCGCTTCTGCCCCGCTAGGAGGGCGCGTCGGCGAGCTTTCTATTCAGTTGGCGGCGGCTGGATCGCGAAGGCTCGCTGGTGGCCGTGAGTGCCGGCGAAGTGGTTGTGGCGGCTTCGAAGCTACCGGCAGCTCGCGCCGACATCGCCAAGCTGCAACGTGTGTAGGGGGACCTAGGAGAACGAGATCCTCAAGGAAGCCGTGGAGCTCGCCGCAGAAAAAAGTGGATTGCGCGCTCGCCCTTGTTGCCTGTGAACGACCAATGACGTCGGTCTGCTCGGTGCAGGGCGTGTCGCGCTCGATTCTGCATGTGCGGCATCACCGCTCTGGCCACTGGCAGGACAGCCGCAGAAGCCGAACTCCAACCCCGGATGAGCTCTTGCTGGCCGACCTGCGGCGCCACATTGCCGAGGCTATCGCCGCGGCGGTGCGCTGCTCGATCGAGAGAGGCGATCGCAAGGGCAACAGGCGCCGAACCAAAAGCGCGCATCCACTGGGCCATGGCGCAGCATCGACTGGTGTTGGCCAAAGAGCCCAAGCGCGGCATTCGAGCCGCATTCACGCTGGTCACGTCAGTGTGCCGATGAGCAACATGCGCAGGTGCTCTGACGGCTTTGAGATCAAGTGCGATTCGGGGGGCAGTCACAGCCTCCTTCGCAAAGGACTGCTACGACAGAGAGATCCTGGTCTGGCGAGCTTGGGAGGGAGAGGGACTTGCGGGAGAGCCTGTGCCCCACAGGCTGGTCAGGAGTTGTAGTTGCAGTGACTTAGGATCGAGTTAACGCTCTACTGTCGATGCAGGATTCACCTTCATCAGTCTTTCCACTCCGCACAACAAGGTTCGTAGGCTAAAAAATCCAGGCGTCGTCGCGCGCAGTAGTCCGAGAAATCTTCGCGAGGCTAGAGCTAACATGCAGGATGCAGACCAAGAGCTGGAGCTCGCTCCCTCCGCTGTAAGCGTGAAGACTCGTTTTATGCGATGCATGATGCGCATCACGGTGAAGCGTTCCAGCACCTACGGCGAAAATTAAATAGTATTTTTATAAATCAAAGAACCCCAAACTACCAGGCAAAAAATAATTGTCATTAATACAGAAGCACTCCCCAAGTCTTTGGCTTTCCTGGAAAGCTCGTGATATTGGAATCCTACTCTATCTATTGCAGACTCTATCGCAGAATTAATTACTTCAACGATCATCAAAAACCAAATACAAGAGATCAGAAGCAATTTCTCCATCATGGATCGCCCAATCAATTGAGCCAATGGAAGCGAAATCATAAACAATATCACCTCAAGGCGGAATGCAGGCTCTAACCACGCATCCTTTATACCCGACCATGAGTACTTTGATGCATGCCAGACTCTAGAAAATCCTTTTCTATTCTTTTGAATATTATTAAAGATGTTGGCTTTCGAGTTGTTTTCCATTTTTAACAGTATATTTCTTGATGCTAAAGAATATAAACAAAAGTGTGGCAATCAACCAACAAATGAAAATCGTGGCAATGTCATGAGAAATGAAATGGGCTCCTCTCAATTGTTGAGAGATACCAAATGTCAACCCAACCATAATGCCGCACAGCAATCCTAACCATCGATACTTAGGGATGATCATCTTAAAGAAGAAATATAAACTAACCCAGGCATAGCCAGCGCTCGCATGACCAGCCGGAAAGCATTTTCCGCTCCCCATTTCTTGAGGCCTGTGCTCGAAAAGACCAATAAAAGGGCGATCGCCACCAAATTGATTTAAATTCCATGGACAATCCATATTTGTTAATGCCTTAAGAAGGCTCACCAAAATTACACTGACCAAACAAGATAAAATCAGGTAAAGCAGCGGAGACCGCCATTTTTTTCGCTGCTCAGATTTGGAGGCAAGTACAAATATATATAGTGCAATGATCACAACGATTGCTAGGGTGCTCAGATGCTTTCCACCCTTATGAAGCAATTTGTTTGTAACCCAATGATCATTCAATGACCATTCATAACCCTGGAGTGCGTATATCTTCGCGGCAACGAGACTATCTCCTCCTAGATACATGAAATAATAAAAAGTTAGCGCCAGGAAAGTAATCGGAATCAGCAAATGATTTACAAAGAATTTTTTATTTATATTATTTGACATCTTCCATCTTATCGCTTTTGAACATATTCATTATTTCCAACAATGAAATTTTTGAAAATAATCTTGTCGCGAATTTTATTTTCACTACTACTTGAATTAAAAAAAAGAGCGCAAGTAAATGCGCTCTGTGAATGACCAACTTAATAAAATTATACTAATTTCGATAGCATTTGCCCCATCTCTACATATTCATCGACAGCTTGACTCATAGCGAATTGCGTACGGATGGCATTAGCTGTAAATGAAGCTCTCTCTTGATCGAGATCAACCGTATTTCTATCCATGGCATTCTGAGAAACAGGGCGAAATGCAATCTGAGGATCAATTGATGTTGGAGCTATGTTACCGAGGTGAGACTTATTCGTAGACTGCACTGTCAGCATTTGCCTTTGCGTCTCTTCAAGCGCAGCCTTGAAGTCTATATCTTTCGCCTGATATCCAGGAGTGTCAGCATTCGCAATATTGCTTGCTAATACTTCCATCCTCTTAACTCTAAGATATAGAGCGGCATCCTCGAATCTAAGAGAATCCATAGGATTTTTCTAGTAAATTTCGAAGCCTCAATGGTAGCTAAATTGCCTTCCCCGCAAGATTACATTTTTGACACTATTCAGCCATTTACATGGTCTGAAGATTACATTTTTGACACCTTTCTGTAATCTGAACCTTCAGGAGAACAGAGATCAACCCACCGATCAGCTGTTCTCCAAAGTTCTAAGCAGACTTTCCGCAGTTTGCGCAAAAACGCGATCCAAGCGCCATCTGGACGCCGCATGCATTGCAGGCCTGGGGGGCTAGGCCGCTTCCGCACTGTTGACAGAACCGTGCTTGGGGAGAGCTTTGAGTTCGGCAGTTAGGACAAATGATCCCACCGGACACTCTTGGATCGTTGTAGGAGGCGGGTGTCCGTTTTTGATGATGACCATTCCCATGCTGATCGCCACCAGATCGGTGATGGCCTCCGAGTAGGCGTTCAAAAAAGCTCATAACTATCCTCACAATTCAAGTTGGTGCACACGAAAAACCTCTGTCGAATTCAGGACTTGGACACTTTTCCAAGCAGCCTTAGCCCATTGACGACAACTAGGAGACTTGCCCCCATATCAGCGAATACAGCCATCCACATGGATGCATTCCCGAACACTGCCAAGACTAGAAATACCGCCTTGATGCCAAGAGCAAGAGTGATGTTTTGCCAAAGGATCGCATGGGTGGATCGAGACAGCTTCACTGTCTCAGCAATCCTTCGCAAGTCATCATTCATCACGACGACGTCGGCTGCTTCCATCGCGGTATCTGTACCGGCGGCACCCATGGCAACCCCGACGTCTGCTTGGGCCAGCGCTGGGGCATCATTGATACCGTCGCCCGTCATTGCGGTGAGTCCATACTGGCTCTGGAGGGTTTTGATGGCAGCTAGCTTGTCCTCCGGCAACAAGTTTCCTCGTGCTTGCTCGATACCAGCCTCACTGGCTACTGAAGAGGCGGTGGCTTGGTTGTCTCCAGTCAGCATGACTGGGGTGATACCAAGCGCTTTCAATTCAGATATAGCTTCACGAGAGGAGCCCTTAATCGTGTCGGCAACTGCAAACAGTGCGATGACTCGTTCCGGGTCGGCAAGCAATGTGACAGTACGGCCGGATTCTTCATGCCGCTTGAGCGTGGCTTCAAGCTCTGAGGAGCATTGGCCACGTTCTTCAATCAAGCGATGATTCCCTAGTACATAGACTGTTCCACTCAGTTCGGCCTGCACACCTCGTCCAGCAAGTGCCGTGAAGTTCTGAATGTCTGCGCTGTTAGGCTTCAGGCCCGCTGCGATGGCGCGCGACACAGGATGATCTGAGTGGCCAGCGAGAGCTGCTGCCACCGACTCCGCGGTATCAAGGCTGCTCGCGGCATCAACCAACGACCAGTCCACAAGGCGCGGCTTGCCCTCAGTAATTGTTCCGGTCTTGTCCAGCGCGATTGCCTTAAGCTTGCGCGCCTCTTCCAGATAGATACCGCCTTTGATCAAAATACCACGGCGGGCTGCCGCCGCTAAGCCGCTCACAATCGTCACTGGTGTGGAGATTACGAGTGCGCAGGGGCAAGCAATAACTAGCAGAACCAGTGCCTTATAGACGGCCTGCATCCACGTCCAGCCGAGTAGCCAGGGGCCTACCAATGCTACGACTACGGCGATAACGAAAATTGCAGGTGTGTAAATTGCAGCAAATCGATCAACGAACCCCTGAGTAGGCGCTCGAGTCGCTTGTGCTTGCTCAACGGCATGAATAATCCTCGCCAACGTCGAGTTGGAGGCCAATGCAGTAACTTCAAACTCAAAGGTTCCAGACTCGTTGATGGTGCCTGCAAACACTGGGTCACCCGCCGCCTTGTCAACGGGGATACTTTCACCAGTTACGGGGGCCTGGTTGATGCTCGTTTGCCCTGTCTGAACGACTCCATCCATAGGAACGCGCTCACCTGGCTTGACTCGCAGCGTCGAGCCCACTGCGATTTGTGCAACTGCGACGGTTAGCCAACTACCGTCACTTTGGAGAACCGATGCTTGGTCCGGAGCCATCGCAAGCAACCCCTGAATGGCATTGCGGGCCCGATCGACTGCTCTCGCCTCGATTGCCTCGGCGATGGCATACAACGCCATCACCATCGCCGCTTCAGGCCATTGACCGATGACGAACGCACCAGTCACAGCAACAGTCATCAATGCATTGATGTTCAGCTTGCCACGACGAAGTGCTCCAAACCCTTTTTTATAGACGTCAAAGCCCGCAAGCCAAATCGCAATCGCGGCGACCGCAAAGCCGGCGACTTTCCAAGCCATGGTTTCTGGCGCGAAGTAGCCGACACCTTCAGCAGCGATAGCAAGAGCAAGCGCCGCGACCAACTTTGGAGTTGTGCCACGCACAAGCTCATGGTCGTGGCCATCTCCAGCTGCATGGCTTGAGTCCGCCGTGTTTGATGAGATCAGCTTTGGCTCAAAGCCCGCTTCAGTGATCGCCAACAATGCGGCAGCAAGGGCATCAGTGTCCGCGTCAATTTTGAGAGTCCTCTGCGAGAGCTGGAATCGGAGTCCCCGGATACCTGCAATTGGTTCAAGTGCACGACGTATCTCAGCTTCCTCGCCAGCGCAGTCCATTGTCGGAATGCGGTAAGTTAGCCCTCTATCCAACGGAGCTGCCACCGGGCTCGGGGTAGTGTGTGAGCTGCAGCAATCCGTTGTGGCGGTACTAAGCGTGTTGTCATCAATGTTTGGGTGCTTCATACTCGATCTCCTGTTGACAATGTGGCAATTTAAAACCCTGTAGTTGGTATAGAGTCAACTCATTTCGAGGTGGTCCATGAAGATTGGTGAACTGGCTGAGGTCACTGGTACGGCGGTTGAGACCATTCGCTTTTATGAACGCGAGAAGTTGTTGCCTTCGGCTGCTAGAGCTGAAAACAACTACCGGATGTACTCGGCGGAGCACATAGGCCAACTTGCCTTCATTCGACGCTGCCGGTCACTGGATATGACACTTGATGAAGTACGTGCTTTGCTCTTGCTACGCGAGTCATCTGCGAAGGACTGTGCAGAAGTCAATGCACTCTTGGACACACACATAGAACATGTCACTCATCGCATTCAAGAACTGAATGCTCTCGTCACTGAACTTCAGACCATTCGTGCAAGCTGCAGCGCTCCAAAGGCGCTTTCTGAATGCGGCGTTCTTGCAAGACTGGAGACAAGCTCCACGACAAGCAGCGCGTCTACTCGCCCCCAGCGCCATATCGACGGCGCGCACTAGGGAGCCATGCGCCGACCAATTGACCGAGTGGATGCGGCAGGCTCTCATGGCTTTCTATTGTGGTAGACAAGAGCAGCAATCAATGGCGTTCGAGCTCATTGTTTGCAACGTAGATCTTTAGCGTGCTGCCTGCAAACGCTGCGGGTGCGATCTTCGACAACTCGATGGGCCTGTGACCCATCACATCAAATTTCCAGATGAACTGTTCCCCGCCATTGGTGAACGCAACCGTCTCTCCACACACAAGATTGAGATATTGAGTGCTTCGTGTTGTGTCAACAACGCGTGTGACCTGAGACGCAGCACCTGCTCGTCCAAATGTTTTGTCTGCACCGCGTGTAGTCGAGTTGGTCTTTGCAGTCGTGCTTCCAGACTGACCAACGAAACTGCTTTCATTTGCCGATGCTGTCATCCCGACGGTGGCTGAGGACAGCAGGATCGAAGCCAGAATTGCGAGATTAGTTTTCATGATGAAGAGTCCTTTATCAATTACTTGAAGAGTGTCTGAGCGCCTTTCTACCCAGACACATCAAATATATAGACAGGCACTTTACGCAATATAGTCTGCAACATGATATTTTTGTAATCTACAGCGTGAATTAACCTGATTACTAAAATGTAATCTGGATGTCAGATTTCTGTCGGTATTGCACACATAGAGTTCTGTGCCCCTATTCCAAATCGAATCTCGATATTTCTATTAGGGTTAATAGGATTTCTATGAGCGCACCAGCATCCGAAGATAATCTTAAACTTCACCGATCAAGAATAGCTTTGTTTTTACAAAAATCTACCAATCGCCATAAGCTATGGTTAACTATTGTTTCTCTGCTTGCGATGCAAATTGTTTTTGCATCTCTAGGATATGAAGGTAGAAAAATATTACAGATAAGTATTCTACTTATACCGACACTATTGCTATTACTAATTCCAATTAATAACTCAAGGTTGAACTTAATTAGAGCATTGCTTGTATGGAGCTTTGTTCTTGTGTTTTTATTGGACTCAGCAGTTCGAGCGCATCTCATCTCAATGTACGCTGCTGCGCCGGATAGCACGATGGTGGTAAGTGCACTTGCTAACACAAATACATCGGAAATTGGAGGCTATATATCCACACACATCCGTGATTTCAGTGGATCCAGTATTATTTTAATAATTTCAGCGGCAATTGCTCTTTGGTTGTCTTTAAAAGGGGCCAGAAATAAAACAAAGGTCTCTAAAATTGAGTTGATCGCTTTATCCATCATCATCTTAATATCGGCCGTTTCTTACATAAGTAAACCATGGAGAAAAATAAATCCTCTTATCTTTTGGTCTAATTTGGCTGAATCCGTAAAGGTTACGAAAGAAAGCTGGACGTCATATGGAAAAGAGCGCGCCTTAGCACAAAGGTTGGCGAAAAATGAGATTCCTTCAATTGCTAGGAAAGATAAATCCACCGTGGTTCTTGTTATTTCCGAGAGCATAAATCGAGATAACATGGGAATTTATGGCTATGAAAGGAATACGACACCGATGCTTGAAAAGCTTCAGAAAGATATAGGCGATAGATTTCTCGTTATTCGTAATTCATGGTCCACGGAAGCAACTACTATTCCGGCCATCGATAGCATGATGAACTTCACAACCGGTGAAACAGATAAGAAGTTAAATATTATTGCTCTCGCGAAAGAAGCAGGATATAAGACTTGGTGGATAAGCAATCATGACGATATTGCAATTACGCAGAAGCACGCAGCTATGGCCGACGTGACTTCCATGGAAAATAATAAACCAGGAAGATCTAGCAATTCACTTGATGAGATTTTATTGCCTTCATATGAAGAAGCTCTTAAAGATCCACATCCCCAAAAGTTGATTGTTCTACATATGCTGGGGGCTCATCCTCATTATCGTCTCCGGTACCCAGAAAAGCAGCCTCAATTTCCCGATGATGAAGTATCAAAAGTAATGTCGGTCGCTGAGCGCTCAATGTGGGTTCAGCAATTTAGAAACGACTACGACTCGGCTATTCTTTATCAAGACACTGTAGTTGCATCTGTCTTTGAAAAAATAAAAAGTTCCCCATCCAGCGCAGAGGACTACAAGTCCGTTATTTACGTATCTGATCACGGGCAGGAGGTTGGTCATCAAACAAATAAAGTTGGTCACAGCCCCAGTACTGCATCCGGTTATAAAATACCCACAATAATATGGACATCAACAGGAACTGATGTGGCTTCTAAAAATATTTCCGATAGACCATTTAGAGCTGACTGGCTCGCTTGGACCATGTCGGATCTAATGGCATTACGTTGGAATAGTTACGATCCATCCCGAAGTATTATCAACTCGAGCTATAGCTGGATTAGTCCACGCTTACCTATAAATGACACAATAACAGGCAATTAATACATGAAAGAAGACTGGCTTGAGGAAATGCCTAGAACCGATCAAGCCAGCCGCCAAAGCTAGATAATTTACTTCTGGATATAAACGGCACTGTTGCATAAATCAGTTCCGGGCCAAACTTCCCCTGACCCAAGACTGACGATGCCACCGCCACTTTTTGCGGACAGACCAGTTCAGTGAACTGATTGAGAATGGAGGCTCGAATGTGCAGTTCGTTGACCTGGTGCTCGAAAGTTCTAGACATGACCCGCTCGCCCAGGTGTTTAATGCAATGCATCTTGGTCTACAACAGGCTGCTGTGGTGATAGCCACTCCAACTCTTTCATAACTTGCGTTCATAGCGCATTCGGGCATTCAGGCATTTTTCTCGGAGGGATGATGGGCATGGCATTGCGCTCCATCACGGCGGCATAGACAGGCTGTGTGTCATAGGCGCCATCACCGGTAATGGTCAGCAATGACTCATCTGCCGGCAGTTGTGCCAACAAGTGCGGCACCGCCACCGCATCGCTGCGTTGTTGAAGGTCACGCAGACGGCTCGCACTTTGGGAATCAATGCCGATGTACCCCTTGCGCCATTGACGTCGACGTTCCGCCCCATGCTTTTTACATTTCCATTCTCCTTCGCCCAGGAACTTGATGCCAGTGGAGTCGAGCAGCAAATTCAGGTCAGATTTGAACGACGGCTAGTTGGCGACCTAATTTTTTACTCGGATTTCCGCTTCTGGTCGTTTCCTGACGGTCGTCAAAACAAGCAGGTCGGTCATCGCGTATCGTAATGATGGTCAATTAAGGCCAGCGCTCGCAGCTTTGCTCTAAACAGCTGTGAAGTTGCCCCTGCACGCGCCACAGATCAGCTTTAGCCCTGGCCGTCCCCATACCGAGATCGGATTCTTGCATCCGCTGCAGCTATATTTCACCCGATTGGATCTGTTGGCGGGCGTAGTAAGAACTCCGTCTTCCCCTGCAGTGGCGGCAACAGCTAAGCCCGTGGGCTTAACTGCCTCGGCGAGGGCAGGGATGCTGGCCATGGGGGGCTTGGTCCTTCGATGCCTTGAATGTGGTTGGCCATACTGGTTTGGCCAGCGATCACATGATCGGCAGAGGGAAATCGGTCGTACCAACTGAGCGTGAAATTTGCGGTCAGCAGCTCCTGGCATGCAGCTAGGAAGCGGCCACCCTCGATGGCATAGTCCGCCATGCAATCACCCGTTCGCGCGCCACCAGGTTGCCCGGTAGAGGAGGGCATGAGTCCAATGCTCTCCATCTTTCGCGCCCATTCCTCGTTGTGATACCGGCCTCGGCCTGGTTTGCCAAAATGGTGCTGCCACAAGTGCGTCATTTCATGGACCTGGGTCTGGAGCGTCTCAATGATTGGCACCACTGCAAAGTAGGTCGGATTCAGTGCAATCTCGTCGGTCGTGGAGCCGTCGGCCGAGGCAAAGCGGGCTGCCGAGAAATATCCGAAAGTACGTTTTTCCCGCTGTAGCGTAATCAAGCAGCTAGGCAGTTGCCCCTCAAACAGGCGTGCATTGAAATGGTCGTAAGCCATCTGCAGCTCGTTGTAGGTTTCCTGGGTTGGCGCCAGGCGGCGTGTATGCGCAAGGTCGAGCTCGGTAGACTTAGGTTGCATATTTGTATTGTGCAGTACAAATGCGATTTACAAACATCCAGTTTGATGCGAAACTGCATCAGTTCTGATGCTTAAGGAGTAGCGATGAGATCGACTTTCACGATCGATGACGATGTCGTAAACCGCGCACGCGCCGTCGCGGCACCCGGTATTGCTGTGCCGGAACTGGTACGACTCGCACTGGAAACCTTCACACGTGTCGAGGCAGGTAAGCGTTTGGCTGCGCTCGGCGGTGCCGCGCCAAATATGCCCGATGTGCCGCGCCGTGGCAGTGAGGCGGATGCTGAGGACTCACGCTAATGCCCGTGTCCGTCCTAGTCGATACATCAGTGTGGGTGAGACATTTTCGTGAGGCAGACACTCACCTGCAGGAATTGCTTATGCAAGACAGCGTGCTGATGCATTCCATGGTGCATGCAGAGCTGGCCTGTGGTACGCCGCCAGCACCGCGTGCCGACACGCTGGCGGCTCTGGCGATGCTGCGGCCGAGCCAGGAGGCATCAATTCCAGAGACTTTGGAATTTCTGGAGCAGAACAAGCTTTTCGGCAAGGGCTGCGGCTTAGTAGATCTATCGCTGCTTGCCTCTACGCTTATCACTCCTGGCGCCTTACTTTGGACTGCAGATCGACGCCTCGCCGACATGGCCACACAGTTGAACGTGGCCTATCTACCGCCTTTGCATTGATCGCCCTTGGCGCTGCCAGCCCATGAAGCCAGCGTAAATCGCTGCAGCACGAAGCTTCGGCAGCGCTTCGATGATGAGAGTTTGCCTTATGACTAAATACCGTGATTTGCTTATAGAACGCTACGACACCGAAATAGGTTGCGTTGTTGGGTGTGGACTGGACCGACTGCACCGCGATGTCAGCGAAGGTGAAATTACTCGTGCTGTTGCCCACTACCAAGCCAACAAAGATCAGATTAATACACTGGCTATTGGAGACAGGCGCGATCTCATCCATAAGTTGATCAGCGGCAGGTAAAGCCCTGCCTGCCCATCGGATAAGCAGAGGCCACCATGCACTGCCTCCTGAACTCGCACGGGCAGCACCTAGACCTGCAGTGCTGCTCCTCAATCCGCAGCACTGGTTAAGCGACGCCAACATCCAGGTGCAAATCTGCATCAAGGCTTTTATACTGTATGCCCATACAGGTAAAAGCCATGAATGCCGCAACCCACTCCATCACACACGATCCCGGTGACTATGACCGCTGGCATCTGCCGTCGCATCTTGCGCAGGCGGTTTGGCGCGGCACAGAGGTAGCAAGGTCGACCGGCAGAGCTTTCCCTACTGGCTTTACGGAGCTCAATGCCGCGTTGCCCGGTGGAGGCTGGCCGACTCATGGCTTGAGCGAGTTGCTGTTGCCCCAGGCCGCACTGTGTGAATGGCGGTTGCTCGGGCCGGCCTTGCCTGAGCTGCTGGCGGACAAGGGTAGTCGGGTCTATCTGGTTGCTCCTCCGAAGACTCCACTCGCAATGGGCCTTGCTCAGCTCGGTCTAGCTCCAGAGCAACTTGTCTGGATTGATGCCCAGGGGCCGGCTGAACGGTTATGGGCCACAGAGCAACTCATTAAATCTGAGCCAGACGGTGCTGTGATTGCCTGGCTTCCTCAAGCAAGGCAGGACCAGATCCGCCGCCTGCAGGTTCACGCGCATGCATGCGATGCACTAGTGTTCTTGATTCGTCCCGAGTCAGCCCTACGCGACGCCTCGCCGGCACCGCTCCGGCTCTCTGTGTCTCTCGGCCAGGGCTGGGACATTGATGTGCAGATCCGCAAACGCCGGGGTGGTGCTGCCGTCGAAGTAATGCACCTGAATGCTGTTCCAGGCAATCTAAATTCCATCATTCCGCCTCGTATGCGCAACCTTGGCATTCCAGTGCCAAGCATTCCACAGGAGGTGCGCCATGCATTGGGCAGCTCTCATACCCATATCGCTTCCAAGCTCCGCATCGCCCATTGATCTACAGTCGTTAGCGGTCTGGGCTTTGCAGTTCACGCCGCGCGTGGCCATGGTCGAAGAGGGCGTACTGCTGGAGGTCGAGGCAAGTATGCGGCTATTCGGCGGTACAGCGGCGTTGCATTCGCTGGTGGAGTCTGGAGCGCGAGAACTCGGAGCCAGCGTTGCATGGGCACCGACAGGCCTGGCAGCGCTTGCGTTGGCACGACAAGGTGTGAGCGATGGGTTCCACGAGCCGTTAGTGCGCCTGCTCGATCAGCTGTTGCTGGAGCGAATCACTGCGGTGGCCAAGCATCAGCCGACCCTGGCGAGGGTTGGATGCAGAACCCTTGGTCAAGTGCGTGCGCTGCCGCGCGGCGGCATCGTACGTCGCTTCGACAAAGAGCTTCTTGAAGCAATGGACCGCGCATATGGCCTACGGCCGGAGGCTTACGCCTGGGCGACAGTGCCTGAGACCTTTCGAGCGCGGCTGGAGCTCATGTGTCGCGTGGATCTGGCACCTGCCATGCTTTTCGGGGCGCGGCGGCTGCTTCTGCAGATGGCAGGCTGGCTCAAAGCTCGTCAGCTGGGAGCTACTGCGTTCACATTGCGGTGGTGTCATGACGACATGCGTGCTCGCGATGCCGGTACCGGAGGTGAACTGACCATCCGTACAGCGGAGCCAACACAGAACGTCGAGCACTTCGCTCGGCTGCTCGGCGAGCATCTGGCCAAGGTCGAGCTGCTCGCACCAGCTGGTGAGCTGGAGATCCTGGCTACCGAGGTGCAGCCCATTGTTGAGGAAAGCCGCTCGCTGATCCCGGAGGTTGCAAATAGAGCTCAATCCACCAAGTTGGCCCTAGAGCGAATCCAGGCACGGCTGGGTGATGGCGCGGTGCGTCGGCCACAGCTGACGGCCGATCACCGTCTCGAATGGACGCAGGAGTGGGGCTCGACCGAAGCTCGCCGAGCTTCCAAGTCCGACCTTGTGCACGAGCTGCCGCTTCCCAGCTGGGTGCTGGACAAGCCCATACGCCTGATAGAGCGCGCCAATCGCCCGATCTATCAAGGGACCCTGCAGCTGCTGCTTGGTCCTGATCGAGTGGAGGGCGGCTGGTGGCATCGTGGCCATGAAGAGGGAAATGGCGAAGAAATCCCACTGAACGTGCAGCGGGACTACTGGGTTGCCCGCAGCGATCATGCAGGTCTGCTCTGGATCTTCCAGGCACGCCTCGCCGGCGACCAAACCGCCTGGTTCCTGCACGGGCACTACGCCTGAGAAAGAGCGGCCGTCATGGAAAACGTCCTGCCTGCCTATACGGAGCTGCGGTGCATCTCCAATTTCACCTTCCTGCGTGGGGCCAGCCGACCGGAGGAGCTCGTAGAGCGTGCTCAGGAGCTCGGCTACAGCGCCCTGGCCATTACAGACGAGTGTTCGATGGCGGGCGTGGTGCGCGCACACGTTGCAGCCAAACAAGCGGGCTTAAAGCTGCTGCTGGGCGCACAGTTCAGCATCCAGCCGCGTGATAGCAGCGAGGCACGATTCACCCTGGTGGTCCTGGCCCAGAATCTCAACGGCTACGGCAACCTGTGCCAGTTCATCACCAAGCTACGCCGCTCTTCCGAAAAAGGGACCTATCGGCTCGATCTCGATGAGATCGACGGGAAGGAGCTTCGAGACAACCTGGTGCTGCTGTGTCCAGAGCGCTGCGCGACCGACCCACAGCTAGCAGCCATGGGCGGCTGGGCTTTGACACATTTCACGGGCCGCTGCTGGATCGGCGTGGATCTGGTGCGCCGGCTGGATGATGAGCTGTGGCTCCATCGCATGCGGGAGCTGTCCGATCTAACCGCATTGCCGCTCGTGGCCGTGGGCGACGTGCACATGCATGTGCGCTCGCGCAAGCCCCTGCAGGACGTGCTGACGGCCACACGCGTCGGCAAGCCGCTCACTGAATGCGGCTATGCGCTCCAGCGCAGCGCGGAGCGGCACTTGCGCAGCCGGTTGCGGCTGGCTCAGACATTCCCCGCCGAGCTGCTGGCTCAAACGCTGAGGGTCGCTGAACGCTGCAAATTCAGTCTGGACGAGCTGCGCTACCAATATCCTGATGAAGTCGTCCCTGCAGGGCACTCGGCAGCCAGCTATTTGCGCCAGGCGACCTACGAAGGGGCAGGGCGGCGCTGGCCAGGCGGTATCCCAGAGAAGGTACAGCACCAGATCGAGCACGAGCTGGAGTTGATCTGCGAGTTGAAGTATGAACCGTACTTCCTCACGGTCTATGACATCGTGGCCTTTGCCCGGTCGCGCAACATCCTCTGTCAAGGCCGGGGCTCTGCAGCCAACAGCGTGGTCTGCTACTGCCTGGGCGTTACGGAGGTAGATCCCGCGCGCATGTCTGTGCTCTTCGAGCGTTTTATCAGCCGGGAGCGCAATGAGCCACCCGATATCGATATCGACTTTGAGCACCAGCGCCGGGAAGAGGTCATTCAGTACCTGTACCAGAAGTACGGCCGCGACCGCGCTGCATTGACGGCTGCCGTCATTTCCTATCGGCCTCGATCCGCCATCCGCGATGTGGGCAAGGCCTTGGGCTTCGAGCTCGAAGTGGTCGACGCCATTGCCAAGGGGCAACAGTGGTTTGACGGCCGCAGCATTCGTCAGGAGCGTTTCGATGAGCTCGGCATGGACACGAGCTCGCTGGCCGTGCAGCAGCTCATCACGTTGACGGAGCAGCTGATCGGCTTCCCACGGCATCTTTCCCAGCACACGGGCGGCTTCGTGCTCACGCGAGATCTGCTGTGCAGGATGGTGCCGGTAGAAAACGCCTCGATGCCGGATCGCACAGTGATCGAATGGGACAAGGATGATTTGGATGCAGCAGGCCTGCTCAAGGTTGATGTGTTGGCCCTGGGTATGCTGTCGGCCATCCGCCGAGCATTGGAGTTCATCAGTCGGCGCCGTGGGTTCAATTTTTCGATGCAGGACATTCCTGCAGAGGACAAGGCTACCTACGACATGATTTGCCGTGCAGACACGGTTGGCGTGTTCCAGATCGAGAGCCGCGCGCAGATGACGATGCTGCCACGCTTAAAACCCAGGCGCTTCTACGACCTGGTGATCGAGGTGGCCATCGTGCGGCCTGGCCCGATTCAGGGCGGCATGGTGCACCCGTATTTGCGCCGACGTCAGGGCATTGACCCCGTGAGCTACCCGAGCGAAGCGCTAAAGGAGGCCTTGGGCCGCACCTTGGGCGTGCCCGTGTTTCAGGAGCAGGTCATGCAGGTGGCCATGCTTGCGGCAGGTTTCACTGCAGGCGAGGCCGATGGTCTGCGCCGAGCCATGGCAGCCTGGAAGCGCAAAGGTGGCCTCGAAAAGTATTACGACAAGATCGTGCACGGCATGACCTCACGCGGCTACGAGCGCGAGTTCGCAGAGCAAATTTTTGAGCAGATCAAAGGTTTCAGCGAATATGGGTTCCCAGAAAGTCACGCGGCCAGCTTCGCTCTGCTGGTCTATGCCAGCTGCTGGATCAAGCGCCATGAGCCTGCCGCATTCCTTGCGGCCATGCTCAACAGTCAGCCGCTGGGGTTCTATTCCGCCAGCCAGCTGGTCCAGGACGCGCGCCGCCACGGCGTCGAAGTACGGCCCGTCGACGTGATGCACAGCGAGGTGGACTGTACGATCGAAGACATCGAATCCAAGCCAGCTGTTCGGCTTGGCCTGCGCCTTATCTCCAGCCTGCGCAGCACCAGCGCGCAGCGTATTGCACAGGAGCGTCATCGAGCACCGTTCGACACCGCTGAGCAACTTGCCATGCGTGTGCGTCTACAGCAACACGAGATGAAGGTTCTAGCCGCTGCAGGTGCCCTGGCCACGCTATCTGGGCACCGTCGCCAACAGGTGTGGGATGCCGCAGCCATGCACGCCACGCCCGAGCTGCTGGAGGTGGCCACCGTTGACGAAGCTTTCCTTGAACTGCCGGCAGCGCCGGAAGGAGAGGAAGTGCTATGGGACTTCGCCTCGACAGGCCTGACGCTGCGCAGTCACCCCATGCACCTTCTGCGGCCGCGGCTGAACAAGTACACGCTGAAGACTTCCAGGCAGCTGCGCACGGTCGTCAGCGGCGAGCGGGTGCGAACTGCCGGCATCGTGACGCTGAGGCAACAGCCAGGCACGGCCAACGGCACGGTTTTTGTCTCCCTGGAGGACGAAGAAGGCTGCACACAGGTCATTGTGTGGCGCGATGTGCGCGATGAACAGCGCCAGGTGCTACTAGGGTCGCGCCTGCTGGCCGTGGAAGGTCGCTGGCAGCGGCAGGGTCAGGTATGCAATCTGATCGCCGAGCGGCTGGCGGACCTGTCTCACCTACTAGGACGGCTCACAACGGAAAGCAGGGAGTTCAGGTGAGCGCCAATTGGAACCGGAACTTCCCCAGGGAACCCCATCCTTCGGGCATGATCTCTGGTTTGCCTCATACCCCAGGAGATAAAGTGAAACCTACCTACGAAAATGTCTACATCGGAACCTTTCTCTTTACCCTTGGCTACATGTTCAGTGCAGTCTCAAAAGGGGCAAAAACTGCGGTCGGTATCGAGCTATATCAGCAAACACGAAAAGGCGAAAAAACCATTGGTGACCTTTTGACCTCTGTAGGAGGACGGAATATTATTATTGAGTTCAAAAGAGAGTTTAAAGAAATTGCTGGCGAAAAAACCAAGGCAAGTAAAAAATCTCTCCGGGATAAATTGGAATCTTTCAAAGATTCAAATTTCAATGATATTTCAAAACGCTGCCATTTCTTGAGCGTTGCCAGCGAATATTCCGATAGTAAAAAGAAATGTCTTGCATTTTTACCATATATTGACATTATTATCAAGCCAGCAACAAATCATAACTGGATCGGCGATGGTAAATTTTGCTTGGACTATATTAGTACTCCGTCAACTGAAATTGGTGTGGATCACGAACAATTTAAATATTACGTCGACCAGTTAACGAAAGTGTCAAACGGAACGTGTGGCGGACTTGCCGTTTCCATTGATGCCGAAGGTTTGAGAGCTGCTGTTGTTTTCGATGACATTCGAGATCTACAGCGATCTATCTCCGAGGTGGAACTAGCAGCGGAGAGGGAAATTCAAACCCTCGAAAAATCTATCGAGAATGAAGTGAATAAAACGAAAAGTAAGGGTTACGAGCGATAACCATATGAGAAATACTTCCGTCAATCTACACTCATTCGCTATGGCTAAGTCGCTTCACAGCACCTACGGTGCATGATCGAGAACTCATGAAAATCAAAGCAGATACAAGCACATTCGTTCCTTCAGCTGTACTACGCTATGAGACATGGCTGGGCTACCAAGAAGAAATGGGCCTGCCGCTGACCGCTGAAAATTACCAAGTCACTCAGTTGGACAATGACCGCTGGTCGGTCACCGATATAGCAGGTACGCAGGTCTACCTCGGGATTGGCCCAGTGGAGATTGCCGGTGCTTAGTTCACCTTTACATCAGTCATGGAACCCGTTACCATCTGACACGCTTGCGCTTTAACGGCCAAGATTTGGACTCGCCAGGTATGTGATCTGCTTGGCGCACATCCAGAAGGATGTGGAGGCCACTCAATTTGGGTCGTGTGCGATGCACGATCGCACAGGGAGCCACGAAGATCCATTTCACTTCGATGGAGTCCCTATGCTCAAACTCTTTACCGCTCTCATCGGCCTGCTTTGGCGAGTCTTCCTCATCGTTGGCGGTCTAGTGCTTGGTTCGCTCTGGAATGCTGCTTGGGCTTTCTTCACTTCGCCAAAGGCGACTGAAGAAGATGCCCCCATCATCACCTCGGTCAACGATGTCTATGCCGCAATGTACAACGGTGAGGTAGGCTTGGCCGATCTGCACCGTTACACAGAAGAAGAAAACCGCTAACTCATCGTCAGCGCTTCAGTCTAATTGATGAGCCTTTGCCAGCGTTGGAAGAAAGATTTTCTCCCTTATTGAGAGTTGAACTTTCAAACCCAAGTCGATAACCGACCCACGCCATCATGGAGCTCCAAATGAATGGAAGCGCAATGAACATCAGCGCCAATAACGTGTTAAGAATCATGCGCTTATATAGCTGCGGCTGACCTGAGCTCACGCTTTGCGTAATCTCTTGCATCAATGCAGATCCGCTCAAACCTGGGTACATCGCCTCGATTAAATGAGCGTCAAGCCAACGAGCCACAAACCACATGACGGCCCAAAACTTGACCGTGAATATTGCCAATCCACCAATCACCATCACTTTTAAATCGTAGCAACTAATGACTACGATAAATGGCAGGAACATATACAACGCCATCAGTACAAGTGCTTGGAGCATGGGAAGCATATTCAACAATGGGACCATGCCGAGTGAGGATTCAAATGCCTGTTTACCCACCCCGATGGTACTAATCCCCCCTGTGACGGTACGCCACGCGTTCGTGCCCTTGCCATAGTCGTCGCCCAGCATCTTGTCAGGACTAACAAATGTCGGGTTGGCCTTCTCAAAAGCGAGCTTTGCCATGGCATCCTTGGCCTCATCTGTCGAACTGAACGTGATAGTGTTTTGGGCGACTTGCAAGAGACTCCGCCATGTCGAGGTGTTGCTGGTGAGGCGCTCACGTACTCCTCCTGTAGCAGCGTCAGCTTCCCACCATTGCTTGCAGGTTGGGCGCCCCCAGTCCGGGTTCATAAAGCCCTGATCCGAAGCGCCGCCTTGCATGTATTCGCTATCGCGATTGAAGTCGATGCTCCAGCCAGGCACCGGGTTATATGAGCGCATCACGTCATAGAAACCGGGCTCTGTTCGGAAAAACTGGCTGCCCACCCAGTCCACATCCGTAGGGCCATAGATGCTCCCCTCAGCGAGAATGCCTCGGCCATTTGCTGAGATCTGATTCTTGTCCATCGAGAAATACTGGCTCCGTGCCGGCACAAAGCACTCGCTGTAGAAGCGCTGCACATCGTGCAACAGAGCCGGATCTTCAATTGTGGCCATCCTGGCCAGATCTGCTACGACGCGCAGATCGCGCTCAGAGCTGGTCATACCCGCCCGAAAAGCGCCATTGATGCCAGAGGACAGCCCCATGACGCTGTACCACCACAAGGGGACATAGGACAGGTTTCCCGATCGGGCAAAAGACCCATTCACCGCGTCGGCCATCGCTCGGTCGTAGCCCGAGTTCGTCCCACCTTGGGTCGACACGACCTGAGGCTCAGAACCATCTGCAGCTCGCTCTGGCTTGTAGCTGAGATTGATGTTGTGCAGCGAGGTGAGAGGCGTGGTGGCGAAGCACAGGGCCATAACCAGCAATGCTGTAATCAGCTTGGTCTGTATGGACTCGATGAGAGCCAGCACGCCGTTAAACCCTGCGCCTTCTTCTTTAGCGCTATGCCACGCGCTAAACACGATGAGCGCGAAGGGCAGGGCGGCCAGGCCGGTTCCGGTCAAAATTTCGCCGAGAAGGTTGGCGAATGCCCAGCCGTAGAGCGTCGTAAAAAGTTCAAGATAGCTATCGAGCTGCATATCGATCAGGAGATAAGGCCCATGATGAATCGGGCAATATTGCCCGCGCCTATTGGCACGAGTGCCAGGTACATCGTCAGCATGCCGGCAACGCGCCAGCGCATAGCCAGCACCGCCCGCAGCTCATGCTTGGCCACGTAGCCGCGTCTGAATCCCCAGGCCACGATCGGACGCCAACTGACAATCACCCAGCTGCACAGTGCGGTCTGAGTAAGCGTCCCGAGTTGCGCGCCCTTGCGAAACCATGCTGAGACAGAGACGACCTGTGAGGGCTCCAGCTTGAGCAGCCAGGTTAACAAGGTGCCGCCAATCAAAACGATCAAGGCACCGTAGATGAGCCAGGGCAGCCAACGACGAAGCCGCCCCTTACGCTTTGGAACCGGCTGAGACGCTTCCTCGACTTTTTCGGTGCCGGTCATCTTGTGCTCACACGTCCGTCGACCAACGGCGCAGGATCTGCACGCGTGCCGCCTTGCACATCCATCGACGCGGCCCCGGCTTGCTGCTGGTTGCCCATAATCGACAAAGCTGTCTCGCCGGTCATTTCTTTCCGTATGCGGAACTCAAACATCATGTCGTTGATGTACTGAGTCAGGCGGTCAATCTTCGTCTGTACCTCGGATCTAACGGGAGCAGCGCCTGTGGCCTCGGGCAGGCTCATGCCAGAGATCAGCGCGTTACGCGCGATCAATGCCTTATCGATGGTCTTGTAGACCGCAACCTCCTGGGCCAGGCGGTTAATGGCCACAGACCGCACATCAGTCGGCAGCTTGCGCACGGCGTCCATCAGCTGTGGGCTCACGGCCATGCCGGGAGCGCTGACTTTGGCCAGGTCGGCATGGCTGCTTGAAGTGCTGAAGCCCATATTTCGCATCGTGGGCAGTACCTCGTCCAGCTCGCGCTCAAATTTCGGGGCCAGGCCGGTCGCCGTCGAGGTGATGGTGGGGCTCGGGCAATCGGAGCCTTGGGTGCACATATAGATTTTCTGATCGCCAAGGACTTCGGCACTCCAGCGAGCCAGATCGTCCGGGGTCTTGAAGGCCTGGACCAGGCGCGTCGATGCCAGCGAGGAGCTGCCGTAGTTCGCCGTCGACAGGGAGTTGGCTGCCTTGTTGATGGTGACGTTGTAGCCGGCGACGGCCAGGTCGCGGATTGGCTGGATAGGAGGGGTCCCAGCACCCCCGGCTCGGCTGCCAAATACCCATGGCAATCCGGCACGCTGGCCCGCCTCGTTCTTGTTGATATCGAGCTTGGCATTAACCACGCTGCCGCCCGTATTGGCCTTGACCTTCCAGGCATCGCCCTTGGCCAGGGCTATGTACTCCTCATAAGGGTCCTGGCCATTCTTGATCATCGCCTCCATGTCCTCACACGTCTTCAGCGATGCAGAGACCAACAGATCCGCCTTCTGGCTGAAGTTTTGGAAGAGCTGATAGAGGCCTGGCTGCGCGCGCTGGAGGAAATACAGCGGCAGGGCCGAGATACCGGCTTGCACGGCCCCGGTGATCGTCGCACCCAGGTTCTGGATGCTATTCATGAGATCCGACCACGAGAGCCCGATGTCAAACTTCCCGCAGGAATAGTTCGCGCGGACGCCGGCACCCAACTGCATCGATAAAGCGCTGCGATGGGGGGCAGCGCTGATCGGCGAGCCCCCGCCCATCCGATAGTAGAGACCCGACGAGGTAATCGTTTGGGCGGCCGCAGGTGTCACGACCGAGGGAGCCAGCACGCAGGCCAAGGTCACGGCCGCGCAGATCCGCTTGAAGCGCAGAGAAGAGGAGTGTGCGATTGTCATAGTGAAATTGGAGTGGGAGGTCAGGGCACGGAGTAGAGATACACACCACGACGCCGGCAGCAGGTGTACTTTTGCCAAAGGTTCCAGGCGTAGCCGTCATCGGAGCTGGTGGCTCCATCCCCGAACGAAGTCAGCGACAGCGAGTCGTTCTGGCCGAATTGCTGGCACCCGGACCAAGCCTGCGGATACAACATCTGCCATTTGCGCTTCTCGCCATAGTTGAAGTAGCGATAGCCCCCGGAGGGCTGGACGCGCGAGTAGATGTGAGGCTGAGCTTCCTTGTAGATGATCGAGGCGACACGCTCAGCTAGCACTGCAGAAGCCTTCACGGGGTGCGACTGGATGATTTCTCCGGTACGTGGGTACAGGTTGCCCCAGGTCTGCGTATAGCCTGAGCCGATCTCGCCCAGTCCGGGTACCCAGGCCTGCGGATAGATCATTTCCACAGGCACGATGCCGCGCCAGAAAGGCGCATCGAGCTCGCTTTGGAAGTGCAGGTTGAAATAGCTGGCTCCGCCAGGACAGAAGAGGGCACCTCCGGTGCTGCCCGAGAGAATTTCGGAGAGCTGCTGCAGACCGGCGATGCCCGCCTGGATCTGCTGCACGGTCTCGGCGATCTCCATCACCTGCTTCACGCCCTCGATGGTCTTGAGGATCGTTCCAAGGCTGGCCAGCAATGATTCCGAGCTCAACAGACCCTTGGCATCAGATGCCACAGTTTCTGCAATGCTGGCAGGCACTTGGGTCCACTGGCGCCCAATATTGGGTAGCTCCTTCGAGGGAAACTTGGCCAACTCGCTAACCGTGGGAAATGCGATGGACTTAGGCATTGTGAACATGCCGCCAGACGCGAGCATGCTGGCAAACATGCCGGCAGGATTGCCTATGGCATCCGCCCCTTTGAAGTTCGCCATGGCTGAGTTGCTGTCCAGGCCGCCGGCGGACGAGTCCAGCAGCCGTCCTGTCAGTGCAGATCCAGCCGTTGTCAACGTGGTGGCCACGACCGTGCCGATGTCGGTCCAAGGGTGGCGCAGCGGTTCGTTGTAGGTGCTGACCACCACATCTGGCACATAGTGGGAGATCTTGATCGAGGTCCGAATCCAGCATCCGGTCCAGCCGCAGCTCAAGAAAAAGCACACGCCCTCGACGGAGTACGACACACAAGACAAGGCCGCCTTGGCCGTATTCGCGATGATGGCCGGGGTGGTGGTTCCTGCCATGGTGGTGGCCGGTGTGAGCACAGCGCACATCGAGGCCGTACTGACGGCCGCGACGAGACGGCGCAGCCTGAGATTTAGGGAAGCTCGTTTTTTCATCGGGAAGGCCTCTGCTGAGCCGCGGCGAACAGTTCGATGGCGCGGTCCACATCCGCAACTCCATAAATGACCTTGGCGCGATTGATGACGATGGCCGGGAGCCGGTCCAATCGGTACTGGACGGCCAGCGTCATGCCGGAGGCCGCATTGGTGATCTGGTCCTTGTAGCGGCGACGGATCTCGGCCTCGTGCTGACGCATATAGGCCATGGCGTCGGCTTCGTTCTTGGGCAGCCCTGCATTGAGCTGCTGCTCAAGCTGAGCCATGGCGTCCACGCGATAGACCTTGAGCACGTAGCCAGGCTGGCGAAACGGCGGCCGTACCACCGTGGCCGAATTGGCGAAGACCTCCACGGTTGTCACCGAAGGGCCGATAGAGCCTTGGGCCAGCGCGCCATGAGCGCAAAGAAGCAGCACCAGGGCAGTGAGGGAGGACCGCATCATGCGCGCGCCTCCTGCAGGCGTGCCGCCACGCGGTAGGCCGCTTGAACCTCGGTGCAACCATGCTCGTCCATGAGACGGCGGCGCTCGGCCTTCTCGTGGCCCTCGGTCATTGCCAGCGCGATTGGCAACGCCGGTGGCACGTTTCGGAACAGCCACTGATTGTTCGCGCTGATGAGCACACCTTCGGTGTACTTCGCCGGCTCCTTGACGGCAGACTCCATCATGTGGCGTTGCTCAGGTGTGAGCGATCGAAAGCGCGCGATCTCCTCGATCTCGTTTTTGTCCATGGTCAGCAACATCCAGAACTCGCACATGGACAGCACGCGGGACATGCTGCCAGGGAAGTCCTTCAGGTTTTGCGTGGCCAGCCAGAACCAGGCATTGAGCTTTCGCCACATCTTGGTGCCCTTGGCCACCTTCGGGCCAAGCAGCTCGTTGGTGGTAATCAAGTGCCCTTCATCGGTCAGCATGATGAGGGGGCGATCCTCATGCTGAGCGGCCTCGGCGCGCGACTGCACCGAGTCCAGCAGGCTGGTGTAGGCCACAGCAAGCGCATCCTCATAGCCGTCTTTGGTCAGTGTGCCCATTTCCACCAGGGTTACATCGGCATCGGGCCAGTCCTGGCCCAGGCGGTTGAAGAGCTTGCCGCGCAGGCCTGTCGTGAAGGTCATCATCGAATGGCCCATCTCTTCGGCGCGCGCGCGGCGGTGCTCCGACAGAGATGCGTCCTTGACCATGGCCGTCAGCTCCAGGGCGATGTCTTGTGTCAGAGGATGGGGCTTGCCTTCGTTGGATACGCGCACTGCGGCTCGAATAATGGCCCTGGTGACCAGATAGCGGTCGGCGCGCGTCATGCGTTTGAGCTCGGCGTCTTCACCACCCGTAATCATCATGATGGCCGAGATGAGCATCTCGCCTAGGTAGTCGCGCTTTTCTTCGTCCGAGTCGTCGTTGGCGTCATCAGGCTCCATCACTTCATTGACCGACTCCATCAGTCGCTCGGCACCTACGAGCTCAGCATCCTCTTCGGAGGGGATACCCGCTCCAGCGCCGAAGTATTCCTCCGCTGCCTTGAAGGACTCCATGATCTCCTTGTCCTGCAGCAGCTCGCTGGCGTACACGAATGGAGGCAGTGATACGTCTGTATCGCCGCTCAAGTTGACGCGATACACGCTCAAGCCTTTGGTGGCCATGTCCTTGACCATCAGATCGAAAGACTTGCCTGCATCCGCGATCACCAGGCGTGGGCGGTGGATGGCCATGACCAGCATGGACAGGTAATTCAACGTCGCCGACTTGCCCGCTCCTGTGGGGCCGAACACCACCATATGGGCGTTCTTCTTGCGGTCGATCTTGTTGAGTGGATCGATCCACAACGGCTCGCCGCCCCGGTTCCAGAACCAAAAGCCGGGGTTGGCCGTTCCGCGTGAGCGCCCGTAGACCGGCAAAATGGCGGCGATCAGGCTCGCAAACGTCAGGCGCGACCGTCGCATGCTTCGCAGGTCGAACGTGGGATCAAATGCGAATGGCAATGCACGCAGGAATGCGTCATGCGCCACAAGGTCCTCTCGGGATTCGATGAAACGCATCCCGGTCGGCGTCAGCTGGGCATTGACCTCGGAAACAGCCGCATCCAGATCCGCATGAGTCTTGCCGCTCAGGTACAGCCCCATGAACATCGGATACAGCTTGTCCCCGGTGGCCATGTGCTGGAGCACTTGCTCCGACTCTCTATGGGTCTCCTGCGCCACGGCGTTTTGAGCACGGGAGGCCTTTTTGATGTCCTCGACGTGGCGCTCGACCTGGTATTGGGCAGCAATCGTCACCGTCACGGACAGCATCGAGCCAGGCGGCAGCCGGTCAAACCGCGCATAGGCTTCGTTCCCGATCCGGCTTTCTGCGGAGAAGTGCCCTATGCTAGGGTGAGCACGAAGGTTCTGCAGCGTGAGGAACTTCACCGGCTGGCCATCGAATTCGAAGCAGCCTTGTTCCTGGTTGCACGAGGGCTCAGACAGGTTTAGCGACTCGGAAAAGTCCCAGTCATAGATGCCCTCTGGAGCCACATCACCCGGATAGGGCGCGCCGCGGAACAGCTCGGCGCCCGTGCTGGCCCAGGGCACATTACGGTTGAAGAATGGAAGCATCCACTCGTAGAAGTCCTTGCCGTTGGCACGCCGCGCCGTCACGCCGGCTTCGTTCAGCGTGGCCAGCAAGGTGGTGGCCACAGCCTCCATCTGCTGCTCGGCCATGCGGCGCTCATTGACCAAGTCATCAAACTGGCGATAGATGCAGCAGCGAACCCGCCGCTGCTGGCCACGCCAGGTCTGGCCCGTCACCAAGGTGTCGGTAAACAGCCCCTGCTCTCGGGAAACCTGCGACAGGTGACTGCGAAACTCCTTCAGCACGGACTGCGTGTATTCCGAGTCGATGATGGCCTGCGCGCGCTTGGCGTCCTTGTGCTGGGACAGGATGTAGTCGTGAAGGTATTGGTTAAGCCCGTCGATGTTTCGGTCATCGCTCAGGAAGAACTGCACCACCCAAGGCGAAGAGTCGACCTCGGGAATCGCCTGAATGGCCTCTTGAATCTTGCGGCAGTGCTCCTGCAGGTACTCCAGCGGCTGCGCCTCCGTAGCGACAGCGCCCAGCTCGAACAGCGCGCCCAAGGTCTTGCCGTCGCGCATCACAAAGTTGCGGTCTTTGGGTGAAAACTTGATCCAAGGCAGCAGCTCGGTGAAGGAGGGCGGACGGGCGGCCATCTGCTTGCGGTCGGCGGCCGTCATGAGCCGGCGCTTGTGCTTGCTTTTGGTACCACCAGACAGGCCCAGCATTTCCAGCAATCCGCTCATTGGCCGGCCTCCCGAGCAGTGCGGCCGCGTGAGAATGCGGCGCGGCCTTGTTGCAGCTCTTCGGCCACCTCACCGGGCATGGCGTACTCCGTTGACTCATACATTGGGAAAACCGTGACATAGCCAGGCACGGGGTAACGACCCTTGGCCAGGTGGGGATAGACCACCATGACCAGATCCGGGTTGGGTACGCGTGCAAAGCGCTGTTGCATAGGCTCCAGGGCTGACCAGTAGCGCTGCGTCATTTCGTCGCCGCGCGCGATCGGGCGCGCACCCGACGCACGCTCCAGGCGGTCCCGCGCCGTCTCACGAGAGGAAGCTGCTGACTGCGGGGGCTGAAACTTGCCCCGATACACATCCACCAGGGTCGGACTGCCAGCCGTAGCCTCCTTCAGCGGAGACTCGCGCGACCCAATAGCCGTGCAACCAGCCAGTAGCGCGGGAAGCACGATGGCAAGAAGAAGGGAATTATTCGAGGCCATAGCGGGCTCCAGACAGGACATTGGGGGACTGCGTGCGGTGCACGATCTTTCTTGGGTTGGCGGGCTTGTCGATTTCGATCTGGCGGTCCAGATGCACGACCAGCTGCTGGCCAGCGGGCGTGACCACCGCGTCAAACGAGCTCTTGAGGCGCTCAGTCAGCCAGCGCACCAGCTCATCGGTGGCTCCCGAACCCATGCGGCCCAGTGCAAAACTGCCGGCATTTCCGGTGATCGAGGAGGTGGTGCCATTGCTGCTGGCCATGGTGGTGGTCTGGGCCTGCGCCAAGGCCTCGGCGGCCACGCCCAAGCCCTTGGCACCAATGATGTCGGTCAGGTAAGCCGGCGCATTGGTCACGAACTTGCCTTGAATACAGGGGTTGCCGTACAGATCACTGATGAATCCAAGGTCTGTGGAACCATTGGTAGCCGTGGCTGTGACGCCGGCACCTGCCTGGGTCTGCGGCGCACGACGCGCCGAAACCGTATGGATCGCACCATCGTTGAACACGAAAGTCATGCTGCGGATCTTTCCCTCGGTGCACGAAAGCGCCATATCGCCTACGGCCACGCCGGTAACGATCATCCCGGCGAGGTCTTCGGGCAACTCCCAGCCGTTGGCGGCCAAGTTGTCGCGCCCGACCATGGCTTTGAATTGCATGGGGTCCGTCACACGGCCATTGACCGGCACACGGCCGATCAAACTGGTCATCGCGGTGACGCCCGCCAGCGTGGAGTTCTCCGGCAGCGTGAAATAAGCCACGGGTTGCGGCTTCGTGGCCGCCTGAGAGGCCTGAGCAGCTTGTGCGGCCTGGGCCGCGCTGACTGCACTGGGCATGGATTGCGTGCCGTCCGGGGCTACCCGCACGTAGCGCGTAACCATCTTCCCTTGATGCTGAGTTGTCTCGGTGGTGTAGCCCATGGGCGGAACCACCTTGTAGGCAGTGCTGCCACCGGACAAACCTAGATCCTGGGAGCCGCCAGCAGGACGATGACCTCCGCCAACACCATTCGAGCCAAGCCCTGTAACAGAGTCGATAGCGTCGCCAATGGGCTTAAAGACATCGACTGGGGCTGGATCTGTGTCATTGCTGGTACCACCGGCAGCACCAGCAGAAGAGGTGCCTGCAGGTGCACCTTTCTCCAAGCGCTCCAGGCGCTTGCTGAAATCCTGGTTAGCACGGAGCACGTCCTGAATATCTGCTCGCAGATCCTTGTTGGCTGCGACCACCGTGGCCAGCGTCTCGCTGGGCGTGTCCTCATCTGCGCCTGCCGTTTTGGGCAGGGGGGCGGCTGCCATGGGCGCAGCGGTCGGTGCATTGTTCTGGCGCATGACGATGACCGAGCCGACGATGACGAAGGCCACGATGACAAGAACAGGGGTGAGTTTGTTGCTTTTCACTGCCATGGGTGCCTCACAGACAAGACTCGAAAGTGCGATCGCACACCAGGTAGACCGCCGTGGTGTCGGTATCTGTACCGGCAGCACCGATCCGGCCATGCTGGGCCGTGGCCGAGAGCCAGCGCCCGCGCAAGCTCTCCAAGGGCAGCTCCAGGGCAAAGCGCGAGCGGTTGGTGACGCGCACCGCAGTCACATACAGGTTTCCCGACTTCCATTGGCCTACGGGCGCAGCGTCCACAGCAGCGCCACGGAACAGTGTCGGCACGGGCTCGGTTCCCACGCCAACCTGGCTCACACCTGGCGTGCCACCAGCCAAGCGTCGAGGTGCGTAGAGCTGGCGGGCAGCATGTCGAGTGAGCTGCACCATGTCCGCAGCAACGCTCTCTTGCTGTTGAGAGTGGCCGCCAGACAATGCAGCTCCACCAATGGGGTTCGGCACGGTCGCGGGCTCGATCACAGAAACCTGCAGCTCGCCTTTAGCGGACTGCGTGGACACGACCTTGCCCTTGGAGTCTTTGGCGTCTGGAGCAGCTACCGCAATCAGATCCATCGGAATCTGCTGGCCGCTATCCACCAGCTCGGCAATGATTCGGATCGCCGTGAATGGCACAAGCGCAGTCACATAGATCGTGCCGGCGATCGTCTCGATACGCGCCACGCTATCCATGTCACTGGGCATGCGCAGCAACGCATCGGCTGGCAGGGTCACAAGGCGCTCCTGGCCGACCGTCAGATTCACCCGGACTGGCTCACGCGCAAACACAGCACGCTCGGCGGGGCCAGAAGTCAAAGGAGCTGGGCCAACGCGGCGAAGAGACGCTTCGGCAGCTGCGCGCCTGGCGGAACCTACGGCTGTATTCGCCAGCGGGGCGGGCACGCTAACGCCTGCCACCATGCGCCCGCCAGCCGGTGCGCGTCCTGCATTGGCTCCTGCAGCTGGTGTTGCAGCTGCTGCACCCGTTTGGCCCAGGTCAATAGGCTCATTGAACTCGGGCGTCTCGGTGCTGCCCGCCAGCGATTCGACCTGCTGAGCAGCGACGCTGCCATGCAGAAGCTGCAGGGCGACCAGGAGGCAGATCGAGAGAGAACGACGTTGGATCATGTGGATCAATCGACAGAGGTGTCACGAGGCAGGCTCGAAGGGGCAATAGTTCCGGGCAGACGCGGTGCTTTCAGGTCCGCTTGAACCGGCGCGCCAGGCTTGAGCTCCGCAGGATTGAGGCGCGCGGGCTGGCTACTACCGAAGCAATCCAAGCCCAGACGCCATGGGTTGCGCTCACGGTCCACATCGAAGCGCACCACGCGCAGCGGGTACCGAATGAATACGTCCTTGACCGGCTGCCCTGCGAAGGTCTCCTGAACCTGCATGTCCAGCAGCACCGTCCAGGCATCCGAGCCTTCACGGATCACGCGGTTTTCGCTGTACGGGAATCCGGGGATCTCGCTGATCTGGCGAGTACGGCGGCGCAACTCGCCTTTGGCATGACGCTGCTGCATATCGGTTTGCAGTTGCGCCTGGCAACGAGGCGTCAAATAGAACTGCATCGCATAAATCTGCTTGCCATAGTCTTGAGAGCCATCGCTTTGCCAGCGATTAATCTGCTGCCAGATGTAGTACGCAAAACCGTAGGCATTTGTAGACGGCACTGGAGACTGCCCATCAATAACCCGTATCGTGTCACCCGCCTTAATATCTGGCGCGACGTGCAAGTCGATATTCTTTGGAACGCGCGAAGCGAACCACATGCCAGCCACTGCCAGCCCTACTATGCCAAATATGATTTTGGTAAGCTTTGCGCTATGGCTGCGCTCGGACGCAAGTGCGTCCAGATAATCACCACTGCTCATTATTTGGTTCCCGATGATTTGGCTTCAGCCCTGATCGAATTCAAGCGATAGCTGCAACCCAATTGCATCCGGCCGTCATGGACCAGAAATTTTGGCTTGGCCAAGTTGTGCGACACGAGAAAAAAAATGCATCCAATGAAGGTAGTAGCCTTCAGGGCGGTTTCTCTTTACTTCTTGCAGGTACAGTGATGAATACCACAGCACTGTGAAAGGCACGATAATGCATATAACTGGAACAGTGATCCAAAGTCCAGAGATATATGCAACCACGCCTCCGACAAACAGGCTGGCAGCGAAAGACACGGCCCCAATGTACCCGGCTTCGCTTGCTGCCATGCCGTTGATAATAGGTGGCTCAGAGTTCACGCGATCGGTCAGCGGAGCCGAAGCAATGGCCATGCCTTGTGGACGGGTGTCTTTCGCTGTCATGTCAGGCCAGGGTCTGAGTAGCGTAATTGACCATCAACACCACGAGGCTGAGAATAATGACGCTAACAATTACGTGCTCTTTTAGATCACCAAGCTGAATAGTGCCTTTGGTGTAGTCGCGATAGCGTTGCAGCGAAGCAATTACCACATATAAAAATGCGGCAACCGCAAGGACCAACCCCAGGATGGTAAATCCGAGTTTCAGATAAGCGCCGATGATCCCAAGAATATCGCCTTCTTGTGTGGTGCCGCCGCCGATACTTCCCCCTGCAGGAGGCTGAATTGTTGGCAGAGCGCTAAAAGCAGGGAAGGTTGCAAGCAGCACAACCGGGGCCAATGCGATAGATGCGATGCCAGAGTTAATTTTTTTCAAGTGCTTCTTCATAATTTCTCCAATCAATTAATTGGTTTTTTACAGAATGATTGATCCCACCACGCCTACCACTAACAGAACAGTAATGGCAACTCCAATACACGCCCTCATGGCTTCCGATGCATCCATTTCTCCATCTCCATAAGCCTTCAATACCAGCGTGCCGAGCCATGCGCCAATAGAAAACACCATTGCAAAAACCACGACAAAAAGCAGGTACTTCAAGTTTTGAGGATTGAAGCCTGCCCCTTGTACGAATGCCGTCGCCATTTCTGAACGCATGGTTTGTTTTTCTTTTGGTTATTGCCGATAGTCACCACGCAATGGGGCGACTGGGCGAGGCTGGCGAGGTGCATCCACGTGGTTTGTTACGCCCAGGCGCAGCAGCTCCAGGTCGCGCTGCAGCCAGTCGTAGCGGAACTTCACGCGCTGGCCGGTCGGCGCGGCCTTTTCCGCGTCAGCAACCATCAGCTGCACCTGCTCGATCTCGCCAGCGATGCGCGCCAAGCGCTCGCGCTCCAGCTCGTCGTCGGCAACATCTGCCCAGGCCATCGCCGTGGTGGAGAGCACTCCAATCACCAAGAGGGCAAAGAACGAATGTCGTGAGCGTTTCATCAATATCTCCTTCAAAATCAATGTCATGCGTATTTCTTGAACGCACCTACCGTTGTCGATAGGGTGAATGCCACAAGCACGGTGAACACCAGAACCATGTAGGCCGGGTTGAAGCCGCCGAACGGCCAGGACAGGTACAAGCCAAAGCCACCTGTAAGCGCCCATCCCACATAGCGCTTGGCGTGGTGGTAGACGAACGAGGATTCGCGGCCGCCTTGCCAACGGCGCCGGTCCCTGCGCACCAACCCGTCGATCACCCCCATCAGGCAGGCAAGGGCAAATGCTGGGAGTGCAAAAACTGCAGTGCAGAGGCGCAGCAGAACGTCCTGCAGGACAAACATGCTGATGACAACCCATTCGCTGAGCATGTAGATGAACGACGCACCAGCCTTGGCCAACCCCTTGAGTTGAGGCTGCACGCTTTGTCCAAGAAAGCTAGGCAGTGCCGCATCTGAACCAGCCTGCTGGGCGGCCAAGTTGCGCTGATACCAGCGCAGCGCACCAAGGCGCTCGTAGGGCATACGTACCCACTTCACGATGCGCAGCGAAAAGTCCACGGTGTCTGGCACTAGCAGACTGCGTGGCGCGGCTGCGATATAGCGCAGATCCTGCTGCACCATCTCCTGTGCGTGGCGGATACCCTGGCCACGCCAGAAGAAATAGCCACCGCCGACTTCAATCACCAGACCAATGAGCCACGAGGACACTGTCACGCTGAATAGTCCAAAGCCAACCAACACGGCCACCCCCACAGGGCCGTGTGTGCTTGGCTTTCTGGCGGGCGAGTTCGGAGCCGTCATGAGTGCGGTCCCATCACGTTGCCGGCCACGGCGGACGAAGTTGCACCTGCCATGGCGTAGCCAGGCATATCGTCATCAAAGGCAGAGGCGAGATCCGTGTCGATCAGCCCACCTGCACCAGCGCCCAAGGGCTGTGTACTGAGCCAGTCGGTTTCTGCGGCCCACGTCTCGCTCGTGCGATAGCGGCGCTTCATGTCCTCAGCAACCGCCTTAAGCGAAGCTGGTATGAACGGGTCGTCCTTGCTATCAGCCAGAGGAATACGAATTTTGTGGCAGCGATTGCCTTCCAGCAGTGCAAACGCTTGACCCTGTGGCAATGAAAGAACGTCAGAAGGCTCGATCAGCGGCGCCTTCGACTTGTTCGCTATGTCATTGTTCTGGCTGGTGAAATCGACGCCATTGCCCTGGGCAGCCGTGTCCGACACGCCCGATACTGGCGTAAGCACCGTCACGTTGACCTGCGGCACCTGGTCCGTCAGCAGGCTCGCGGTCGCCTTGCTGCGCACTCGCAGCATGCAAAGGTGGTTGAAGTTGTCGAGGATCTGGCCAGCCTTGGCCTTGTCACCAACCTTCGCCTCGATGTCGAACATCGACTGGGTGTATGCAGTGATGCGAAAGCCAGATCCGCCCAGTTTGTTGACCATGGGCACGAACTCGGGACCTGCAATCTCATTGACCTCATCGAAATGGCAACACACAGTCGGCAGCTGCAGCTTCCCGTCACCGTGTGGGTCGAGGCCTGTCTTGTAGAGCTTGCCGCCGGTCGAGACCAGATCTGACAGCATGGAGTTGCCCACGGCAGACGAAACCACGGAGTCAGACAAGGCATCCAGACCGGCATACACGATGCCGCCCTGGCGGAACACCGTCATCCAGTCGAAGATCGGCCGCTTGTCGTTCGGGTCGAAGTAGTCCGGGCTGATGAGCTTGCCAACTGCGCCAGAGGTGAGCTTTTCGAGGAATGGCCCCAGGCTGGCGATGATCTTTTCGTAGAACGAACGCTCGTAGCTGAATGCTGCCGCAAGGCCGACCAGTACCTTGTCGTCCAGTCGTGCTTCCTTGATGAGCAGATACATCGCCACCTGATCGGGCGAACGATCCTGCAGGCTTCGAGGGACCGGAGCCTTCTTTGCCACAATAGCGCGCTCCAGTTCCACCAAGCGGTCCTGATAGCTGCCAAAGCGCTGGGGATGGTCAATCGCGAGCTTGCGAAACGTCATGCCCGCGTAGTCCATGAACAGCGGGTCAATGCCCGTCACGTCCTTGAGCAGCGTCTCGTAGGTCGGAATGCGGCCGAGTGCCACCTGGGCCTGAGCCACGATGTTGGTGAACCGCCAGCTGAACTCCTTGAAGGCTGCCGAGTTGCCCGAGGAGGGCAGGGCATTCGTGGCACGGCCAGCGACTTCGGTGATACGCGCGAAATTGCCAATGCCGTTGTAGCGTGCAGAAATCTCCGGGTAGCCCAGATGGAACATATAGAACTGATCCAGGCGACCAGCGCGTCGTGCCTCAGCATGCATGCGAAGCATCAGCTCCGCGTCGCCCTTGGGGTCGATGACGATCACCACATGACCGGCATGAATGTCCTGAGAGCACAGAAGCTCCAAGAGGCGCGTCTTGCCCACGCGAGTCGTGCCCATCACCAGCAAGTGGCCAGAGCGCGAGCCTTGGCGCAACACCACCGGCTTTTCGTTCTGCACTCCCACGCCATGAAGCACAGGGTTGCCGCCCAGGTCCACGCCCGTGGCGAAGGGGTTGGCGGTACCGCCGACATCAAGCGCACGCTCCAGTACCCTGGCCAGCAGGCTGTCGGTCTTGGCCTGCGCCCACTTGCGCATCTTTTCGCCGGTCGCTGCGAGCTTGAGCTCGGTTGGCGAGGCCTTCACGAAGCGCTGAACATCTGTCTCACGCGCGTCCAGCAAGCGTTGGGTGTGCAACTGCGTCCACTCAAAGCCTTCGCCCAGGTAGAGATGCTCCTTGAGATTGACAGGAAGCTTGTGAGGGGCCAAGCGCGTCATCTTGGTGAACTTCAGCCCGCGTTGATAGCTATAGACCTGGAACGCCTGGCGCGCACGCACGCAACCGAAGCCGGCAGCGATTGCGCCCGAGACGGCGCCCAGCGGGTGGGGCATCATCAGCGCCCATGGCGCGGCTGCAGCTACGCCAGCAATCCCAAAGGCTGTGGCTGCGCTCAATGCTTCGACTGGCGGCCTCAGCACGCCTTCCATGGTCCCGTCACTCACTGCATGCCCTCCAGCTGGAACATGCCGTGATGGTTTGGAACATTTTGGGACTGCGTAGCCACAAAAGGCGTTCCAAGCTGAACCAGCCTAAAGCGCAACAGCCGAGCATTGGCACATGCTTTCATCGCGCCTTCCAATCCGATATGCACCAGGCCGAGTTCGCTCATGGAGCCACTCCAAACGTGCGCTGAGGCAGGATCTGGTAGGCGCGGCCATTGCTGTGCACCAGCACGGGAAAAACTGGCGCACCCTTGGCGATCAATGTGTCTGCAAGGAATGCCGCTGTATCAGGAGCCAATTGCAAGGGGTTGGCCACTTGCTGCAGCAGCTTGAATGCGGCTGGCGTTGCTGCCTGCACCACAATGCCGACAGCATTGAGCTGTATCAGCTTCTTGTGGTTGAAGGCTACCCAGCGCAAAGACGCGTCGTCCGCGCCGATCACGAACATGGGTTGAGTCAGCCATTGGCCATTGAAGACCTGCACGCCGTCTTGCTTGAGCACACCTCCGCGCAATTGGCTGCGAAACGGGAAACGCAGCCCGTCGAGCACATTCGCCTCATCTGTGCCGCCCACGATCTGGGCGACATAGGGCGCCAACGGCACAGACTTGCCGCTGTCGTGGAGCATCTCCAGCTCCACGCCGGCCAGGGCCGGCGCGCTGCAAGCGAATCCAAGGGCGAGGATGGCGAACCGGCAGCGCATATCAGCGTTTTCCGCGGTTGGCCGGAGCTGGCGATGCGCGCTCGATGATCTGCGTGCGCGGCACGTTCAGCATGTCGGCTGCACCGACAGACGACTGCACGCGCGGCAGGCCGTCATAGTTCACCATCGGCTCATTGGGATACAGGCGGGCCATAGCCGCCTGCATTTCACGGTCCCACAAGATGCTTCGCTCCACATCCTGGTGGAAGATCCGCGCCATGCGCTCGGCATACTGGCGGCGCTCTGCATCGTTGCGAGCATGAATGCCCAGCACCTCCAGGGGCGAGAGCTCCTTGACCGAGAAATTGGCACGAGGTCCTAGCGACAGCACCTTGGCTCGCTGCATCTCATCGGCAGTCAGACCCCACATCTGTTGCACAGCGCGCGCTGTCTCGTCCAGTTGCGAGCGGCCCTGTTGAGTCGTGCTGGGGAGCGAGCTCGCTTCTGCAGTGCGGCCAGTGCGCAGCTGCGCAAGGGCGCCCGTGCTCAGCTGCAATGCGACCACGGTGGCAATAAAGGCAGTTTTTTTCATGAATCAGCCTCCATTGCTCACTGAAAGGGTCAGGCCTTGGCTGCCTGGAGCCACGAATGTGGCTGTGCGAGACACAGGATCTGCCGACTTGAGCGACAGACCATTGACCACATCACCTGGGCGCAAGACACGCACTCGGCGATCACCGGGCACGCCCGACGCGACCACGACCGAAGGCTCGCCGTTCCACATATCGACGGACACAAGCTGGGCACCTGCAGGAGCTGCAGCTGGCTTCGCGGCAACGACCTTTGGTGCTTGGCGGGGAGTCGCTGGCTTCGCCTTCACCATTACGCGCTTGGGCGCTGGGCGTGGCGACGGCTGCTCGACGGGGGCGGCCTGTGCGGCTGCCGGAGCCGCTGCAGGCGCTACCGCAGGAGCGGGAGCCGATGCCGCAGAGGGCTTGCTAGCCATCGCGTTGGCCTGCTGCATAGCGGCCAGCTGCTGCGACATCAGCAACATCATGTCTTCCATGCGCTTCATGCGATCAAGCACCTGGGGGTCGACGCCGACTGGTGTTGCAGTCGCCACTGCCGTGGGGGCCACCGCCATAGTCGGCGCTGGTGCGGCAGTAATAGGTGCACTACCAGCCGGTGCTGCTGCAGCGGCCTCATTTCGCTGGGGGGCCACGTTGGCCACGGCTTGCGGCACAGCGCCCGCGTCCCCCAGGCTGGCAACGCCTGCATCAGCTGCAGACTGCCGCATAACCGCCTCTGGATCGAATTCTGGTTGCATGCCCACGGGGATTGGGTCCGCATCGCCAGCTGGGGCTCCGCCGATAGGTGCCGCAGCAGCATCAGCCAAGGGCGCAAGGGGCAGCGGGGAGGTGTCAGCCAGGCGCGGATCGAACTCGGAAGCGTCGAAAGCAGGCTGCGGCGTCACTAGGCCGGCCTCGGGAAGCGATGAGCCAAGCAGATCCAGTGCTGGCAGACGCTTTTGCCCATATTGAAGGTAGCCCAATGCCAAGATCCCCACGACACCCGCAATGCCGACTGCGTGCAGTACCCATGGGTTCGTCGCCTTGCGTCGAGAGGGGATATCGCTGGACTCAACACTCACAGGCACCTCGGCCTTGCGTGGCTTCGCTGCGGCTGGTGCGCGACCGAACGCGCGGGCGAGGAATCCTGGCCGTTTTTCAGGCTCTACAGGCGCAGCAGCTGCCGCCGCAGTTGCAGTGGCAGCACTGAAAGGAGCGGCAGCCTCAAGCTCGCTCAACCAAGAATGGTCGACGGCTGAATCGTCGACACCAGTGACCTCGGGGGCCACAGAAACCGCAGGCGGCAAATCTGCCACATCGGGAGGCGGCGGCGGTGGCACGCTTGGCTCAGTCACTTGTACGTCTGCATCGACAGTGCTTTGTTCCAACATGCTCACTCCTTGGCGGACGCCTTCGGCTGAGGCGTAGTGCTAGGGCTGACGATGGGCTCCAGGCGGCGAGGCTTGGGTGCGTTGGCCAGGGTGAACCAGACGCGGCGAGTGATGTGATCGGTGTGCCAGCGCCATGCCGTACCCACGAGCACGTTCAGAACGTCTTGAACGGAAAACGGGCCCAGCGTGCGCTGAGCCTCGGGCAGCGGCAGACCGAGGAAGCGGCGCGCATCGGAAGTCAGTGATTGGGAATCCACCAGGGCGTAGCCAGTGCGAAGAAGCGTGTACTCGATGGCTTCGCCAACGGTCGTCACCTGTTCGCGGGGAAATGTGAGCTGGGCCACCAGGGCCAGCGGCTCATTCAGATGTGGCTGGGGCAGGGCTTCGGCAGTGGTGTAGCGGCCCAACTGCAGGCGCTTGTTGCCATCAACAAGCTGAGGGGTGGCCTGGGCTGAGCAGGCCATGGCCAGCAAAGCCATGCTGGCAAAGAATCTGGGCATGCGGGTCATGGACCGTAGGAACTCCGTAAAAAGAACCCGGGCCACAACCAAGAGGAGGTGTGCGAAGAAGATCAGTGGCCCGGGGGTGTCGACGCAATGCGTCAGTCGCCGGGCCGAATGTTCTTAGAGCTGCCGCTTTGTCACCAGCGGAAACCGTGCGTTACATACCTAACGGTTAACGCTTGACACAGTGAAAAATAAATGGTTGGTAATTTAAGGGTGTAAAGGATGGCGAGCGGCAGGGGCCGCCTCGCGTACTGGACAAACGGTTTTACTGGGTACAGGGCCTACTCAAAGGGCGCGCATGCTCCTCAAACTTCGGAGCATGCGCAAAGGATTTACTGGTACTGGAAATGGCCTATACGGGCAACGGGCGCCGGCAGCTGGCCTGGGAGGCCAGTTGCCGGCGAAATGGTAGAGATGCGCAATGGACCAAGTCGCTATGGTGCCCGCTTTTGACTAGGCCACAGCACCCGTTACATGAACTGAGCCCCATAACTGTGACATGCGCCAGAATAGACAAAAAATTCAATAGGCCTAGAATTATTCACTATCGTTGCTTCAAAGGCGTCCTAAACGTAGGTAAAGAGAAGCAAGTCAATACTGAAAACATGGAGTTATCTTTGGAAGCAGTTGAAAGAAAATTTCGAGGAACAATAAAACAAAATCCTAAGTATGTTCAAAGATTAACAGAATATATAGACCATCTGGCTTCAAAAGGCAAAATTATTGAAGCGAAATATTATTTTCATCTACTATATTTAATAAAACCTGGCCACCCCAGGGCGGTTAAATTGGGTTACGACCTGTCAATAGCCACATTTGATAACGAAGGCGTTAGAAGATTTGATAAGCTGCTATTTGACTCAAAACCTCGCGATGAAGAAATAGCTTTCTTTAGGCTGAAATACTACATCTCGGTAAACAATGTTCAAAACGTTGAAGAATGTTGTTTATTTCTTCTGTCAAAATGCATAAAGAGCGAATATTTGCAAATAGTTGTTGAGGCTTGCGTAAATTTTAAGAGCTACTCAATCGCCAGAAGCCTAATTGAATATCTTGATAAAAATAGACTGATTTTAAGTAGACCATTCGAAGCGCGGATAAGAAGGATTCTCCTCCAACATTTTCTAAATCTGATCACGGAGCATAAGTGTGGGTAAGTTTCTAGTATTAAGAGTTCTCGATAGCAACAGCATTTCTATCCCTCACACGAAGGTTTACGGACAAGTAGAGATTAGATCAAATAAGTCAGACTCTGAGGATGAGATTGAAGCACTAAGGCGATCCGCTCAAGAGAACCGAAAGGACTTTAATCATTACGCAATCTGCGCAAGAATTGCAACTATTGTCGAAGCGGAAGATAATGCAGTGGCTACAGGTTATGCTGACAGCATTTTTTCAGAAAAAAAATGCTCAACTGAAGACGCTATTCTACTGTTTCGCAGTTGAAGCTCTGATAAAGGAAACGGAAAATGATAATATTGGTGGCTCTGTTCGTTGGTTTCTAGGATTTCCCAACGGAAAAAACAGAAGTGACGTTTCAGTGACTACTCTTCTTAAGCTAAGGGAACATCCAAGCTACGACTTTTGGAATAAGGAACTCATCGACATTTTTGAAAAGATTCGGGTATTCAGAAATGATTCTGTTCATGCCGGATTCAGGAGTACTGATTTCACAAAGAATGAGCTCAACCTATATAGCCAGATTATGTTATTTGGTGCGTCAAGATGCCAGTCGGCAGTTCGCTTCGCGTTGATAAATGGAATTAAAAATGTTTCAGAATTCAAAGAGTACATTCCAATAATCTTTGAAGAAAACTGCAACATTATTAACGACATTCATGGAAATATAATATATTCATTAGATCAGCTCAAGCATTCATAAGAATTATTAAAAGGAATTCTGGCAGTCGCCTTGTTTCAAAAACTTAAAAAATCAGTCGCCATCTTCATTGATTTTAGATCTGTAGAACAAAAACACACGCCGACGTAGGCCAGTAACAGAAGACTTGGGTGATTGTGAAGGACGCATGGACATGCGCTAAGTTTGCCAATGTCATTACGGATAGTTGAAGTTGTATTAAGGTGTTACACGGTTAGCATATCCTGGAAAGAAATACAAGCGAAAAGCCTCCGGTCATCACCGCAGGGTTTCGCGCTGACAGCTGAGGGCGCACTAGGTACGGTTGCGCCCCATGGACGACCTCGCCCGCGCACCGCACCTACATAGTCAGCACATCCAGCAGAGAGCCAACAGTGATCCACCATTTCTAGGCCGAGATCCGCTCGATCGTGGCTGCTCGATATTCGCTATCGCAGACAGCTTGCAACTGCTGGGCCTTGCCAGCAAAACCAACCCGCTCATGCGTTGGTTGGGTCGCTTCGAGGGGCTGGAGCAGCATCTGGAAGAGGAGCTTGATCCAATCCTCAGCGTGCGCTCAATCCTGCTGCAGCTGGTTGCTGACCATCCCAAAATGCCGCATGTGCCCAAACCTCAGCAAGAGAAGAACTGGCACAGCTTCGTCATGCGGGTCGTGGTGCAGCCGTTCGTGCAAACATGCGGTGACTGGGGCCGCGACGGTATCGCCTCACGCATCAAATGGGACCCGCTGCAGCAGAGCTTCATGGACTTCCTCGCGCTGGGCCAGCCTGGGGAGGAGCTGTCTATCTGGACACCCACCGATGGCAAGTCAGCGCGTGCCCAGCACTTCGCTCGAATCCTGCTCCAAGAGGAGTGCGCGTGAAGAGTATTGCTTCAAAGTTGCTGGCCATGGTGCCCTGGAGCAGGGCCAAGCCCGTGCAGTCTGCGCCTGCAGGCCCGCTGCCGCTGCCCGACGCCCCAGTATCGACGGGTGCTCAAGATCTGCCACTCAAACCAGACGAGATCCACATCGCGGGCAGTGAGCCCGGATGGTTGTGCGTGCTCAATGCCCAGCAGCTGCTGGCCACGGTCCGCGCAGAGCGGGCTATCACCCAGATCTGGAGCCAGTCGCACCAGTCCCAGGCCATCTGGGAACGGGACCTGCTGCCAGCGATTCGGCGGTACGCCGAGTTCGTGCAGCTCATGCCTGCCTCCGAAGCGCACCACCACGCCCACGCAGGGGGCCTGCTGTCGCACACCATCGAAATGCTGCTTGCGGCCATGACCTGGCGCAATGCCCATCTGCTGCCAGGTGGAAGCCAGATCGAGATCGTGGACGCCCAGCGCGACCAGTGGACCTATGTGGTGTTCTTCTGCGCTTTGCTGCACGACATCGCCAAGCCCATGACCGACCTACGCATCGCGTGGCGTCAGGTGGGCGAGACCGATCCTATCCGTTGGGCACCCGCAGGCGGAAGCCTGTCTCAGATCGCTGGCCAACGCACTGCGGAGTACCTGGTGGACTTTGCGCCCAAGGGGCAGCGCGATTACAGCGCCCATGCCAAGCTGGCCCAGCTGCTGCTGCCCCGCATTGCGCCAGAAAGTGCGCTGCGATTCCTGGCACACACGCCCACCGCCTTGGATGCCCTGGAGCAATACCTCACCGGCCAGGACAAGGACAGTCACGTCGCCAAGATCGTCAAGCGGGCCGACCAACTGTCCACGCAGCGCGCCTTGCAAAAAGGCTCCAAGGCCCGCTTCGCCACGGCCAAGGCCGTGCCCCTCATCGAGCTGCTGATGCAGTCCATGAGGACCATGCTCCAAGCTGGCACACAGCTCCCCCTGAATCGCAACGGTGCGGCAGGCTGGGTGTTCGAGGGGGCGATCTGGTTCGTGGCCAAGCGCCTCGCCGATACCGTGCGAGAGCATATCCAAGCAAACGAGCCCGATGAAAGCGTGCCTGGCAACGCAAAGAACGACCGGCTGTTCGACACCTGGCAGGACTACGGCGCGATCGAGCTCAACCCTGCCAGCGGCCAGGCCGTCTGGCATGTCACAGTGCACGGTTACGCCGAGGATGGGTCAGAGCAGGGGGCCTACATGCATGACTTTGCCATGCTCAAGTTCCCTCTGGCCAAGCTGTTCAACCACGAGAGCAAGTACCCGGCCGCCATGCGTGGGCGGTTGGAGATCCGCGACCGTCGCAAGGATGGAGCAGGGCAGGACGAACATCAAGCTGCTGCAACTCTCACTGCATCGGAATCTGCGGCAGCAATCGATGCCAATGCACCACAAGCTGCGACATCCTCAGCCCAACCATCCCAGGTTGCGGCAAAGCCTGCGAAGCAACGGCCCCAGGATGCGGCAGAAGCTAAAAAGCATGCTGCCATCATGCGGGAGCCCACTTTTACCAAGCCACCGAATGCTGCGGCAAAGCCCAGGCCTGCGGCAGCCACTGCGGCAGCAGCCAAGACACCTGCACCAGAAACTCCATCCCAAACTGCGGCAGTCATGGCAGTTAGGGCGCCTACGGCGCCAGTGCAGCAGACCCAAGCTGATACAGCCTACGACGAGTTTGAAGCTGGGGCAGTATCGAGATCCGGCGTGCCCACCCCATTGAAGCTGGACTACGACAGCCTCGACAACGGCGAAGCCGCGTATTTGCTGGGCGACAGCGATGACAGCTACTTCCTCGATCCATCCGAATCTGCAACAGCATCGGACAAGCCTGGCAAAAAGAACAAGCCGGCCAAGAACCCACAGCCGGCAGAGAAGGGCGCAGCGCCCTTGGAGCAACCATTCCAGGATGCCGCAGCGGTGCCGCCACCAGCTGCGCCTCCTCAGCCCGCCACCTTGCACCAGCCGCCCCAAGCTGCCGCAACTGCGGCCGCAAGGCCGCCTTCTGTCAAACCTGCAGCAGCTGTGCCGCCACCAGCGCCAAGCGCACCTAAGAATCCCGCTCCCGTGCTACGCCATGACCAAGTGCCGCGCTCTCAAAGCGTGAGTGCCGAGTTCAAGCGCATGGCCGCTGATCTGGACGAGCTCGATGACCTGCCCGTACTCAAGGGACGCACCGTCACTGCAAGTCCGCCGCCGGCGGCAGCCGCAACACCGGGGCCGGTTCTTCTGCTTCAGCCGCTGCCCGACATCGACGCAAACCCCGACAAGCCGCCACCCGAGCCAAGCCCCTTGGCATTGGCTTTCATGCAGTGGGTGCAAATGGGCCTGGTCAATCGCGAGCTCAAGTTCAATGAGACCGGCGCGGCGATTCACTTCGTGGAGGAGGGCATGGCCCTGGTATCGCCCAAGATCTTCAAGGAGTACGCACGCCATGGCGACCGTGAGGACGGCCACGAGGATCTCACCGTCGACGAGCTCAGCACCAAGACCCAGAGGGAGGTCATCAAGTGTGGCTGGCACCTGCCAGCCGCGAACCGCACAAACATCGTCCGCTATGAGATCCACAGCCGCGGCACCGTAGTGGCCCATCTGTCCTGTGTTGTCCTCACCAGCCCAGGCCGGTGGGTCCAGCCCATCCCCCCCCAGCAATCCCGCATTGAAGATGGTTTGATATGAAATCCACCTGCTCAACTGATTACGAGATTGGCGACAACACCGCGCCAGACAAGCGCCTAGAGCTATGGAAATCGCGTAGCTTCTGGTTTCGGCTGCGGCACCGATGGAACGTGCTCAGTGCTTTTGCCGAGGGCAGCTTGACCTGGCACCACGCCAAGCTCGGCCTCAAATACCCGGATCAGGTCATGTGGCTGCAGCGCTGGCCACCAGGCAATGGATTGATGCCGGTCTGCCCAGCCGTCATTGCCGAGCTTGAGCACATCGATCGCACCATGATGGACTCCGACCAGCCCGCGCCACGGGCCGCTATTTTCTCACTCCACAGCATCGGCCACGATCGCACCCAGTGCAGGAACTGCGGCGGATCTGGCGGGGCCTTGCCCACGCAATGCCCAGGTCGCCCCATGACCGATGACGAGCGGCATGCCGTCCTGGAGGGGCTACTCGATTACGTCGATGGCCAATGGCTTGGCCAAGTCATCAAGCAAGCCCCAAAACCGCTTGCCGAAACCTGCAAACTGGAGCCTAAATTGGCTGCCGAAACCTGCAAACTTGAGCCCAAAACGTCTGCCGAAACCTGCAAACTGGATTTGCCGTTTCCTGCACTCTATATACAAGGGTCTTCTATACAAAGAACTACTACTACGTCTCCAAGCGTCGTAGCGCTCGAAGTGGCACCAGCTCGCGAGGCGCAAGTCTTCTCGGAAAACGACTGGGCAGCGAAGTGCGCAGCCTTGTCGGACGCTGCCAATCAAGGCTGTGGCCAGGTGTACGAGACCTACGAGCTACGCGTGGGGGCCAGCATCGACCTGGCGCTGCTGCAGGTGCCCGAGCTGCAGCTCGATCGCGCCATCGAGATCGCTGTTCAACACGGCTACACAACGCCTGCTCAAAGAGCGAAGACCGTGCAGATGCTGCGTGACGATGGTTCTTGCAGCCACGGGTTTGATCCACACACGTGTCCAGTTGGATGTGGAGACGTCGACAATGTGAACGATTCAATGGTGGACTCAGACTGGATGCCGTGCGGCTCCTGCGGGGGCTCGGAACGGGTCCAGTGCTTGCGACTTTGTAGCAGCGGACGCAGCGCCGATGCCGGAAAAAGATGACGGGTCAAACAAAAATGTTTGACAGTTGGCAGCGAAGTCCTTAGAGTCCGAACCGTGCGTCAACGGGAGCTATTTGTAACTCTCGCGGAATTGGTTAAGAGGAAGAGGTAAAAACGTAGTCCCATGGGTCTACTGAAAGCCTTAAAAACTGGAGCTCTAGCGCTCCTATTTTTAGAGCTTATCTACTAGATACGATGTATATTATGTTAAATATCATCCCAATAGAGCAATCTACCAACCCCTGTTCATATACAGCTCCAAACCTGCTGGCAAAATAGTGACCATGCGATTCCTCCACACGATGTTGCGCGTTGGCAATCTCCAGCGCTCTATTGATTTCTACACCAACGTCATCGGCATGCAACTGCTGCGCACGTCCGAGAATCCCGAGTACAAGTACTCGTTGGCCTTTCTTGGCTTCGAAGGTGGTAACCCAGGTCAGGCGGAAATTGAGCTGACTTACAACTGGGGAACCGAGAGCTATGACATGGGCACGGCTTACGGTCATATTGCTCTGGGTGTGCCCGATGCCTATGCCGCCTGCGAGAAGATCAAGGCCGCCGGCGGTAATGTGACCCGTGAGGCAGGCCCCGTCAAAGGCGGCAGTACCGTCATTGCTTTTGTGACGGATCCTGATGGCTACAAGATCGAATTAATACAGAAAAAGTCAAACGATTACAGCGAAGAACGCCACTCAGACGCCAAAAAAAATCGATCCGCTACGCAGCGCGTAGCAGGTGAGCAATAAAAAAGCCTACGCGAGTAGGCTTTTTTCTATCCAGTGATGGAAGGCCTGCAACGCCCGCGACCACATGCGATTTTTCGAGAATCACCTGGATTCCGCCTGACCGAGGAGCTGTCACTGGCTTGCGTCACCAACGGCCAGGAAATCGTTGACTGCACACGCGAGATCGAACAAGACGAGACGCACGTCTACAGCATTGCGAAATACATGCAGCTGTTTGTCTTCAGAGTCATCGGCAATGGATGTTGTCTCTACCTATTGGGCCGTTGGCATGGCGAATTCCGCGCCTTTGCCAATGCTCTCGGGCCAACGCTGCATGACGGATTTCTGTTTGGTGTAGAAGCGCACCCCCTCCTCCCCATAGGCATGCATATCGCCAAACAGGCTCTTCTTCCACCCGCCAAAGCCGTGCCAGGCCATGGGCACCGGAATGGGTACGTTGATACCTACCATCCCAACCTGGATACGCCGAGTGAATTCCCGAGCCACATTGCCATCGCGGGTGAAACATGCAACGCCATTGCCAAACTCATGCTTGTTGACGAGTTGCACTGCGGCGGAGAAATCAGCGACTCGAACACATGACAGCACGGGGCCGAAGATCTCTTCCCGGTAGATGGGGTCGTTTGCGGGAGGGGGCGGAATCCTACGCTAAGGCTTTGGCCAGCGATATTCTCCGGTGAGATTGATGTGTTCCCATCCGAGCGGCGAAACATG
>NZ_JBANEM010000023.1:0-62885 GCF_040187805.1 Comamonas sp. wu1-DMT
CCCCTGGCCGACAAGCTGGGTGCGGCCATCGGTGCCAGCCGTGCGGCCGTTGATGCGGGCTACGCGCCCAACGACCTGCAAGTGGGCCAGACGGGCAAGATCGTGGCGCCCCAGCTGTACATCGCCTGTGGCATCTCGGGCGCGATCCAGCATCTGGCGGGGATGAAGGATTCCAAGGTGATCGTGGCGATCAACAAGGACCCCGAAGCACCGATCTTCTCGGTGGCCGATTACGGTCTGGAAGCCGATCTGTTCACGGCCGTGCCCGAACTGGTCAACGCGCTGTAATTTGGCGCACATCAAAAGAGGGGCTTCAAGCCCCTCTTTTTCCATGGGCGCCTGGCTCGTACAGGTCAGGTCATCAACAATAATTCGGCAGCTGCATGGGCGCTTCAGACCCACTGCATTGATGGAGAGGGAGACTCTGAATGAATCGCAAGCATTGGGTGTTGGCGCGAGCCGGTTTGGTTGCCATGTGTGCAGGTGCTGTTTTGGTGGCACAGGCCTGGACGGTAGGGCAGGTGGCCCCGATGTCGGGGGCTGAAGCCAGTCAGGGGCGGGCCTATGCGCAGGGCATGCGTCTGTACTTTGACCAGGTCAACAAGGCTGGAGGTGTGCAGGGCCAGTCTGTGGAGCTGGCCGTGCTCGATGATGTGGGCCATCCCGAAGAGACCGTGACCAAGACGCGCAAGCTGCTGAGCGAATCCAAGCCCGTGGTGCTGGCAGGCTATTTCGGCAATCGCAATCTCTCGGCCTTGCTGGAGAGCAAGGCTCTGGATGGCTCGCAGATTCCGCTGGTGGGTTATCAAAGCACGGACACCCGTGTGCTGGCATCACCCCAGATGTTCTCCACGCGTGCAGGGCTTGTCGAGCAGATCGCAAAGATTTCCACCCATCTGGCCACCGTAGGCATCACGCGGCTGGCGTTGGTGTTCGAGGAGCGACCCGATGCACAGGAGCTGACGGCCTTGGTGACCAAGGCCGTGAACCCCAGCGGGGCCAAGCTGGTCGCATCGGCCATGCTCAAGAGCCGAGGTGGCTCGGACAAGGCTGTGCAGGAGCTGCAGGCTGCGAAGACTTCGCCTCAAGCCATTCTGTTGGTGGCTTCCAGCCCTGCCACGGCGGCATTTGTCGAGGCATATCGTATGGAGGGCGGTACCGCCCAGGTCTATGCCACGGCCGAGGCCGATATCGAGCAGTTGGCCAAGCGTCTTCCTGTGGAGTACATGAGCGGTCTGTCGATTGCCCAGGTGGTGCCCAGTCCCTACAAGGTCTCGGGCAAGCTCAACAAGGAGTTTCGCGACGCGACGATTGCTGCGGGCAAGTCCCTGGACGTTCCGGTGAGCTTTGCGATGATGGAAGGCTTTGTGAATGCCAAAGTCATCGTGGAGGCCATGCGTCGCAGCCAGCCGGTGACGCCGGAAAAAATGAGTGCCGCCTTGCGCGGACTGGAGTCTTATGACCTGGGTGGCTATTGGGTGAACTTCAAGCCCGGTCAAGTGGGATCCAAATATGTGGACCTGTCCATCGTCAATGCCGCCGGGCGTGTGACGCAGTAAGAAACCAAGGCCTGACGCAGCACCGCGCTCAGGCCTTTTTTGCGGCTGCGCCCATCACGATGATCCTCCGTGCACAGAGAAGGCAAAAACTGTTGCCCTGGGGACAGGGAGTGGCGCGATGGCAGGCGAAACTGGCCAAAGGCCAGTCGGACGGCTTCACCGTCGGCACAGGGGTGCAAACAGTGAGCCGTCCTTCGAACTGCTTCTGAAATAAGAGCTGCCTGCGTATTTGGAACAAACGCTACAGCCCTTTTTATTTATAAAACGAAGAAGGAGACAACATATGTCCAATCTGCCACCCGCCCTCAAAAAGCTGGCTCTGCCTGTCATCGGCTCGCCGCTTTTCATCATCAGCAATCCCAAGCTTGTCATCGAGCAGTGCAAGGCCGGTATCGTCGGCTCCATGCCTTCTCTCAATGCCCGCCCGGCCGAGCAGCTGGAGGACTGGCTGGCAGAGATCACCGAGACTCTGGCGGCCTGGGACAAGGCCCATCCCGATCGCCCTTCGGCACCATTCGCCATCAATCAGATCGTGCACAAGAGCAATGACCGTCTCGAGCACGACATGCAGGTCTGCGCCAAGTACAAGGTGCCCATCATCATCACCAGCCTGGGCGCGCGTGAAGATGTGAATCAGGCCGTGCATGGCTGGGGCGGTGTGGTGCTGCACGACATCATCAACAACAAGTTTGCTCGCAAGGCCATTGAAAAAGGTGCCGATGGCCTGATCGCCGTGGCAGCCGGTGCTGGCGGCCATGCGGGTGTGAAGAGTCCATTTGCCCTGGTGCAGGAAATTCGTCAATGGTTTGACGGCCCTCTGGCGCTGTCCGGCTCGATTGCCACGGGGGGGGGCGGTTCTCGCGGCCCAGGCCATGGGTGCGGACTTTGCCTATATCGGATCGGCCTTCATTGCCACCGACGAGGCGCGCGCCGTAGAAGCCTACAAGCAGGCGATCGTCGAGGGCAGCTCCGACGACGTGGTCTACAGCAATCTGTTCACAGGCGTGCATGGCAACTATCTGGCACCTTCGATTCGTGCGGCCGGTCTGGATCCGGAAAACCTGCCCGAATCCGACCCCAGCAAGATGAATTTTGGCGGTGGTGCGCAAAAGGCCTGGAAGGATATCTGGGGTTGTGGCCAGGGTATCGGTGCCATTGACAAGGTGCAGTCCACGGCGGAGCTGGTGGCTCGCCTCAAGCGTGAGTACGCCGAAGCCAAGGCAAGCCTGCTGGTTGCCTGAGGCAGTTCACTGTCTTCTGTGCCAACGGCGTCTTCGGACGCCGTTTTTTATGGGCGGCTTGCTCGCTTGATGTTGCTCAAGTACGACTTGCTCAAGGGTTAACCCTTGTTAAATCGCTTCGAAGTTGATGCGTATCAATGTAGGCCTGGTCCTGCAATTGGCTTTTGCATATCAAGTCATGATGATTGTCAAAAGAAGAGTAGTATTCCGTTAATTTCAGTAAATACTGAAAATTGAGAAATGCAACACACCCCTTCTTCCTCCACCGACAATCAGGTCGATACAGCACATGCCGAGTTGGCGAGCGTCATCCGTCGCCCCAGCGCGGGAGCTGTGTGGCAGGTGCTTGCCGGGCTGATATGGCTGCCGCAGGCAGCCTTGCTGGCCTGGGCTGTGCAACTCATGGCCAACGGTCAGGGCATGGCGGCCGTCTGGCCCATGGCGGCTGGCGTGTTGTTGCTGGGCTTGCTGCGAGCCTGGGCAGAAGGCCATGGCGGCATGCTGGCCAACCGTGCAGCGCGTGCGCAGCTCAGCAGCTTGCGCGCCCGGGTGGCGCAGTCGCTGGCTCAGACATCGCCGCTGGACAAGAGCCGCCCAGCTTCCGGCCAGGCCGCCAGTGCCATGGCCGAGCAGGCCGAGGCCATTGTTCCGTGGCTGGCGCGTTACCAGAGCGCGATGTGGCGTGTGCGTTTGCTGCCCTTGGTGATTTTGGCTGCCGTGGCCTTGCAGTCATGGGTCGCTGCTCTGATTTTGATGGTTGCCGCGCCGCTGATTCCGCTTTTCATGGCGATCGTGGGCTGGCGTGCCAAGGCGGCCAGCGAAGAGCAGATGCTGCAGCTCGGTCATATGAACGCTTTCTTGCTGGACCGCCTGCGCGGCCTGAGCACGCTGCGTGCTCTGCATGCCGTGGAGCTGACGGGCCAGCGGCTGCGTGACCATGCCGAAGACCTGCGCACCCGCACCATGCGCGTGCTGCGCATTGCCTTTCTGTCTTCTGCGGTGCTGGAGCTTTTCTCGGCACTGGGCGTGGCCATGGTGGCCGTCTATATAGGTTTTCACCTGCTGGGCACGCTGAATTTCGGCGCCTGGGGCGACAAGCTCGGTCTGGGCCAGGCCATGTTTGTGCTGCTGCTGGCGCCGGCATTTTTCGAGCCTTTGCGCGATCTCTCGGCCGTCTGGCATGACAGAGCTGCGGGCGAGGCCGCACTGCAGACCTTGCAGAGCATGCAGGCGCAGTCCATGCAGGTTGTCGGTGCGCAGCATGCCGCTGAAGCATCTCCGGTCGATGAGCAGTCATGGCCTGGCCAGCCTGTGTCCGTAAGCGTTTCGGAACTCAAGGTTCAGGTGCCAGGCAGTGACTCCAGCCTCGCGCCGCTGTCTTTGCACATACAGGCTGGCGAGCATGTGGCGCTGTGGAGTCCCAGCGGCAGCGGCAAGTCCGTGCTGCTGGCGCAGATTGCCGGCCTTTTGCCGGTACAGCAAGGCCGTATCGAAGTCGGCCGGCAAACGCTTGATGGCGGCAGTGCTACCCAGCTGCGCCGGCGCATGGCCTGGCTGGGTCAGTTGCCCCATGTCTTTGCAGGCTCGGCCGCGCGCAATATTGCGCTGGAGCGACGTTCTGTAGGACCTGAACAGATTGCCGAAGCTACGCAGCTGGCGGCACTTGATGAGGCCCTGGCGCATCGCCCCGGCGCAAGCCTGGGTGAGGGCGGCGCAGGCCTTTCCGGTGGCGAGGTGGTACGTTTGGCTCTGGCACGTATGGCCGCGCAGACACAGGCCGGACTGCTGCTGGTCGATGAACCTACTGCTCATCTCGATCCCGAGACAGCAGCCCAGATCACACAGTCTCTGCGCCATCTGGCCAGGGGGCGCACCATGTTGGTCGCCACCCACGATGCACAGCTGGCCGCTGCCATGGATCGCGTGATCGAGTTGCCGCTGCTGCGACCGGCGCGGGAGCCGCAGCCATGAAGATGCAAACCATTTCAATGCGCGAGATGCTGAAGCTGCTGGGCCAGATGGCGCCGCGCAATCTCTGGCTGGGAGGTGCAGCCCTGGCAGCGCTTACGGTGCTGATGGGCATGGCATTGCTGGGCTTGTCGGGCTGGTTCATCACGGCCACGGCACTGGCCGGGCTGGTGCCTGCCACGGCCCTGGTGTTCGATGTGTTCATGCCGTCGGCCGGCATTCGCTTGCTGGCCGTGGGCCGTACCGGTGCCCGCTATGCCGAGCGCCTGGTGACCCATGATGCCACGCTGGCCGTGCTGGCCGCTTTGCGCCAGAGACTGTTCCTGAGCTGGGCTCGCCCGCAGGCCGCCCGCCTGCTGCTGCAGCGCCCGGCAAGGCTGTTGCAGCGTCTGACCTCCGATGTGGATGCCCTGGACAATCTTTATCTGCGCCTGCTGGTGCCCGCCGTAGCGGCGCTGGGCGCTGCCTTGCTGGCGGCTCTGGCCTACGGATTCATGCGCTGGTGGCTGGGCCTGTTGACCCTGGCGTGGCTGCTGCTGACTGGCTGGGGCATCGCCCTGTGGCATGGTTTGCGCAGCCGCAAGGCTGCCGTACGCCGTGCCATGGCACTGGAGGCCATGCGTGCCCAAACCGTGGATCTGGTTGCAGGCCAGACCGAGCTGCTGATGGCAGGCCAGTTGCCTGCCCAGGTGCAGCAAGTGCTGCATAGCGATGCGCGCTGCGCCCTGGCCGATGAGCGGCTTTATCAATCCGAAGCGGCTGCCGCCCAGGCTTATGGTGCGGTGTCGGCCATTACCTTGAGCGCATCCGTGCTGTTGATGGCCTGGTTGATGGAGCAGGGCCGCATCAGCGCGCCGGTTGCTGCGCTGGGTATTTTGCTGGCACTGTCGGCAATGGAGCCGTTTGCAGCTCTGCGCAGAGGGGCAGAACAGGCCGGGCGTACCTGGCTGGCGCTGCGCAGGCTGGCTCCACCGCTGGCGGCCAAGGCCGAAGTGGCAGAGAGTCCGCAGCAGCCTGTGCAGAAGCTGGCCGTCAGCCTGCAGTCTGTCCGACTGCGTCAATTGGGTCCGATAGACCTGAACGTGCGCCAAGGCGAGCGCGTGGCGCTGATTGGCAGCAGCGGCGCAGGCAAGACCAGCTTGCTGCATTTGATGGCGGGTGAGCTGCAGCCGGACGAAGGCGTGGTTCAGGCCCGCGGCTGCAGCTGGATGACACAGAGAACCGAGCTTTTTCAGGACAGCCTGCGCAACAACCTGAGGCTTGCCGATGCCAAGGCCGACGATGAGCAGCTGTGGGACGTCCTGCAGGCTGCAGGTCTCAGAAGCGACGTCATGGCCCTGCCACAGGGGCTGGACACCATGCTGGGTGAAGGCGGTCAGGGTCTGTCCGGAGGCCAGTCGCGCCGGCTGGCACTGGCCAGACTGCTGCTGAGCCCAGACCGCTGCTGGCTGCTTGATGAGGTGACCGAGGGACTGGATGCCGTCACTGCTGCCGATGTGCTGAAGCGGTTGGTGCAGGCGGCTGAGAGCGGCGCGCGAACGCTGATTTTTGCCACGCATTGGCAGCGTGAGGCGAGCCTCGCCGATCGCATCGTGTATCTGCAGGCAGGACAGGTGAGAGCGCAGGCCCTGCGCGGCACCCCAGAGTTTGAGCAGCTGATGGCAAGGCTGCGACCCGATGCGCTGGGTGCTGTTGCACCGCAGTCCATATGTTTTTCCGATTGATTTTTGAAGTACCGAGAGAAAGGACCTGACCATGGACCTCGATATCGTCGATTTATCGCGACTGCAGTTTGCGATAACGGCGCTCTACCACTTTCTGTTTGTGCCGCTGACACTGGGCCTGTCCATACTCGTTGCCATCATGGAAACGGTGTATGTGATGACCGGACGAGCCATCTGGCGCGACATGACCAAGTTCTGGGGCGTGCTGTTCGGCATCAACTTCGCCATGGGTGTGGCCACCGGCGTGGTGATGGAGTTCCAGTTCGGCATGAACTGGAGCTACTACAGCCACTATGTGGGCGACATCTTTGGTGCACCGCTGGCGATCGAGGGTTTGATGGCCTTCTTCATGGAGGCGACCTTTGTCGGCCTGTTCTTCTTTGGCTGGGATCGCCTCTCCAAGGTCAAGCACCTGATCGTCACCTGCCTGATGGCCATAGGCACCAACTTCTCGGCGCTATGGATTCTGGTCGCCAATGGCTGGATGCAGAACCCCGTGGGTGCTACTTTCAACCCCCAGACCATGCGCATGGAAGTGAATGACTTCTTTGCCGTGCTCACCAATCCCGTGGCGCAGGCCAAGTTTGTGCACACGGTGTCGGCGGGTTATGTCATGGCCTCGCTGTTCGTGCTGGGTATTTCGGCCTGGTATCTGCTCAAGGGTCGTCATATCCATCTGGCCAAGCGCTCGATGACGGTGGCCGCATCCTTTGGTCTGGCTGCTTCGCTGTCGGTGGTGGTGCTGGGCGATGAGTCCGGCTATCTGTCATCCGAACACCAGAAGATGAAGCTGGCGTCGATCGAAGCCATGTGGGAGACCGAGCCCGCACCAGCTTCCTTCACGGCCTTTGGTTTCCCCGACCGCGAGGCGCGCGAGACCCACTTTGCCGTGCACATCCCATGGGTCATGGGCCTGATCGGTACGCGTTCGCTGGACACCCAAATTCCCGGCATCAACGAATTGGTCAAGAGTGCGGAGGGCAATATCCGCAACGGTATCGACGCCTATGACGCGCTGCAGACCATTCGCAAGGCCAGGACCGATGCCGAGATTCCCGCCGAGGCACGTCTGCGCTTTGAGAACAATGGCGCCAATCTGGGTTACGCCCTGCTGCTGATGCGCTATGTGGATGACCCACGCAAGGCGACCGAAGCACAGATCCACCAGGCGGCAATGGATACAGTGCCGCCGGTCGGTCCGCTGTTCTGGACCTTCCGCATCATGGTGGCCTTGGGCATGTTCTTCATCGTACTGACCGGCACCTTCTTCTGGCTGGCTGCCCGCCATAGGCTTGAGGCCTACCCCTGGCTGCTCAAAGTTGCCGTGTTCTCGATTCCGCTGCCCTGGATCGCCGCCGAATGTGGCTGGGTGGTGGCCGAGCTGGGTCGTCAGCCCTGGATCATCGAAGGCGTGCTGCCCACGGCCATGGCGGTTTCCAATCTGGGCGCGAAGACGCTGTTGCTGACCATAGCCGGCTTCGTGCTGATCTACACCGTGCTGCTGGTTATCGAGCTCAAGCTGATGGTCAAGGCCATCAAGAAGGGCCCCGAGCATGAGAGCGAACCTCACCTCAGCCTCTACGAACCCATGATCAAGAAGCTGGCACGCGGCCAAAGCTGAGAGGAGCAACCAAATGATCTTGCATGAACTGATTTCATATGACGTGCTGCGCCTCATCTGGTGGCTGCTGCTCGGCGTGCTGCTGGTGGGCTTTGCCGTCACCGACGGCTTTGACCTCGGCGCCATGGGCCTGCTGCGCGCCACGGCCAAGACCGATGTCGAGCGCCGCACGGCCATCAACTCCGTCGGCCCCGTGTGGGAAGGCAATCAGGTGTGGCTGATTCTGGGTGGCGGCGCCATCTTTGCGGCCTGGCCCCAGCTTTACGCCGTGTCCTTTTCGGGCTTTTACCTGGCCATGTTTGCCGTGCTGGTGCCGCTGATCCTGCGCCCCGTGGCGTTCAAGTTCCGCAGCAAGCATGAGGATGCGGCCTGGCGCAATCGCTGGGACTGGGTGCTGTGCATCACGGGTCTGGTGCCAGCGCTGCTGTTCGGCGTGGCAGTGGGCAATGTGATCCTCGGCGTGCCATTTCGTCTGGGTGACGATATGCGCATTTACTATGACGGCAGCTTCTTCGGTCTGCTCACGCCTTTCGCATTGCTGTGCGGTCTGGTCTCGCTGTCCATGCTGCTCATGCACGGTGCGGCCTGGCTGATGTTCAAGACCGATGGAGAAGTCGCCAGCCGCGCCGCCAGGTACGGCACATGGATTGCCGTGCTGACCACCGTGCTGTTTGCGGCTGCCGGCCTGTGGCTGGCTACAGGCATCAACGGCTATGTGATTACCAGCGAGATCAACCCCGTCGGTCCCTCCAACCCCTTGAACAAGACCGCAGCCGTGGCTGCCGGTGCATGGATGGCCAACTTCAAGTCCTATCCCTTGCTCTGGCTGGTGCCCGGTATCGGCCTGCTTATGCCGCTGATCGTGGCCATCGGCTTGCGCAGCCGTCGCGAGTGGCTGGCGCTGCTGGCAAGCGGCCTGGCGATTGCCGGAATCATCCTGACCGTGGGCGCTGCCATGTTCCCCATGATCCTGCCTTCCAGCATTGATCCGCGCTTCAGTCTGACGGTCTGGGACTCGTCTTCCAGCCATGTTGTGCTGTTCATCATGCTGGTCTGCGTGCTGATCTTCCTGCCCTTGATCCTGGCCTATACCAGCTGGGTGTACTCGGTGCTGCGAGGCAAGGTGGACGTGAAGGCCATCGTGACCGGTCAGGGCCACTCGTATTGAGATGGGACGCCCCTCGGACGCCATGCTGCGTTCTTCCTTCTGTGTGAGGGGCGGTTCGAATATTGTTGGCCCATGCATTGGATGGGCCGAATGAAAGGAAACTTATGTGGTATTTCGCCTGGTTGCTGGGTCTGCCGCTGGCAGCAGCCTTTGCCGTGCTCAATGCGATCTGGTTCGAGTTGATGGATGACGAGGCAACGCGTCGCAAGCTTCTGGAGCGAACCAAGTCGCTGCCGGATGTCTGAGTCGCCAAGACATGGAAAAGCCCGGTCGGCTTGGAGCTGACCGGGCTTTTTTTATGGATGAGGCCTTGTCTTGCTCAGGCCGTGCGAGAGCTTCTCAACGCCTGCGTGGCCTGAGCCAGCTCGGTGATGAGTGACCAGTTGCCACTCTCCACTGCACTGGCGGGGACCAGCCAGGAGCCGCCCACGCAGACCACATTGGACAGCGCCAGAAACTCCGCTGCGTTGCCGGGCGAGATGCCGCCCGTGGGGCAGAAACGCAGCTCTCCGAACGGACCTTGCCAGGCCTTCAGCATCTGGATGCCGCCCGACTGCACGGCGGGGAAGAACTTGAGCTCGGTAAAACCGTCTTCCTGAGCCATCATGATTTCGCTGCTGGTTGCGACACCGGGCAGCAGCGGCAGGTTCAGATCGCGGCAGGCCTGGCCCAGCTTGCTGGTATAGCCAGGACTGACGGCAAATCTTGCGCCGGCCCGAGCAGCCGCCGCGGCATCGGCTGCATTGCGCACGGTGCCCGCACCGACGATGGCTTCGGGCAGTTGCTTGGCGATGGCCTCTATGCAGGCCAGGCCCTGAGGCGTGCGCAGCGTGACCTCCAGAGCCCTGATGCCGCCGGCCAGCAGTGCTTTGGCCATGGGCACTGCATGCTCTGCGTTGTGCAGCACGATGACCGGAATCACCGGTGCATCCTGCATGATGGACAAGGCGGTCATTTGAGCAGCCATGTGCAAGCTCCTTCTTCTGCGCTCAGCGCATTGCGCCGGAATCCGGCAAACAGTTCACGGCCCAGGCCGCGGTGATTGGCTTGCTGCAACGCTGTCGGCATGATGGCCAGCGGCCTGGCAGCCCATTCGGCATCCGTCAGCTCGGCTTGCAGCAGGCCGGTGGGGGCATCGAGCACGATGATGTCGCCGCTTTGCACCTTGGCCAGCGGGCCGCCTGCCAGTGCTTCGGGACTGACATGGATGGCCGCCGGAACCTTGCCCGATGCACCGCTCATGCGGCCGTCGGTGACCAGGGCCACGACATAGCCCTTGCCTTGCAGCACGGCCAGCGGAGGGGTGAGCTTGTGCAGCTCGGGCATGCCATTGGCCTGCGGACCCTGCCAGCGCACTACGCAGACGACGCCATTGAAGCCATTGGTCTGGCAGGCCTGCTCCAGCGCACCGGATTTGAAGGCCGCCTGCAATTCATCCTGCGAATCAAAGACCCATGCCGGTGCCCGCAGTGCGTGGCGATCTTCAGGTACGGCGCTGATCTTGATGACACTGCGGCCAAGATTGCCTTTGAGAAGCTTCAAGCCGCCCGTAGGGCTGAAGGGGCGGCTGGCAGGGCGCAGAACAGTGTCATCGCCGGAGATGCCCGCATCCCGCCATTGCAGTTGATGGTTTTCGACATGGGGGATGCGCCCGAAGGCAGCCAGCCCCTCGGGCCTCACCGTGAGCACATCGCCATGCATGAGTCCGGCCTGCAGCAGCTGGGCGATCACGTAACCAGGGCCGCCTGCGGCCTGGAACTGATTCACATCGGCGCTGCCATTGGGGTAGACGCGGGCCAGCAGGGGAACTACCGCAGACAGCTGCTCGAAGTCATCCCAGTCGATGACGATTCCGGCAGCTCGGGCCACGGCCACCCAGTGGATCAGGTGATTGGTGGAGCCGCCGGTCGCCAGCAGGGCCACCATGGCGTTGACGATGCAGCGCTCGTCCACGACATGCCCTATGGGGGCAAAGCGCCGGCCCCGGGTGATGGACAGCACGGTACGCATGGCTTCGCGCGTGAGCAGTTCACGCTCTGCGTCGGCGGGGTTGATGAAGGCTGTGCCGGGAACATGCAGGCCCATGGCTTCGAGCAGCATCTGATTGCTGTTGGCCGTTCCGTAGAAGGTGCAGGTGCCCTGATCATGGTAGGCCGCGTTTTCTGCCGCGAGCAGCTCCTGCCGGCCGACCAGGCCCTGCGCCGCCTGCTCGCGTACCTTGGCCTTGTCGCTGTTGGACAGGCCCGAAGTCATGGGTCCGGCAGGCACGAACACCATGGGCAGGTGGCCGAAGTGCAGGGCGCCGATCAGCAGGCCGGGAACGATCTTGTCGCAGACGCCCAGCATCAGGGCCGCATCGAAAGTGTCATGCGTGAGAGCCACGGCGGTGGACATGGCAATCGTGTCGCGGCTGAACAGGCTCAGCTCCATGCCCGGCATGCCCTGGGTCACGCCGTCGCACATGGCAGGTACACCGCCGGCCACCTGGGCCGTTGCGCCGTTGCGCCGGGCTTCGTCTTTCAGAATATCGGGGTAATGCGCAAACGGCGCATGGGCGGAGAGCACATCGTTATAGGCCGTGACGATGCCGACATTGGGGCCTTTTTCCTCAACGATGCGAATCTTGTCCGTGCCGGGCAGAGCCGCAAAGGCGTGGGCCACATTGGCGCAGCCCATGGTGCGTACTTGCGGAGGGCGCGCGGCCATGGCATCGACCTGTGCCAGATAGTCGGAGCGGCTGGCGCGGCTGCGCTCCTGGATGCGCCGCGTCACCTGGTCCAGAACGGGGTGAAGTGCCATGATGAAAGTCCTTGGGCAGCAATGCCTGTGCTTGGGGCGCAGGCATTGTCTTGGAATGAGTCAGAGCCATGCCCGGGGCATGGCTCCATGGTTGGGCGCTTATTTGGCGCGAGCTTGCTTGACGGCTGCCTGCACAGAGTCCCAGGTACCTTGACCCACGGACTTGGCAATGCCGGCATTGACGGTGCCGAGCTTGTCGCGCATGCGGCCTGCTTCGGCGGCTGGCAGTTCGTTGACCTGCATGCCCTTGGTCTTGATCTCGGCCAGGGCCTTGGCGGCTTCTTCGCGCGTATCCTTGCGCTCGAATTCACGGCTCTTGATCGCAGCATCCTGCAGCACCTTCTTCTCGGCAGGGCTCAGCGTGTCCCACCACTTCTTGCTGACCGTCACGATCCAGGGGCTGTAGACATGGTTGGAGACGGTCAGGTACTTCTGCACTTCATAGAACTTGCTCGACAGCACCGTGTTGAAGGGGTTTTCCTGACCGTCCACGGCCTTGGTTTCCAGCGCCGTGAACAGCTCGGAGAAGGGCAGGGGAACGGCATTGGCGCCCAGGGTCTTGAAGCTGTCCAGGAAGACATTGTTCTGCATCACGCGCAGCTTCACGTCCTGAAGATCTTCCAGCTTGGTGATGGGGCGCTTGTTGTTGGTCAGATTGCGAAATCCATTTTCCCAATAGACCAGACCCACCATGCCCTTGGGCTCCAGAGTGGCCTTGACTTTCTCTCCCACGGGGCCGTCCAGCACGGCATCGGCCTCCTTGGTGTTGGCAAACAGAAAAGGGGTGTCCCAGATCGCCATTTCGGGCGACAGGCCCACCAGCGTGGCGGTGGAGCCGACCATCATTTCCTGGGCGCCGCCGATCAGGGCCTGCTGCATCTGCGTGTCCGAGCCCAGGGATGCGTTGCCGATGGCGCGGACCTTCATCTTGCCACCGCTGGCCTTTTCCACTTCCTTGGCGAACATGCGCACGGCACGACCCTGGTTGGAGTCTTCCACCAGGCCGTAGCCGAACCGCACCAGGCGGGGCTTGAAGTCCTGCGCCTGAACGGCACCGGCGGCCAGCAACATTGCCGTGAGGCCCGCGACTGCAAATTTGATACGCATACCCGTCTCCTTGCTTGATTGGGCCTGGGCCCTTTGATGAAATTGGAACTGCCGTGATGCGCTTGACTGAAGTGCGCACCATGCTATGAACTTAAGATCTTTCATGAATGGAATGCCGTTCTCAGTGCATCCATTTGAGCGGACCCGTGACCAGCTGAGGGAAGATCACGAAGAGCACGGCCAGCAGCACATAAACCATCAGGAAGGGATTCGTGCCCTTGATCACGGTCTCCATGCGCAGCCTGCCGACCCCGGCCACCACGTTCTGCACCGTGCCCACCGGAGGGGTGATCAGGCCGATACAGCCCACATAGATGAACATGAAGCCGAAGTACACGGGATCGATGCCGGCCTTGACGGCCAGCGGCGCGCAGACCGGACCGAAGATCAGAATGGTCGGGGTCAGATCCATGGCGGTGCCGACCACGAGCAGGAAGAGCATCATCACGGCCATGAAGAGCATGGGCTGATCCAGCAGACCCGAGAAGCTGTCGGCCAGCATATTGGGCAGGTCGGCGAGCGTGATCATGTAGGCGGTCACAGTGGCCGCTCCGCAGAGGAACATCACCACGGCGGTGGTCTTGGATGCGCCCAGAAAGACTTCGTAGAGCCTGCTCCAGCTCATCTCCCGATAGACCACCATGGACACGAACAGCGCGTAGACCGCGGCCACCACTGCGGCTTCTGTCGGCGTGAAGACGCCGCCCTTGAGGCCGCCCAGAATGATGACAGGCATCATCATGGCCCAGAAGCTCTTGGCCAGTGCCTTGAGGCGCAGGCCCCAGCTCACGCGTTCACCCGAGGTCAGCTGGTATTTGCGCGCGATGAACCACCAGGCGGCAATCAGAAAACCGCCCATGAACAGGCCGGGAACGACGCCCGAGAGAAACAGCTTGCTGATGGAGGTGTTGGTGGTGACGCCGTAGATCACGAACGGCATCGAAGGCGGAATGATGGGGGCGATGATGCCGCCCGACGCCAGCAGGCCGGCGCTGTAGCTGTCGGGATACTTCTGGTCGCGCATCATCGGCAGCAAGATGGTGGCCAGCGCGGCGGTGTCGGCAATGGCCGATCCGCTCATCGAGGCCAGCAGCACGGCTGCGCCGATGGCCACGTAACCGAGGCCCCCCGGGATATGACCGACAAAGGCGCGGGCCAGATCGATGATGCGGCGCGACAGGCCGCCGGCATTCATCAGCTCACCTGCCAGGATGAAGAATGGCACGGCCAGCAGCGGGAAATTGTCGAACCCGGCTTGCAGGTTCTGCGCGAGCAGCTGGGTGTCGAAAAAGTCCAGGTGCCACATCAGTGCAACACCGGTGAGTATCAATGCATGCGCAATCGGCATGCCGATCACCATGCCACCTATCAGCACGGCGAGAAAAATCAGGGTAACGACCATTGCGCTCTCCTTACTCCACGCTGGTTTCAGAAGATTCGGACGGGGTGCCGCGCAGCATGTCGCGCACCACGACCAGCAGCATGCCTATGGCCAGCACCAGCGTCGCCGCTGCGCCCAGAGCCAGGGGATAGCCCAGCACGGTGCTGTAGCTGCTCCAGCCGGCAATGACCTGCTCCCAGGAGCCCCACAGCAGCAGGGCCATGCAGGCGCCGATCAGCAGTTGCGAGACCCAGAACAGGACTTTGCGGGTGATCGGGCCGACCCGCGATGTCACCATGTCGAAGCCCAGATGGGCGCCTTCGAAAGCCGCCACGATGGCGCCGATGGCCACCAGCCACACAAACAGCAGGCGCGAGATCTCCTCATAGGAGACGATGCTGGTGTGGAAAACGTAGCGCAGCACCACGTTGACGAAAACGGCAACCACCATGCCGGCCAGGGCCAGCACCATCAGGCCTTCGGCCAGGCGCTTGAGCCATGGCTTGCGGCCCTGTGCCTCTTTGCGATCTTCAGACATTGGCTGTCTCCTGCTGTCTTTATGCTTGGGATTCGCGCCTTGCCCATTGCCGGGCCGCGAGCGCGATGTCGTTGAGATTCATGGTGGCGCTGACGGTCAGAACATCGGGCTCCTGACGCGGGTCTTCCAGCGTCGTGAACTGATTGGCTACCAGGTCGGGCGAGAAGAAATGCCCGGGTCGGGTCTGGACGCGTTCCAGGGCCGTGGCATAGTCGAGATCGAGAAACACAAAACCCAGCTGCTGGGCGCTGCGCAACTGGTCGCGGTACTTGCGCTTGAGCGCCGAGCAGGTCAGTACCAGGCCGTGTTCGGCATCTGCCTGAGCCAGTCGCTGCGCCAGGCGTTCCAGCCAGCCTTCGCGGTCGGCATCCGTCAGGGCAATGCCGGCCTGCATCTTGGCCACACTCTGGGGGGAGTGGTAGCTGTCGCCTTCCACCAAGGTCCACCCCAGTTGACGGGCGATGGCTTCTCCTGCGCTCGATTTGCCGCAGCCGGAAACACCCATGACGACGAGTGCCGACATGGTGCCCTGAGGCTGGATCTTGCTTTGAATCATTTTTGGATAGCGCTATCCGATGTGGTTAAAAAATGAGCAGCCTGCTGCTTTCTGAGATTGGCTTCAGACCTTGGTCGAAGGCAAGTCAGTGCTTTCATCAAGCTGCTTTTACAGACTTCATTTCAAGTCCGGATAGCGCTATCATACTCAAAAAACTTCAGGCATCTGATTAGGAGATTCCCTTGCCTCCCGAGACCCGTACCAAGAGTGAAACCCCGGCCGACAGCGCTTCTTCAAGGCGATCTCGTGCCAGCGGGCGTGTCACCCTCAGCGATGTGGCACAGGCTGCGGGCGTGAGTCCGATGACGGTCTCCAGAGCCTTGCGCGGAGAGCGTAGAGTAGCTGCTGCCCTGGTCGACAAAGTGCGCGAGGTTGCGGATTCTCTGGGTTATGTGCCCGATCTGGCAGCGCGTGCACTGGCCTCGCAAAAAAGCACCCAGGTGCTGGTACTGGTACCCATGCTCTCCAACACCTTGTTTGTGGAGGTCCTGGAGGCTGTGCACAAGGTGCTGTTTGCCCAGGGCTATCACATGCTGATCGGCGTGACCCACTACGACCCTGCGGAGGAAGAGCAGTTGCTGCGGGCCTATCTGCCCATGCGACCTGCCGGGCTGTTGCTGACCGGGTTTGATCACAGCGAAGAGTCGCGGAAATTATTGGCTGTCAATCCCGTGCCGCGCGTGCATCTCATGGAGTTGCGCGAGCCCGGCACGGGCCCCGATTGCTACAGCGTAGGTTTTTCTCAGATTGCAGCTGGCGCTGAGATGACCCGTCATCTGCTGGACAAGGGATACAGACGCATCGCATTTTGCGGAGCCCAGCTCGACGCGCGTGTCATGCAGCGCCTGGAAGGTTATCGGCAGGTGCTCAAACAGGCCGGCCTGTATGACCAGAGCCTGGAGATTCTCAATCCCGAGCGTTCATCGCTGGCGCTGGGTGCAAGGCAGTTTGAGACACTTCTCAAGGCGCGGACTACGGTGGATGCCATCTTTTTCTGCAATGACGACATTGCACAAGGCGCATTGCTGGAGGCCAATCGCATGGGGGTCAAGGTGCCGCAGCAGGTGGCGATCGCCGGGTTCAACGATCTGCCTGGCAGTGATCAGATGGTGCCGCCTCTGACCACCATCCATACACCCAGGGATGAAGTGGGCAGAAAAGCTGCCAGCATGCTGCTGCAGTTGCTGGCAGGGGACACCGTCAGAGAGGCCATCGTGGATCTGGGCTTCAGGCTGGTGCCCAGGGCCAGCACCTGAGTTGTCGGCGTCAGGCTTCCGAGCCTGACTTGCCTCGCCCGGTAATCTTGTCTTTCAGGTCCAGCAGTCGGGTCACGGCGGAGCCCATGCCCATGAGCTGCATGGCGGTCTCTGGCGACAGACGCTGAACATCGTCAAACCAGCTCATCAGCTTGTCGATGAGCTCGTGCATATCGCGCATGCGTTGCTGGGCGTAGCGTTCTTCGTCGGTGCTGGCTTCTTCCATCATGGCGGCACGCAGCATGGACTGCGTGGGCTCGATCTCGCGGCGGCGGCGCTCTTCGGCCAGTCGCTTGAAGATTTCCCAGACATCCTCGGGTGCCTGGAAGTATTCGCGCCGGTCGCCGGGTTGGTGACGCAGCTGAACCAGCCGCCAGGCCTGCAGCTCCTTGAGCCCCATGCTCACATTGGAGCGCGAGAATTCCAGCGTGTCGGCAATCTGGTCTGCGTTCAGCGGCTCGGGCGAAATGAACAGCAGGGCATAGATCTGCCCCACGGTGCGATTGATGCCCCAGCGGCTGCCCATCTCGCCGAAATGCGAAACAAATTGTCGGCTCAGCTCCGACAGTGGTTTGGCTTGCGTCATGGCCTCCATTGTGCCTTTGCCCGGGGTTCTCAGTGGGGCAGGGAAATCAAGCCGGTGTGCAATCGCTCTGGTTTTGTTCATGCTTGGCGCATGAAGCCCGCGCAGATATGTTTCGTAAAACTTGCAACGCTGTCAGCAAATTGTTGGGAATCGGCGCAAAATCGCCATCCTGTTTTAAGTCGGCTTCTTTACGTTGCCTGTTGCCGGGCAAACTCACCCTGCTGCCGGGCAGCCCATGGGCTGCGGGCGGCCGTGATCTGATGGTTCAAAGTTCTATTTCCTCTCATTCCCGCAGTGCCCTGATCGACTGTACCAAGGGGCTGGCTTGTGCTGCCATCGTCTGGCATCACCTGGCTTTCTACGGCCCCATGTCCGATGTGGCTCACCCTGTCATGCCCGACCTGCTGGACTGGCTCTATGAGTACGCCCGTATGGCCGTGCAGATCTTTCTGGTGATCGGCGGTTTTCTGGCTGCAGCCAGCCTGGCTCCCATGGGTCTGGCGCGGTTTGATTCACCTTGGTCCAAGATTGGCAAGCGCTTTGTGCGTCTGGTCGTGCCTTATGCCGTGGCACTGGTGGTGACGATTGTGGTGTCTGCGGCGATTCGTCCCTGGTTCGATCACGAGTCCGTGTCTGCCGACCCCGATCTATGGCAGCTCATGGCCCATGCTTTGCTGCTGCAGGGCATTGTGGGCGAGGAGTCACTGTCGGCTGGCGTCTGGTATGTGTCCATAGACTTTCAGCTGTTCGCCGCGACCGTGCTGCTGCTGGCCGGAGTGCGCTGGCTGCAGCAATGGGCGCTGAAACGCTGGGGCGATACGGCCATGAAGCGCTGGTGGCCCTGGGCTGTGACTGGCATGCAGGGGCTGGTGGTCGTGGGGACGGCAGCTTCGTTGCTGAGCTTCAATCTCGATGCAGACCTGGATGTCTGGGCGATTTATTTCATGGGCGCCTATGGCGTCGGCATGATGGCCTTCTGGGCGGTGGCGGCAGACAAGCGCCTGACGGCCTGGAGCTGGGGCCTGCTGATTGCTGCTCTGATCATCGGCGCGCTGGTCTATGAGTGGCGCGACCGCATTTTTCTCGCCGGCGTGACCGCGATGCTGCTGATCGTTTGCATGCGTACCGAGGTCATTGCCCGCTGGCAGGGTTTTGCGCCGCTGCGTCGCCTGGGAGAGATTTCCTACTCGGTATTTCTGATTCACTTTTCCATCTGCCTGCTGGTCAACGCAGTGGTCAACCATTTCTGGCACGGTTCGGTCACCGCCGCCGTGGTGGGCATCCCGTTTGCCTTTGTGCTTTCACTGACTGCCGGCTACGCGCTGTATCAATTGGTGGAGCGCCATGTTTCGTCATGGAGTCAGGCCCTGCGCTGGCAGGCAGGCCTGATCGGCGCGGGTCTGCTGACCACCATGCTGGCCGGCTTGCGCTGAGTCTGATCCAGGCAACAAAAAAGCAGCTCCGGTGAGCTGCTTTTTTGTTGGGTGAGCCGGTTCAGCGATGGAGCTCGCCCGCGCTTTCGGGCTGGAACTCGATGGCATCCACACGCACGGTTACCTGGCCGGTAGGGCTGGGCATCTTGAACTCATCGCCCACTGACAGGCCCAGCAGGGCGATGCCTACCGGCGCAAAGATGGAGACCTTGTCGGCGCTGCCATCCATATCCTTGGGGTAGACCAGTGTCAGCGTATTGGTCTTGGCGATCTCGAGAATGGTGAAGCGCACGGTGGAGTTCATCGTCACCACGTTGGCGGGTATTTCTGCGGGGTCGAGTACATCCGCGCGGTCCAGCTCCGCCTCCAGTGCATCACGGCCAGGGAACTGGCTGTTGTTCTTTTCCAGCAGCGATTCAATGCGATCCAGGTCCAAGGAGGACAGAGTGATATTGGGCTTGCGCTCCATGTAGTAACTCCCTTGCGAGATGGTGTGGTTGGCGCTTTTGCGTTGCGCAAACGGACAAAAGCCCGGGCAACGGTGTTGTCCGGGCCAAGGCATTCAGTGAAAGGCACCAACTTGGTGCATTGAAGGGATTGTCGGCGCTGAATCGCAAACTGCCAAGCCATCTCGCACTCACTGAGTGCGGATTGACTTTGAACTTGCTCTAGTTAATGGAGCGTGCTAAGCCTGTAGAGCAATGGGCGCAGTCATTTCTCATCCAGATCTGACTCAATCAACCCTCACCGTATTGACCGGGATGCAGCCATGGTTAGTGCCCATTTCTTGCAATGAATAACTGTATTTATGTACAGTTGTTTTATGAAGAAACTTTCCTCATCCTCTGGACTGGAATCCATTCGGACCGATGTGCCGGTGCGGCTCATCAAGGGGCGAGGGGCTGCCAGCCAGATCACGCACCGGTTTGCACGGGAGCTGCGCCAGGGTTTCGATGACGGCTGGGGCAAGTCCGAACAGGATGAAGGAAGCGAAGAGGGTGAGGAGGTCAAGACCTGGTGCACCCATCTGGAGTGGGAGCGGGCTAAATCAGCCCTGAGCCGCCACGAATCGCCGGATCTGCCTTTTCATCTGGGGCTCAATCCCTATAGAGGATGCGAGCACGGATGCATCTATTGCTATGCCCGGCCCACGCATGGCTATCTGGGCTATTCGCCGGGTCTGGATTTCGAAACCCGGCTGATTGCCAAGCAGAACCTGCCCGAGGTGCTGCGCGCCGAGTTATCCCGGTCCAGCCATGTGGCCGCCCCCATCATGCTCGGCTCGGTCACGGACTGCTACCAGCCTGTGGAGCGCGAAGTCGGGTTGACGCGCCGCGTGATAGAGGTCCTGGCGCAGGCCAGGCATCCGTTTTCCATCGTCACCAAGGGCAGCGGCATCGAGCGCGACCTTGATTTGCTGGTGCCGCTGGCACAGCAGCATCTGGTGGCCGTTTATGTGACGCTGACCACCTTGCAGCCCGAGCTGGCCCGGCAGCTGGAACCACGCGCCGCCGCACCGCATCGGCGGCTGCGCATGATTCGGACTCTGAGCGAGGCAGGCATACCCGTGGGCGTCAGCCTGGCACCGCAGATTCCGTTCCTGAACGACGATATGGAGCAGGTGCTGGCCGCAGCCAGCGAGGCCGGTGCAAGACAGGCTTTTTATGCAGTGCTGCGTCTGCCGTGGGAAGTGGCTCCGTTGTTCAATGAATGGCTGACGCTGCACTATCCCGAGCGCGCCCAACGCGTGATGGAGCGGGTGCAGGATCTGCATGGGATCAGCGAAGCGGGCAGAGCCGACGGCAAGGTCTACAACAGCAGGTTTGGCCAGCGCATGAAGGGAACGGGCGCCTGGGCCGATATGCTGGCGCAACGCTTTGCACTGGCCTGCCGCAAGCTTGGGCTGAACCGTGAGCGCGTGCAACTGGACTGCGATCAGTACCATCATTCCTTTCTGTCGCCGCAGCAAAGTCTTTTCTGATGTTTCGTCTCAGTCCGTTGCGTGCCGACTCGGAACGGGTCGACGCAGCGAGCTGCAGCTACCCGGTTGCAAGAAGCCGGAATCTGGCGTGACTCCGGCCTTTTGGGCGCCTGAACTGTTTACTGAGCTTGGTAATCAATGGACTTGAGCAAGGCCTGCTGGCGCTGATAGGCCTTCTGCAGTTCGTTCATCAGCGCTTCCGGGGTCGCGTCGGTGCCCGACTCCATGCCCATGTCCCTGAGCCTGGCCTCGACCTGGGGCTGCTTGAAATACTGCAGCGCGATCTCTCTGACCCTGGCCTGCACATCGGCAGGGATATCCGGGCGCGACCAGACGCCGAACCAGCTTACTTCGGACAGTTGCGGGTAGCCCAGTTCCTTGAAAGTGGGCACATCGGGCAGTTGGACCATGCGCGTAGGGTAGTTCACGGCCAGCGGCTTGACCTTGCCGGCCTTGATCAGCGGCAGGGCGGTGGTGAGCCCGTCCATCATCAGCGGCACATGGCCGCCCATCAGGTCGCTGAGTGCCGGAGGGGAGCCCTTGTAGCCCAGGTGCTTCATCTTGATATTGAGCAACTGCCCCAGCAGCATGCCCGAGGTATGGCCGCGCATGCCTGTGGCATACGAGGCAAAGTCCAGTCCGTCGGCCTGCTTTTTGCCGTAGTCGCCGAGTTGCTGCAGATTGCTGGCCGGGAAGTCCTTGTTGGCAATCAGCACCAGACCGTTGCGGCTGAGCTGGGCCAGAGGTTTCAGATCCTTGAAGGGCTGATAGCTGACTTTGTAGGCCAGCGGCGTCTCGCTGACTATGCCGCCCTGGATCAGCAAGAACGTGTGGGCGTCCTTGCCGTTGGCGAGCAGGTCGTTGACGGCCAGCACGCCGGCCGCTCCGGACTTGGATTCGACAATCACGGGCTTGCCCAGCTGCTTTTGCATGCCGTCGGCCAACAGGCGTGCCAGCGAGTCGGCATTGCCGCCGGCCGGGCCGCCCACCACCAGGCGTATGGACTTGACGGGCCAGGGCGCTTGCTGCGCCATGGTCGCTGCACTCAGGCTCAGGCCGGTTGCCAGAGCAACGGCCCTCCAGAGCATGGTTTGTTTCATCATTGTCTCCTCTGTTTTTTTGACTGCCCGGCAGCCACCGCTGTGCCTGCGCCACGGGCCGCCGCACCGTCTCGGCGAGAGAGTTCTGGCCGAGGTGCCCGGGCAGCACTGTCAAAAAATTCTCGGCGCAAGGGGAGCAGAGGGTTTGACGAATTACGCCAGCTTCTTGGCCGTTGGAGCGATCAAGGGTTTTGGAGCGGTCAGTAGTACAGGCAGATTGGGAGCCGCGCTGCCTTCAATGGCCTTGAGGAAGGAGCGCACCAGCAGACTTTCGCTGCGCTCCTTCATGCAATAGACATAGGTGGTGGTGCTGGCCGGGTCGCCGGCAATGCGCACGGGCCTGAAGCGCGGGTCGGCGATGAATTCGGCTTCGGACACGGCGCCGATGCCCAGGCCGCGCGCCACGGCCTCGCGTATGGCTTCGCGGCTGCCGATCTCCAGCTGGGTGCGGGGCTTCACGCCGGCTGCCTGCAGCGCTTTCTCGATAGCGGTGCGCGTGGTCGAGCCTTGCTCACGAAGCAAGAGCGGCAGGCCGTGCAGCTCGCCCAACTCGACTTGCTCGCGCCTTGCCAGCGGATGGTCGATATGGGCAAACAGGATGATGGCGTGACGCGCGTATTCGCGCACCAGCAGCTCGGGCCTGTCATAGAGACCGGCCAGCACCGCCACATCGGTGGTGTAGTTCTCCAGATCGTGCAGCACCTGCTGCGAGTTGCCCATGCGAATCGACAGCTTCATGCCGGGATGGCGGGCGCTGTAGGCCGCCACCATCTCGATCACGTGAAACGGCCCCACGGCGCCGATCTTGAGCTCGCCCTGGTTGAGCTGGCCCGAGTCGCGCAGAAAGAATTCTGTTTCCGCCTCCAGTGCCAGCAGCTTCTGTGCCAGCGTCATGAGCTTGTGGCCGGCGCCGGTGAGCGTCATGCGATAGCCCTGGCGATGGAAGAGCTCGATCTGGCTTTGCCGCTCCAGCGTGGCTATCTGGCTGGAGACCGTGGGCTGGCTGACGCCCAGGGCGCGGGCCGCCGCGCTCAGGCTGCCTTGCTGGGCCACGGCGATAAAGGCTCGATAGCGGGCGGTGCTCATGCAGGTTTCATCTCAAGGTTTGATCTATGGAAGCTGTCAAAACTGATTCTGAAACCTTCACATGACAGTCATATGTCGTCCCTAATATTTGCGTCAACGCACTGCAGTGACGGTGCGATGGCGGCAGCTCAGCCGCACTCTACTGACGCACTTGCAAAGGATGAAATCCATGACGATGACCCGCAACACCTGGCTTAAAGCCGCAGCCGCCAGCTTGGCCCTGGCCGCCACCACCGGCGTCATGGCGCAGCAACCCACCGAGCTGCGCGTGGGCCTGGTCCCTTCCGAGGATGCCCAGGCCATGATGCGCGCCAGCCAGCAGGTCATGGACCAGCTGGCCGCCAAGACCGGGCTGAAGATCAAGCCCTTTGTGGCCAATGACTACAACGGCGTGATCGAAGCCATGCGCTCGGGCAAGATCGACGTGGCCTACTTCGGGCCCTTCTCCTATGTGCTGGCCAGCCAGCTGGCAAATGCCGAGGCCTTTGCCATTCCCGTGGCCAAGAAGTCGGGCAAGAGCTCGTACAACAGCATCATCATCAGCAAAAAGGACAAGGGCCTGGGCACCGTGCCCCAGTTGCAGGGCAAGACCTTTGCCTTTGTCGATCCCAGCTCGGCATCGGGCCATCTGTTTCCCAAGGCCGGCCTCAAGGGCGAGGGCATCGATACCGACAAGTATTTCTCCCGCGTGATCTTCTCGGGCTCGCATGACGCCAGCATCATGGCCGTGGCCAACGGCAAGGTGGATGCGGCGGCCGTGGCCGATCCCATCTTCCAGACGGCGGTGGCCAAGGGCCATGTGAAGGCCGAGGATTTCCAGGTCATCTGGCGCTCCAAGGACATCCCCGAGTCGCCCATGGCCTGGCGCAAGAATCTGGACGAAGCCACCAAGAAGAAAGTGGCTGCGGCACTGGCCGAGATCAAGGGCCTGCCCTGGGGCGACCGTGGCGAGCTCAACGGTTTTGCGCCCACCAGCGATCAGGCCTACGACGTGGTGCGCCAGACTGCCAAGGCGCTGAATCTGGACCTCGGGAAGATGAAATGATCAGCATCCGCAATCTGCGCAAAAGCTATGGCAGCAACCATGTGCTGAATGGCATAGACATGGATGTGAAGGCCGGCGAGTTCGTGGTGATGTTAGGTCTGTCGGGTGCCGGCAAGTCCACCTTGTTGCGCTGCATGAACGGGCTGAATCAGCCCGACAGCGGCCAGCTGCAGGTGGGCGGCATCGACCTGATGCGCAGGCACTCGCGCCGCGAGCTGGCCCGCCATGTGGCCATGGTCTTTCAGCACCACAACCTGGTGCAGCGCCTGTCGGTGCGCAAGAACGTGCTCACGGGGCGGTTGGGTCAGGTCGGCACGCTGGCCTCGGTGCTGCAGCTGTTCAAGCAAAGCGATATCGCACTGGCCGATGCCTGCCTGCAGCGTGTGGGCCTGGCCCACAAGGCCGATGAGCGCACCGAAGCGCTCTCGGGCGGGCAGATGCAGCGCGTGGGCATTGCCCGTGCCTTGGCGCAGCAGCCGCAGCTGATTCTGGCCGACGAGCCCGTGGCCAGCCTGGATCCCAAGACCGCGCGCAGCGTGCTGCAGTATCTGCGCGATGCCACGCGCGAGCTCGGCATTGCCGTGGTCTGCAATCTGCACCAGGTTGATTACGCCCGGGAGTTTGGCGATCGCATCGTCGGCCTGTCGCAAGGGCGCATGGTGTTTGACGGCGTACCGGCGATGTTGGACGAGGCTGCGCTCAACGCCATCTACAGCGGCGAGCCGCAGCCCGCCGGACATGCGGCAGAGCAGGGCGGTGCGTTGCATGTCAGCAGCACCGCAGCCGGCAACTGGCTGCCCGGGGCGATGTCGCCCGCTGCGGTCGCAGGAGGTCTGCAATGAACAGTCAGAGCCTGAAACAGCCAGACCGCTGGCAATGGACGGCCGCACGCCCGCAAGGCACGGGCGGCTGGCTGGGCTATGCCGCGCTGGCCCTGGCCATCGGCTGGGTGCTGCACTGGAGCGCTGCGGGCGCGCAGATGAGCTGGAGCGAGCTGGCGGGCGGCATGCCGCAGATTGGCGACTTTCTCTCGCGCTCGGTGCCGCCGGACTGGAGCATGCTGCCGCGCCTGTGGGCACCGGCACTGGAGACAATACAGATCGCCATCTGGGGGACTTTGCTGAGCGTGATTCTGGCCCTGCCTTTGTCTTTCATTGCCGCCAGCAATCTGCACGGCTGGCACTGGCTGCGCCGCATCACGCGCCAGTTTCTCAATGTGATCCGCAGCATCAACGAGCTGATTCTGGCGCTGGTATTTGTCTCGGCCGTGGGCCTGGGGCCCTTTCCCGGCGTGCTGGCCCTGGCCCTGCACGGCATGGGCATGCTGGCCAAGTTCTTTGCCGAGGCGATCGAGGAGATCGACGATGGCCCGCTGCAGGCTCTGCGCAGCGCCGGCGCCAGCCAGCTGCAGATCATCGCCTTCGGTGTGGTGCCTCAGGTCATCACCGCCTGGATTGCCGTGGTGCTCTACCGCTTCGAGGTCAATCTGCGTTCGGCCACCGTGCTGGGCATGGTGGGAGCGGGCGGTCTGGGCTTCGAGCTGGTCAGCAGCCTCAAGCTGTTCCGCTACCAGGAGACCGCGACCTGCATCATCGTCATCACGGTGATGGTGATTGCCGCCGACATGGCATCGAACTGGCTGCGCAGCCGCATACAGCAGGGCGCTCGCCACTGATCTCGCTGCGGTGCCTGTGTGCACCGCAGTGCTTGAAAACATCAAAAATATGAGCTATCAGCGCTTATTGCATAAGCGCTAAGGGCTGATTTCGCTCAAAAAACGTCAAAGGGCTTTCTCGTGTGGACCTATCACAACCCCGTGCACATCAGCGTGGGTCGCAACAGTCTCGATCAGCTGCCGGCCTTGCTGGCCGGGCGCAGCTGCCTGCTGGTCACTTTCCCCGAGGCCGAAAGCCTGGGCCTGGTGCAGCGCATGCGCCAGCTGCTGGGAGCGCAGCTGCGCGGCGTGATCGACAGCATTGCCCCCAATCCCGATGTGCAGTGGCTGGAACCGCTGTACGAGCAGGTGCAGCGTGACCATGCCGAGGTGCCCGTGATCGTGGCCCTGGGTGGCGGCAGCGCCATCGACTCGGCCAAGGCCTTGATTTGCCACACGCCTTCAGGCCGGTTTGCCGACCTGCTGGCGCTGCTCAAGCAGGGTGGCCAGTTGGGGCAGGAAGGGCACAAGGCCTTGATCGCCATCCCCACTACGGCCGGAACCGGCAGCGAAGTCACGCCCTGGGCCACGATCTGGGATCAGGCCGCCGGCCAGAAGTATTCGCTGCACCAGTCCTGCACCTGGCCCGAGGCCGCGGTGATCGATGCCGAGCTGATGATCAGCCTGCCGGCGGGTGCCACTCTGGCTTCGGGGCTGGATGCGCTGTCGCATGCGCTGGAATCCATCTGGAACGTGAACCGCAACCCCGTCTCCATGGCGCTGGCCGTGCAGTCTGCCCGCCGCACCCTGGCCACGCTGCCCGCGCTGATGCAGGATCTGGGCAGCGCGCAGCTGCGCAGCGAGATGGCCGAGGCAGCGCTGATGGCCGGCCTGGCGTTTTCCAACACCAAGACCGCGCTGGCGCATTCGCTGTCCTACGACATCACACTGCAGCATGGCGTACCGCACGGCCTGGCCTGTTCGTTCAGCCTGCCCCTGGTGCTGGAGATGGCGCTGGGCGCAGACGCGGCGGCCGATGCGGCCTTGCTCTCCATCTTCGACGCCAGCACGCCTGAAGCGGCGATCGAGCATCTGCGCGGCGTTCTGCAAGGGCTGGGCGTTGCCACCGATCCGGCCCACTATGGAGTGCAGCCCCAGGCCTGGAGCGCCATGCTGCAAAAAGCCGCCAGCGGCCCGCGCGGCCGTAACTTCATTCGCTCTCTGAACTGAGTCCCGGAACCTGAACCGGTTTCCGCTTTCCATCCTCTTGAAGCCATCACTGAAGACCATGAACTCCATCGCTCAAGCTGAAACTCTGGTGCTGTCTCAGCCCGCTGCCGATCTGTCGCCGCTGCAAGCCGTCATCTTTGACTGGGCCGGCACGCTGGTGGACTTTGGTTCGCTCGCACCCACGCAGATTTTTGTCGAGGCCTTTGCCAGCTTTGGCATCACCATAACCCTGGCCCAGGCACGCGGCCCCATGGGCCTGTCCAAATGGGACCATATCCACCAGCTTCTGCAGGATGAAAGCATTGCTGCGCAGTGGCAGGCCGCTTTTGGCCGGACGCCGACCGACGAGGATGTGGATGCCATCTACGCACGCTTCATGCCTTTGCAGATTGCCAAGGTGGGCGAGTTCTCGGCCCCCATTGAAGGCGCTGTGCAGATGCTGCAATGGCTGCGCGCCCAGGGCCTGAAGGTCGGCTCCTGCTCGGGTTACCCGCGCGAAGTACTCAACCAGTTGCTGCCGCAGGCCGAGGGCGCAGGCCTCAAGCCCGACTATGTGGTGGCGGGCGACGAGCTGGAAGCCGGTGGTCGCCCCGGGCCCTTCATGGCACTGGCGAATGTGCTGGCGCTGGGCATTGGCGATGTGCGTGCCTGCGTGAAGGTGGACGACACCGTACCCGGCATTGAGGAGGGGCTGCGCGCAGGCATGTGGACCGTGGGCCTGAGCCTGTCGGGCAACGAGGTCGGCTACAGCGTGCAGGAGTTTGCCTGTGCGCCCGAGCAAGAGGTCGAGGCCCGTGTCGCCGTGGCCGAAGCCAAGCTCAAAAAGGCCGGTGCCCATTACGTGGTGCGCAGCGTGGCCGATCTGCCGGCCGTGCTGGTGCAGATCGCGGCCGAGATGCGTGCGGGAAAAATGCCGTTCTAGGACTCGGTTCTGGAGCTTGCAGACCCGGTTGCGAGCCCGGCCCTGAAAAGCCAAGCCCCAGGCCTGACGGCCCGGGGCTTTTTTATGCAGTTGGGGCTCAGCCTGCGGGTGTCTGCGCCTCGGGATCGAGCTGCTCGTGGTGCTCGATGACCTTGCGCATCAGCTGTGTGAAGAGTTCGCGCTCGGTCTCGCTCAGCGGGTCCAGCATCTGCTGCTGGGCTTGCAGCACGGAGGGGCCGGCATCCGCCAGCAGGGCCTGGCCCTCGGGCGTCAGGGACAGCAGACGCACGCGTCTATCCTTGGCCGTGTGCTGGCGCAACAGCAGACCACGAGCTTCCAGGCGGTCGATCACGCCGCCGATGGTGGATTTGTCAAAGCCCACTTCCATGCTCAGCGTGCGCTGGTCTATGCCCGGCAGATGCACCAGTTTCTGTAGCACGGCAAATTGCAGCGGCGTCACGCCCCAGGCTTCGGTGGCCTGGCTGAACACAGCCACGGCCACCTGCTGCAGGCGGCGTATGCCGTGGCCGGGAAAGGTTTCCACCTCCAGGCGTGGAAAGACGGGGTGGCTGCTGGCGCTGTCTGAGGCAACGTTTGGCAGTGCAGAGTTAATCATGGTTTTCCCTAGGTGGGGTTGGCATTTCAAGTTTCGAATAATACGATGCATGCATTTGGTATGCATACATACTATTTGTGTGCGGAATGATTGGGCAGACACTGGCGTCTGCGCACTTGAAGAACTTGAGGCCTCCATGCAGTTTCATTTGAACGGTTTTCGTCCTGGCAACCCCTTGATCGCTCCAGCTTCGCCGCTGGCCCCTGCCCATACCGAGACCGTGCCCTCGCAGGTCGATGTGCTGATCGTGGGCTGCGGCCCTGCCGGCCTGACGCTGGCCGCGCAACTGGCGGCCTTCCCCGATATCCGAACCTGCATCGTGGAACAAAAGGAAGGCCCCATGGAGCTGGGCCAGGCCGATGGCATTGCCTGCCGCACCATGGAGATGTTCGAGGCCTTCGAGTTCGCCGACTCCATCCTCAAGGAGGCCTGCTGGATCAACGACGTTACTTTCTGGAAGCCCGACCCCGTCCAGCCCGGCCGGATCGCCCGCCATGGTCGCGTGCAGGACACGGAAGACGGTCTGTCCGAGTTCCCTCACGTCATCCTGAACCAGGCGCGCGTGCACGACCACTATCTGGAGCGCATGCGCAACTCGCCCAGCCGTCTGCAGCCGCACTACGCCCGCCGAGTGCTGGATGTGAAGGTCGACCACGGCGCTGCCGACTATCCGGTCACCGTGACGCTGGAGCGATGCGACGCCGCCCATGCCGGTCAGATCGAAACCGTGCAGGCCCGCTATGTGGTGGGCTGCGACGGCGCGCGCAGCAATGTGCGCCGGGCCATTGGCCGCCAGCTGGTCGGCGATTCGGCCAACCAGGCCTGGGGCGTGATGGATGTGCTGGCCGTGACGGACTTCCCCGATGTGCGCTACAAGGTGGCCATTCAGTCCGAGCAGGGCAATGTGCTCATCATCCCGCGCGAAGGCGGCCACCTGGTGCGCTTTTATGTGGAGATGGACAAGCTCGATGCCGACGAGCGTGTGGCCAGCCGCAACATCACGGTGGAGCAACTGATAGCAACCGCCCAGCGCGTGCTCCATCCCTACAAGCTTGACGTCAAGAATGTGCCCTGGTGGTCGGTGTATGAGATCGGCCAGCGCATCTGCGCCAAATATGACGATGTGGCCGATGCCGTGGCCACGCCGGACTCGCCCCTGCCGCGCGTCTTCATCGCCGGCGATGCCTGCCACACCCACAGCCCCAAGGCCGGGCAGGGCATGAATTTCTCCATGCAGGACAGCTTCAACCTGGGCTGGAAGCTGGCCGCCGTGCTGCGCAAGCAATGTGCGCCCGAGCTGCTGCACACCTATTCGTCCGAGCGCCAGGTCGTGGCCCAGCAATTGATCGACTTCGACCGCGAATGGGCCAAGATGTTCAGCGACCCAGCCAAGGAAGGCGGCCAGGGCGGTGTGGACCCCAAGGAATTCCAGAAGTACTTCGAACAGCATGGCCGCTTCACGGCTGGCGTGGGCACGCACTATGCGCCATCCGTGCTGACGGGGCAGGCCACGCATCAGGCACTGGCCAGCGGCTTCACGGTGGGCATGCGCTTCCATTCCGCACCGGTGGTGCGCGTCTGTGATGCCAAGCCCGTGCAACTGGGTCACTGCGGCAAGGCCGATGGCCGCTGGCGCCTGTATGCGTTTGCAGGCCAGAGCGACCTGACGCAGCCCGAGTCCGGCCTGCTGGCGCTGTGCCGCTTCCTGGAGAGCGATACCGCATCGCCGCTGCGCCGCTTTACGCCGGCCGGCCAGGATATCGACAGCATCTTTGATCTGCGTGCCATCTTCCCTCAGGCATATACCGAAGTGGCGCTGGAGACGCTGCCTGCCTTGCTGCTGCCCCCCAAGGGCCAGCTGGGAATGATCGACTATGAAAAGGTGTTCAGCCCCGATCTGAAGAATGCCGGCCAGGACATCTTCGAGCTGCGCGGCATCGACCGCCAGCAGGGCGCTTTGGTGGTGGTGCGTCCCGATCAGTATGTGGCCCAGGTCCTGCCCCTGGGCGACCACGCTGCATTGAGCGCCTATTTCGAGTCCTTCATGCGGGCCTGAGGACTGCTGATCAGCATCAACGCCTGGAAGGTGTTTCAGGGAGGGCATGGCCCTCCCTTTTTTGCGTCCGGGGCGGTGCGAGCGGGCGCTGCTTGCTACGATGTTTGCTTGTGCTCAAGAGGAGAAGACATGCTGTTGATCGTGGGTACCGTGCGTTTGCCATCCGAAAACCTGGCCCTTGCCCGACCTGCCATGCGTGCCATGGTGGAGGCCTCGCGTGCCGAGCCGGGCTGTCTCGAATACGGCTATGCCGAGGATGTGCTGGTGCCGGGGCTGATCCATGTGAAGGAGCTGTGGGCGGATCAGGCGGCGCTGGATGCACATTTCGCCTCCGCGCATATCCAGGCCTGGCGTGCCGCCTGGCCGGAGCTGGGGATCGGGCAGCGGGATCTGCGGCTCTACGAGGTGCAGGCCCCGCGCGCCACCTGAGCTGTATGCCGCCCGGCTGTGGCCGCCGCTTAAAGGCACCTGGATTGACGGCACCTAGCCTGGAGCCTGCTGCAGCTTGATGATGTCGACCGAAATTTCCACCGCCGTCACGGCGCAGCGGTTTTCAAGCCAGTGCGTGGTGTTTCTGTCTTCGGGCCAGCCCACGCCCGGGCCGTAGTCGGTGGCCACGCCGTTTCTATGGTCGGTGATGCAACCTTCAAGGATGTAGACCATGCCGGGTCGGTCTTTGTGGTCGTGAACCGGGCCGAAGACGCCGCCTGGCGCCATGGTCACCAGGCGCATGCGAAGCTGGCGTCCCGACATGCCTTCGATCTCGGGGCCCAGGTCGAGCGTGGCCAGCATTTGCACGGCCACCCCCCTGGTCTGGGGGACTTGCTGTTGCTTGGACATTCTTTGCTCCTTCGCGCCTCGTCATGGCCGTTGAAGCGAACCTGTCTTCGCTCAGGCCGGTTGCCAAAAGTGTGATCTCTTGCTGGCGCACAGCAAAGCCAAACCCATGTCATTGGCGTGGCGCATTTTCCATGTCCATTGCTGGGCGGGGAGAGGCGCTGCGGCCTGCACGGCCTGGCACTTGTCCCCGGAGCAGACGCCTGGAGGGCGATTCCCCGACAATGCGCAAATGACTTCCCAAGAACAACCGCGCAACCCGCTGCATGGGCTGACGCTTGAGCGCATCGTTACCGATCTGGTGGATTACTACGGCTGGCGCGAGCTGGGGCGCCGGGTGCCCGTGCGCTGCTTCAATCTGGATCCCAGCATCTCTTCGAGCCTGAAATTTCTGCGCAAGACGCCCTGGGCGCGCGAACAGGTGGAGCAGCTGTATGTACAGACCCAGCGTGCCGATGAGCGCGAGCAGCAGCGGCGCGCGAGAAGATCGGAGCGCTCCGAGGACTGATCCGGCGCCGGACCGCATCAAGAAGAAACCGCAGTCAGGCGGCTTTTGCCCGTGTGGGGTGACAGCTATGGCTGGGCAGTCTCGGCTGCGCGAACCCGTTCCAAAGAATCAGGCGCCCAGTTGCTGCGCATGGTGGCGCAGATGGTCGTCGACAAAGCTCTGGATGAAATAGTAGCCATGGTCGTAGCCCGCATGCCGGCGCAGCGTGAGCGGCTGACCGGCCTTGGCGCAGGCGGCTTCGAAGGCTTCGGGCAGCAATTGCTTTTCGATCAGGAACTTGTCGGCCAGGCCCTGGTCGATGAGGATGCCTGCGGGATAGGGGGCAGAGGCTTGCGCGCCCATCAGCTCGCTGGCGTCATGCCTGGCCCATTCGGCCTTGTCTTCGCCCAGATAGCCGCTGAAAGCCTTGTGGCCCCAGGGGCAGTTGAGCGGGTTGGCAATCGGTGCAAAGGCTGAGACCGACTTGAACCGGCCGGGGTGGCGCAATGCCAGGGTCAGCGCGCCGTGGCCGCCCATGCTGTGGCCGAAGATGCCCAGACGCTGCAGGTCCACGGGCAGCTTGCTGCCGACCAGGGGCAGCAGGTCATTGAGGATGTAGCTCTCCATGCGCCAGTGCAGCGCCCAGGGCTTGGTGGTTGCGTCCAGGTAGAAACCGGCGCCCACGCCAAAGTCCCAGCTGTCGGCCTCGCCCGCCAGACCCGCGCCGCGCGGGCTGGTATCGGGGCAGATCAGGGCGATATTGAGTTCGGAGGCCAGGCGCTGGGCGCCGGCCTTGATCATGAAGGTTTCCTCGGTACAGGTCAGACCCGCCAGATAGAGCAGGGCCGGCACCTTCTCGCCCATCACGGCCTTGGGCGGCAGATAGACCGAGAACTTCATGGCGAGGCCGATCTCGGAACTATGGTGTTCGTAATAGCGCTGAGCGCCGCCAAAGCAGGCGTGGGCGTTCTTGAGTTCCATGGCAGTCACTCCTAAAAGAAAAGCTGCTTGCGCTCGTCAATCAAGCGTTTGCAGCTGTTTTATATATAAATATGAATCAAAGCATGCGCAAGCAGCTATGAAATTAAAAGCGCTGGGTGGTTCTTCAAAACTGGCGCGGGCCATCGATGAGACACCGAGGAAGCGCCGCCGCGCACCGAGGGTGTCGTCCCCCTTCCGCGAAGCGAGAAAGGGGGAAGGCGCGGGGCCGCCCAGGCGAAGCGCCTCAGGGGGTTACGAAGCGTCAGCGTAGTTCACCACCGAGCGGATCGACTTGCCTTCGTGCATCAGGTCGAAGGCTTCGTTGATCTTGGCCAGGCCCATGGTGTGGGTGACGAAGGGTTCGAGCTGAATCTTGCCAGCCATGGCGTCTTCCACCATGCCGGGCAGCTCGCTGCGGCCCTTGACGCCGCCAAAGGCCGTGCCCAGCCACTTGCGGCCGGTCACCAGCTGGAAGGGGCGGGTCTTGATCTCCTGACCGGCACCGGCCACGCCGATGATGACCGACTGGCCCCAGCCGCGGTGGGCGCATTCCAGCGCCGCGCGCATCACGTCCACATTGCCTATGCATTCAAAGCTGTGGTCCACGCCCCAGCCCGTCATCTCGACGATCACTTGCTGGATGGGCTTGTCGAAGTCCTTGGGGTTCACGCAGTCGGTGGCGCCAAAGGTCCTGGCCAGCTCGAACTTGCCGGGGTTGGTGTCGACGGCGATGATGCGGCCGGCCTTGGCCAGCTTGGCGCCCTGGATCACGGCCAGGCCGATGCCGCCCAGGCCGAACACGGCCACGGTGTCGCCTTCCTGCACCTTGGCAGTGTTCTTGACTGCGCCCAGACCGGTGGTCACGCCGCAGCCCAGCAGGCAGACCTGCTCGGGGTTGGCATCGGGGTTGACCTTGGCCAGCGAGACGGCAGCAACCACGGTGTATTCGCTGAAGGTCGAGCAGCCCATGTAGTGATAGATGGGCTCGCCCTTGTAGCTGAAGCGCGTCGTGCCGTCGGGCATCACGCCCTTGCCCTGGGTGGCGCGCACGGCCACGCACAGATTGGTCTTGCCGCTCTTGCAGAACAGGCATTCGCCGCATTCGGCGGTGTACAGCGGAATCACATGATCGCCGGGCTTGACGCTGGTTACGCCTTCGCCCACTTCCACCACGATGCCTGCGCCTTCGTGACCCAGCACGGCGGGGAAGATGCCTTCGGGGTCGTCACCGCTCAGGGTGAAGGCGTCGGTGTGACAGACGCCGGTATGGGTGATCTTGACCAGCACCTCGCCAGCCTTGGGCGGCGCGACGTCGATCTCGACGATTTGCAGGGGTTCTCCAGCTTTGAAGGCTACGGCGGCGCGGGATTTCATGGGCAGGTCTTTCTTGGAAGGCTGAGGATGCGGTGGCTGCCCGGGGCAGGGCCGAGGCCTGACTGGGCGCACCGGTTGTGAAGTGTGAATGTAGGCGATCCCGTCGCCCTATGGAAATTCGTGGCCGCAGATGGCGGCTCTTTGGCCGAATGTCACATGGTTCGCGGGATCGTCTTCTGTCGGCTGGCGATGCCATGAATCCTGATCAGCCGCTTTGCACTCCGGCTGAGGCGCCATCATAGGGACGGCATGGCCGGCGTCCATCCTGCCGCTGGCGGGCCCTTGAACATCATCAGCAACTTGACCGCGTTCTTGCTGGCGGTTCGGGCAGCATGCGTTGCAGCATTGATCGGGGAGGACCTGGTCGTCACACCCGAGTCGGATCATCGCGGGCAGCACGGAGTATTGGCGCGCCTAGCGTCTCCAGCTCAATCCTCATTCGGTATCAGCGTCCCCCATACCGGCAGGTGTGCGTCCGGTGGTGCCGGGCCGTCATAGGCCGGCTGCACCTCAATGGCGGGCTTGCCCTCCTGGCAATCGATGAAGCCCCATTGACTGGGACGGTAGCGCGCCTCGGGGCCGTCGGGGGCGCCGACCAGAAACTCGGCCTGAATGTCATAGTCGATCAAGGGCACATGCAGGCTGGCGATATCGCCCTTGCGGCATTCCAGATAGGAGCGCTTCGGGTCGACCACCCAGGCGCCATAACCCGGGTTGACGTCGGGATCGAAGTGGAACACCGGACCGAGGCGCTGGTCGCGGGCAAGCTCCAACACGCCGTTGCCGATGGCGCTGACCCAGGCACCTGCAATTTGCACCGGTTGCGTAAAGCGCGCCGCACTCAGTCCTCGCAGGCCAAGCGGTCGCTGGCGCTCGCCGTTGTCAAAGGCGTCGTAGCGGTTGATCAAGGTGCCTTTGGGGAATAGCTGCTCCCCATAGCGGAAGTCCTCGGGCAGCACGAAGCGCTGTCGGCTTTCGCGATAGTGGGCCCGCAGCGTCACGGCCTCTTCAATCTGCACTAGCTTGCGCGCCAGCACCAGGCCCCAGAGATCGCCGGCCAGGGCCAATATGGCCACCACCACGACGGGCCAGTGCCAGAACGGCGGGCGCTCGGAGGCGGGCGTGTGTCTATGGCGCAGCCACCAGAACAGCCCGCGCAGCAGCAGCCACAGGCTCAGGCCGGCTGCCACCAGGGGGGCGAGCAGCAGCAACAGCATGGGCAGGGTAAAAAGAGGTCCGGGAATCATGGGCGGAAAAAGGGGCAGAAGCCCCGGACTTTAGCAGTGGATGCGACTGCCTGCACTAGCTGCCGAGAGGGCTTGCGTATAGTCGAGGCTCGTGCGCTGCAAGTGCCTGCAGCGCTGGTTGTATATGCTCGAACTGCTCTGTTTTTGTATGGAACACCATCACGCTGGCGCCCACCGCGTCGATCTGGTTGTCTACCCCGGCTTCAAGGCGCTGGAGGCCATAGGCCCCATGTCCGTGTTTGACTATGCCAATGTGCATCTGCGGCACAAAGGCCTGCCTGACGGATATGTGGTGCGGGTGGTGGCGTCACAGGCCGGTCTGGTGCCCTCGGACACCTTGATGGGCTTGCAGGCCAGCCATACCCTGGCGCAGGTCGAGGCCGAGGGCACGGGGTGCACGGTGCTGCTGGTGGGTGCGCGCCATATCGAGCAAGTGCTGGCGGCTTCGCCCGAGCTGGTGGACTGGGTGGCGCGAGTGGCTCCCGGGGTCGGGCGCATGATCGCGCTGTGCAGCGGCAGTTTTTTTTCTGGCAGCAGCCGGTTTGCTCAATGATCGCCGCGCGGCCACGCACTGGAGTGTGGCCGGGGCGCTTGCCCAGCGTTATCCGCGGGTGCAGGTGGATGCCGATGCGATCTATGTGTGCGACGAAATCAAGGACAGCGACGGCATGCGTCAGCTCTGGACTTCGGCCGGTGTCACTGCCGGCATTGATCTGGCACTGGCGGTGGTGGAGCATGATTTCGGCCATGCGCTGGCACTGCAGGTGGCGCGCGATCTGGTCATGTATCTCAAACGCCCTGGCGGCCAGTCGCAGTTCAGCGTATCCCTGGCCGCACAGGCCACGCAGCACAGCGCAGTGCAGGCCGCTCAGCAGTGGGTGCTGGAGCACCTGGACCAGCCCATGCCGCTGGCGCTGCTGGCGGGCAAGGCGGCGATGAGCGAGCGCAATTTTCGCCGCGTCTTTCAGCAGGAGACCGGCTGCAGTCCCAGCAGCTTTGTGGAAAACGCTCGCCTGGAGCGGGCCAAGCAGCTGTTGGAGAATCTGGGCTCTGTGCCCCTCAAGACCGTGGCCGCCAAGGTCGGGTTGGGCTCGGAGCAAGCGCTGCGACATCTGTTCGTGCGCAAGCTGGGTATCACGCCTGTGGCTTACCGGGAGCGGTTCGGAGACTGATGGGCTTGCGGCGTTCTGTCGGAAGCAGCCGGCTTTCGGCCAGCCGATCAGAACAGAGGGCTCTTGAAGAAATCCAGAGCGGCCTTGGCGGCAGCAAAATTGCGCTCGATCTGCGCCTGTTGCTCATCGTGGTTCGCGGTCTCGACGGCAGGTTCGGCAGCGGACTTGGTCCTCTTTGGCGCCGCAGTTCTTTTCCTGTCTAGGCAGGGGGCATCCGAGCGGGATGCGGGTGCCAGTGCTGGAGCCTTGGGTGCGAGCAACCGGGTCAGGTCCAGCTCGGGATTGAGCTGCCACAGGCAGGACACATAGGTCGCCATGGCCACGGCCGGGTCGCCGCGCTCTATGCGTGCCATGGTGGGCTGGGAAATACCCAGCCGCTCTGCCCACTGCGTCTGTGTTTCGCACCGACTCTTGCGCAGGGCCACGATGTGCTGGGCCAGCTGCGTTATCTGCAAAAGAATGGCGGGCGGAAACTCTGCGGGACTGGTGTTCTGGCGAGGCATATGCCAATAGTAGGCAGATTTGGGGAGTGCTCAGGGCAAACAGGGCACTCTTTGCATTGAGTCAGCAGTTTTCTTGACTGTCCTACGAAGCGGCCAGATCAAGTCTGCAAGCATGGGCGGCGATGGATCGTCAACACGGTCCTGGAGTTGCTCATGAAGTTTGTTCACTGGCTCTACACCCTGACCCATTCGCTGATTGCCCTGCTGTTCGGCCTGGCGGCGTTGTGCCTGATCTGGATGGCGGTCACCAAGGCCTGGGCCGTAATTGCTGCCGGTCTGGAGCCGGAGGCCACGCTGCATGTGGTGGAGGCGCTGGGCATTCTGGCCTCAGGCGTGGTGGCTCTGCAGATTTCCCAGACCGTGATTGAAGAAGAGGTGGTGCGCGACGCCCATATCAGCGGCCCGACAAGAGTGCGTCGCTTTCTCTCACGCTTTATGGTGGTGCTGGTGGTCGCCCTGGCCGTCGAGGGATTGGTCGCCACCTTCAAGGCCCAGGAGCAGCCCGAGAAGCTGCTGTATTCCGCCGCCTTGGTCATTGCCGTCGGCATGCTCATGGTCGGCTGGGGGGTGTTTGTGCACCTGAATCGTTCGGCGGAGGAACTGGAGCCCGAGGCCATGGAGGAGGCCAAGAGCGAGGACCGCAAGGTCAGCAACGACCACTGACTCAGGACTCAGGTCGGCAGTCGATACAGCGTCCCGTTGAATGCCACGGCGCCGCTGCCATGCAGCGCATCGAGCTGCGTCAGCACCAGCTCGCGTACCGGCGCGGTGACAGCGCTCAGGCCCAGCAGCCGGGCCACAGCAACGGGCAGTTCCTCGCGCTGGCCGCCCAGGCTGCTCCTGAGGGCCAGAGCAATCGCTGCACGGATCTCGGCTGGCGGCAGGCAATCGATGCGGCGCAGATTGGCCGAGCCTACCTCTGCGCGATTGCGTACCCGCACCGCTCGTCCCGGCAGGTCGAGAAACTCTCCCTCTGCGGCCAGTGCCTCATCGGCCAGCAGCGATTGGCGTGCCTGCTCCAGCGCATCGCGCACGCGGCTGCCGGCGCGTTGCAGGCCCCAAAGCGTACGCATGCGGGTGACCAGTTCGTCGAAATGAATCGGTCCTTCCAGCTCCACTGCCTGGTGCATCAGCTGGGCCAGCTTTGCGGTGGATTGGCTGTGCAGTTCTCCGGCGGGAACGGCAAAGCGGGCTTCCTGGTAGAGGCTGTCGTCAGGGCCGGCGGCCGATTCCGTCTCGGCGCTTCCTGCATCGGACCGTGCTGCGCGTTCTATGACTTCTGTGGCTGTCTGTGACTGATGGGGGGCCATTACCGGCTGAACTGGTTCGGCCTGTTTGCGCTGCCTGGCAGCTTCGACGGCGGCCAGGACGCGCTCGGTCTGGGCACGCGGCTGGCGGAACCAGTCGCAGCCCCAGATGCGCAGCAGCGTCCAGCCCTGGCTCTCCAGCACGGACTGGCGCAGGCGGTCGCGGTCGCGCGCAGAGCGGCTGTGGTGATAGCTCATGCCGTCGCACTCGATGCCCAGCAGATAGCGGCCCGGCTGTTCTGGATCGACCACGGCCAGATCGATGAAGAAGCCCGCAATGCCGATCTGAGTCTGCACCTGCAGACCCTGGGCCGTCAGCGCTTCGTACACATCTTCTTCGAGCGGCGACTCCAGATCGCGTCCGCTGATGCCGGCCAGGGTCAACTGACCGGTGGCCGCGTATTGCAGGAATACCTTGAGCGCAGCCACGCCTTTGCCCTTGCCGCGTTCCAGATCGATATCGTCGGCGGTGATGGACGAAAACACCTCGCAGCGTTGCTTGGCGCGCGAGATCAGCACGTTCAGGCGGCGCTCGCCGCCATCGGCGCTCACCGGGCCGAAGCGCATGGGCAGATAGCCTTGCGCGTTGCGCGCATAGGCCACCGAGATGAAGATCACATCGCGCTCGTCGCCCTGCACGTTTTCCAGGTTCTTGATGAAGAAGGGTTCGTTGGGATGGGCGACAAAAAAGGACTCTGCCTCGGGCTGCTGGCGACGCAGCAGTTCCAGCTCGTCCTGGATGGCGACTTTTTGCTGCAGCGAGAAAGCGGCCACGCCCAGGCTGAGCTGCGGCGACTGCTGTGCGTGCTTCATGATGGCGCGTGCAATGGTCTGGGCCTCGATGCGGTTGATGCGGCTGGCGCCGCTGTCAAAGCGGCCTTCGGGCAGATGGTGAAAGCGCAACCCCATGCCCGAGCGGGCCGTGTAGGGGCTGGGCACGACGTAAAGGCTGCTGTTGTAGAACTGCTGGTTGGACACCGCAATCAGCGACTGGTGGCGGCTGCGGTAATGCCAGCGCAGCATGAGCTGGGGCATGCCCTTGGCCAGGCACAGGCTCAGAATGCTCTCCACATCGGCGGCTCCGGCGATGAGCTGGTCTTCGTCCTCGTCGTCGAACTCGTCCTGCTCGCTGGTCATGCGCGAGAAAAAACGCGTGGGCGGCAGCTGGCGGTCGTCGCCCACCACCACCAGCTGCTTGCAGCGGGCGATGGCGCCCAGCGCATCCACGGGCTCGATCTGGCTGGCTTCGTCAATCACCAGCAGATCGAACTCGACCGCAGCAGGTTCCAGAAACTGGGCCACGGACAGCGGGCTCATCATGAACACGGGCTTGATGGCCTGGACGGCTTCGCCTGCGAGCTTGAACAGCTTGCGCAGCGGCATATGGCCGCGCTTGCGCGCAATCTCGCCATTGAGCACGCCAAGCGGGCCCATGCCGGATGCGCTGCGTGGCACCTGCTCGTAATGCGAGAGTGCCGACTGGGCGCGCGCGAGTTCGATGCGCTCCAGATCCAGCGCCCGGAACTGGCGCACTTTCTGGCTGTGCTGATCGCCGTTGAAGGCGACCAGCTCGGGGTGAGCCTGGGTGGCCTGACGCAGCAGCGCTTCGTAATAAGCGCGCTCGAAGATGGCGGGCAGGGCTCCTTGTGCAATGGATTCATTCTCGAGCTGCTGCACCAGGACGGCCATGCCGGCCGCACGCGCCTGCTCACGGGTGGCGTGGTACGAGGTCCAGTCGAGCAAGGCGTTGGGCTCGGCGACCCATTGTGCAAGGCGCTCGCCAAAGTCGGCCAGCGGGATGCGGGCCAGATTGGTGGCGCCAAAGGCTTCCTGCGTCTCGAGCCGGTAGCCGTCCAGCAAGCTTTGCGCAGCATCCTCGAATGCCTGCAGCGAGGCACTGGCCCGGGCGGCCAGGTCCGCGCAATGTGCGGGCGATGGCAGCTGGGCATAGAGCTGGCGAAAGGCGGCACTGCGGCCCTGTCCGTCGGGGCCGGCCATCCAGCCCAGCACGGCCTGCAGTTGCGCCCAGTCGCTTTGCTCGTCCAGCCACAGGCTGCCAAAGGCATCTGCCCCCAGGGTCTGCTGCTGGCCCAGGTTCTGGCGCAGTTGCTGGGCTTCGATCAGGCTGTCGAGCAGGTTCAGACGCTCTGCCCGTGAGCTCGGCAATGTCGTTTTCAGCTGGCCCTTGAGGTTGGCAATCGCCGCGCGGTAGCCGCTGTTGAAAATGCGAAACAGCGAGTCGCCATATGCTGCGATGCTCTGGCGTGGGGCACTCCAGTCCGCCGTCCAGGCGGATTCGGCAAAGCTGCTGCCCAGGTTCTGTGCCTTCAGGCTGAACCGTGTGCCGCATTCCACCAGCTTGTGCAACTGGCCCAGGCCCTGATCCCAGATGCTGTTGGCGACGGCCTGCCGGTCTATGGACGGGGCACTGGCGAGCTGCTGCGCCAGAGTGATCTGCTCATGCAGAGTCTGCAGAGTCTGTGCCGCCGGTGCGCTCAGGGATTGCGCCAGCAGCTCAGCATCCTGCTGCAACCGGGCCAGCATTGCTTGCAGCGTCGGCAATTGCTGGGCGAAGCGTTGCGCATCCAGCTTGAGCAGCGCCGGATGGCATACGCCGCGCCACGGGTGCCTGGCCACCGGGCTCACCTTGGACACCGCCTGGCGCAGTGCTTCGACAATCTGCTGGCGTGAATGAAAGTCCTCGGGTGACCAGTTCTGTGTGCCTTGCAGCAGATCGGGCAGATGCGCGATCTGCACTGCATCCAGACGCGCCAGCTGGCCCAGGATCTGATAGGGCGTGAGTGTGCAGGGCGCCAGCGCCTGATGCATGGTCCGGCTGTGTGCGTTGAGCTGCTGCTGCACGTTGCTCAGCTCATGGATGATTTGCTCGCGGTGCTCCACACGCGGTTTGCCCAGATCGCGCGTGGCCTTGAGTTCCTCCAGCACCTTGCGCTTGTTGGCATGGTGGCTGTGCAGTTCCAGACAGGCAGGCCCAAGGCCCACGGATTTGAGGCGGCGGTTTACCACCTCCAGTGCGGCCATCTTCTCTGAGATGAACAGCACTTTCTTGCCGTCGGCAATCGCCGCTGCAATCACGTTGGTGATGGTCTGGGACTTGCCCGTGCCCGGCGGGCCTTGAATGACCAGGTTCTCGCCGCGGCGCACGGCTTCGATGGCCAGTGACTGCGAGCTGTCCGCATCGACCACATGGCGCTGGCTGTCCACGGGGATCAGTTGGTCCACATCGGCGTCTTCGGGGAACAGATGTTCGCGTGCCTCGAAGCCGTCCTGCAGCGCGGCGGCAATCAGCGCCTGCTGGTCGAGCCGCTTTTCCGGCGGCCAGGTCGCAGTGTCCAGATCGCGGTACATCAGGAACTTGGCAAAGCTGAAGAAGCCCAGCGTCATGGCGTCGGGAAGCACTTGCCAGCCGGGCTGGGCCGCAGCCATGGCGGCGACCGCGGCCAGATAGGCGCGGGGGTCGAAGTCGTCGCCGGCATTGAATTCGGGCAGCTCGAGGCCAAAGTCGGCCTTGAGCTTGGCCGCCAGCGACAGGTTCTCCGCCGCATCTTCCTGCAACCAGGACAGGGTGAAGCGCTCGGCCGCGCTTTTGCGCTCCAGTGCCACGGGCAGCAGAATCAGCGGTGCAAAACGCGGCTTGTCGGGGGCATTGCGGTCGAACCATTGCAGCTGACCCAGCGCCAGAAACAAGATGTTGACGCCCTGTTCCTCGATAAAGGTGCGGGCATCGGAATACATGTCCAGCAGCCGGCGCTGCAGCTTCTCGCTGGACAGGCGCGTCTGCAATTTCAAGTCACGATGGCGCTGGGCCACACCGCGCGCATCGAGCTGCTCGTCGACGCTTTCTTCGGGCTGGGGCAGGGCGAGGGTGGCCTGTGTCTCCTGGGCCTCTGCAGGGTCTGCGGCCGCTTGCTCCTCCTCGGCCTTTGCCGGCGCAAAGCTCATGGCTTTGCTTTCGCCCGCCAGCAGGCGATAGACCTCGTCCGTGCGTTCATCTGCAAAATGCAGCACGCGTGCCGTGGCGGCCTGAGGCAGGCTCAGCAGCCGGTTGCGTGTGGAGAGGTCCAGCAGCGCCTGGCGGTTTTTTTCGAGCTGGCGGGTGATGAGGGCGGAATTCGAGTCTGCGTGCATGGGGCATCAAAAAGCACAGTGAGCTGGCACTTTAGCGCGCTCCCTGGTGCTGATGATGCTGATTGGCAATGTGCGCACTGCGGTTCCGTACCCGTTTTACAAATTGATCACAGTTTCCAGCCGAACTCGAGCGCAATGAAAGCCGAGCATTGGCCGCAGGTCTTGGGTGCAGCGCGGACCGTAACGCTGTAGCGCTCACCCTGCCAGCGCACCAGGGCTCCGGCGGCCGCCATGACGGGGCTTGTGTAGTTGGTGCGCAAGCCGGCATAAACGCCAGAGTGCAGATTGCCAAAAGTCAGCGGCGTGTACTCGCCTATGGCGTAGGTACTCCAGCGGTCGATGCTGTTGCGATAGAAGCCGGCCTGCACGGAGAAATTGCTGGAAAACTCTCGTCTGATGCCCAGGCCCAGGTTTTCCTCGTTCCATGTTTTGCCATGTTTCCGTTCGCTGAAATGGTGGCTGACCGTGTGCAGATTGATATGCCATGCGCCCGCTGCCTGGCTGACCTGGGCAGACTGATTGACCTCGACGGGCTGAGTGGTCTCGGCAGACTGATCGGCTTCGTCGGCCTGGACTGCGGAGCAGGCAATGACGATGGTCAACCCTGCCAGTGCTTTCAACGATTTCATTGCCGTTCCCCCCGCATCGCTTCACAGGCGCATGCAGACAGGTCAGTGACATCCTTGGCTCGCGTTCGCAGTGCTGCCAAGGGACCTGGCTTACCAATTTTTATTTAAAAAATTCATGTAAACCATGTTTCCTAATGTCTATGACTATCGATGTGGTTGATGTAAGAATAGTTCTTATCTATCGGTGATTGAACTTCAATTGGACTTATGAGGATTTGGAGATTTCTCTGTCGAAAAAGCGGCAGGAAGAGGGAGCGGCTGCGTCCGGCCAGGTTGAAGGCGGTCTCTGTCAGACGCAAAAAAGGCCGCAGGGGCGGCCTTTTTGATGAGCTGAGGCGAGGGAGTTCTCGGCCTTGCGCGGCAGCTTAATCGGCTGGCTGCTGCTTTGCGGCTGCAGCAGCAGCGCGCAGCTTGTCCTTCTTGCTGGGTCTGCGGCCCTTGATGCCGCCGTTGCCGTCCTGCGCGACCGGCGGTGGCGGGACGGCTTCGGTAGGCTCGAAGCCCTGGATTTGCTCCAGATCGATTTCCAGCTGATTGCGCTTGCAGATCAGTTTCCAGTGTGCGGTGTCGGCGGGGCTTACAAAAGTGATGGCGCAACCAGCATGCCCTGCACGGCCCGTGCGGCCAATTCTATGAATATAGTCGGCGGGCGAGCGGGGCAGGTCGTAGTTGATGACCGTGGGCAACTGCGCGATATCGATGCCGCGCGCGGCCAGGTCGGTGGTGATGAGCAGTTGCCAGCGCTTGGCCTTGAACTGGTCGAGCACGTCCTTGCGCGCACCCTGGCTCATATCGCCGTGGAAGGTGGTGGCGTAGATGCCCGCCTTGTAGAGCTTGTCGGCCAGCATTTCGGCAGTGTGGCGCTTGGCGACAAAGACCAGGGCTCGCTCCCATTCGGGCTGGTTCTCGCCTTGTTTGACGAGCTGGCGCAGCAACTGGGTGCGGCGGGGGCCGTCCACGGCAATGGCGCGCTGGCTGATGTTCTCGGGGCTGGCCGAATGCTCGGCGGCCTGGTCGGCATCGACCTGCACCCGAACGGGGTCGTGCAGCAGACGGGCCGCCAGCGCTTCCACGTTCTGTGGGAAGGTGGCCGAGAGCAGCAGGGTCTGGCGTTTCGCGGGCAGCAAGGCCAGCACGCGGTTGAGTTCTTCGGCAAAGCCCTGGTCCAGCAGGCGATCCGCCTCGTCCAGAACCAGGTGCTGCACCGCGTTCAGGCGCACGGCGTTGTTCTCCACCAGATCCAGCAGGCGGCCCGGCGTGGCGACCAGAAAGTCGGCGCTGCCACGCAGCTGCATCATCTGCGGGTTGATGGAGACACCGCCATAGACCACGCGGCTGCGTGGTTGCTCACGCAACTGGCGCGTGATGTCGCTCAGGTTTTCATGAACCTGCAGGGCCAGCTCGCGCGTGGGCACCAGAATCAGGGTGGCCAGAGGCCGCACAAAGCCGGTGTGGCTGCGCTTTTGCGCCAGCCAGGCCTGCAGCAGGGGCAGCAGATAGGCCATGGTCTTGCCCGAGCCCGTGGGCGCGCAGGCCCAGAGATCGCGTCCGGCCAGCACGGCGGGGATGGCCTCGGTCTGAATCGGCGTCGCGTCGCGCAGACCCAGATCGAGTGTGGCATCCAGAAGCTCGGCGCGCAGGCCTAGGGGGGCAAAAGACATAGAAGAATCAATAGCGGTGTGCAGGAGGCGCATTGTGCGGGAATTGCCGCGTCGCAGCGAGGCGCAGGGACAAGCACGGTGCAGGCTACATTCGCAGGATTACAACCCGCAAGGAGCACTAGCCATGAGTCAGATCACGCATCAAGCCATTGTCATGACGGAATACGGAGGCCCTGAGGTTCTGCAGATCGCCTCGGTCGCTTCGCTGCCGCTGACGGCTGGACAGGTGCGCGTGCGACACACGCGCATTGGTGTGAACTTTCACGATATCTATGTGCGCTCCGGGCTGTACAAGACGCTGGCGCTGCCGGGCACGCCCGGCATCGAAGCCGTGGGAGTAGTGGCCGAAGTGGGGGAGGGCGTGACTCGCTTCAGACCCGGCGACCGGGTCTGCTATGTCTCTGGCGCCTATGCCATCTACGCCGCCGAGCGCGTGATTGCGGGCGACGAGCTGATTGCCGTGCCCGATGACCTCAGCGACGCGCTGGTCGCATCCAGCCTGCTGCGCGGGCTGACGGCCGATGTGCTGCTGCACCGGGTGGCCCGGGTAGGCCAGGGATCGCGGATCCTGGTCCAGGCCGCCGGTGGCGGCATGGGGCAGATCCTGAGCCAGTGGGCAACGCAACTGGGGGCCATGGTGATCGGCACGGCGGGCAGCGATGCCACGGCAAAAAAGGCCGACCAGGCCGGTTGTGTGGAGGTGATCCGCTATCGTGGCGTGGGCGCCCAGGATGTGGCTGTGCGTGTGCAGCAGTTGACCGGCGGCGAAGGCGTGGATGTGGCTTATGACGGCGTGGGCAAGGACAGTTTCGATGCCTCGCTGGCCAGTCTGGGCATCGGCGGCCAGCTGGTGATGTACGGGCAGTCTTCCGGTCCGGTGCCGCCGCTGGAGATTGCGCGTCTAGCCGCGAAGTCGAACAGCGTGTGCCGGCCCATGGTGTTTCACTTCGTCAAAAAGCCCAGAGAGCGCGATGCCATGGCCGCGCGCCTGTTCGAGGCGCTGCGCAAAAAGCATTTCCGTATGGGCGAGCCGCAGGAGTTTGCGCTGGCCGATGCCGCGCAGGCCCACCGGCAACTGGAAGCGCATGGCGCCCAGCAGCCGATTTTGCTCGTGCCATGACGGGAGTGGTCTGCGGTGCGGTCTTATTGCGCGCCAGCCTGGGGGCGCGGCAGATAGACCTCGCGCCATAGGCTGACTTTTTCGTGTTCGTCAAAACGCATGAGCAGCATGGCGACAAAGTGCTGGGCGCTGCCATCGGCCTTGGTGATGCAGACATCCATGGAAAAGACCACGGAGTCCTCGTCGGCCGTGGTGTGCCGGATGTCGTAGCGAATGCCTTCCATGTCCTGCTTCATGCCTTCGAGAAATTCGCGATAGCTCTCGAGGTCCGCTGCATAGTGGCGGCCGTTGGGCTCGACCACGAATTGCTCGGCAAAGCATTCGGCGACCTGCTCGCGGCTCAGCGTGGTGTGACGGTTCAGGTGGCGCTGGTTCCAGTCGAGCACGGCATGGGCCAGCTCCAGATTGCGTTGTCGTTTTGCGTGCATGAAGACCAGTATAGAAGAGCCGATTCCGGGCTCGCTCCGCATTTCTGATGTGGATCGATTTATAAATTTCTATAGCGGCTAGCGCTTTGTATCAATGGATACTGAGATGATTCACACTTGAAATCGACCTGTGTCTTGCGTAACCAGCTATGGTTTTACCAAAGCTGAGATCGGGGGGGGACGTAAAAAAGCCCGCGGACTTTGCAGTCTGCGGGCTTTTTGCCACCCTGAGACCCGGAAATCCGGGCCTGGGTGTGCCGATCAACGCTGAGCGATAGGCTTGACGTCGCGCGACACGGAGCCGGTGAACAGCTGGCGGGGACGGCCGATCTTGTACTCGGGGTCGGCCATTTGTTCGTTGAGCTGAGCGATCCAGCCCACGGTGCGGGCCAGAGCGAAGATGCCGGTGAACAGGTTGACGGGGATGCCGATGGCGCGCTGCACGATGCCGGAGTAGAAGTCCACGTTGGGGTAGAGCTTGCGCTGGACGAAGTAGTCGTCTTCCAGGGCAATCTTTTCCAGCTTCTTGGCCAGGGCGAACAGGGGATCGTTTTCCAGACCCAGTTCGGCCAGGATTTCGTTGCAGGTTTCCTGCATCAGCTTGGCGCGGGGGTCGTAGTTCTTGTAGACGCGGTGGCCAAAGCCCATCAGCTTCACGCCGCTGGTCTTGTCCTTGACCTGCTCCATGAACTCGCCGACCTTTTCGATGCCGCCATTGGCCTGGATGCCTTCCAGCATGTTCAGGCAGGCTTCGTTGGCGCCGCCGTGGGCAGGGCCCCACAGACAGGCCACGCCAGCGGAGATGGCCGCGAAGGGGTTGGTGCCCGAAGAGCCGCACAGACGCACGGTGGAGGTCGAGGCATTTTGCTCGTGGTCGGCGTGCAGGATGAAGATGCGGTCCAGAGCGCGCTCAACCACGGGGTTGACCTTGTACTCTTCGCAAGGGTTGCCGAACATCATGCGCATGAAGTTGCCGGCATACGACAGGTCGTTCTTGGGGTACATGTAGGGTTGGCCCATACCGTACTTGTATGCCATGGCGACCAGCGTAGGCATCTTGGCGATCAGGCGGATCGCAGCGATGTTGCGGTGCTCTGGGTTGGTGATGTCGGTGCTGTCGTGGTAGAAGGCCGACATGCCGCCCACCAGACCGGTCAGCACGGCCATGGGGTGAGCGTCACGACGGAAGCCGCGCAGGAAGAACTGCATCTGCTCGTTGACCATGGTGTGCTTGGTCACCAGCTCTTCGAAGTTGGCCTTTTCCTTCTCGTTGGGCAGTTCCCCGTACAGCAGCAGGTAGCAGGTTTCCAGGAAGTTGCAGTTCTTGGCCAGTTGTTCGATGGGGTAGCCGCGGTACAGCAGCTCGCCCTTGTCGCCATCGATGTAGGTGATGGCGGATTGGCAGGCGGCGGTAGAGAGGAAGCCCGGGTCATACGTGAACATGCCAGTCTGGGCATAGAGCTTGCGGATGTCGATCACATCCGGGCCGATATTGCCCTGGTACACCGGCATTTCCACACTGGGAGCGCCATTGCTGAAAGACAGCGTTGCTTTGTTGTCAGCGAGTTTCATTTCCAAACTTCCTTCTCTAGTTTGCCTAGCCTACTGGGGACAGTTACCGGGCTGGCGCTTGCGCACCATCTCCAGCACTTCCCTGACTTCTTGGGTATCGAGTTGTCCTTCAGGTTCCTTGCGACGCAAGAAAAGATCCATCAGGTCGTTGTCTGCCAGATCCATCAAGGCAGACAGGCCAGTCGCGTGTCTCCGCGTGAGCTGGCTTCCGTAGGTGGCGAAGAACTGCTCGATGAACAGATCGTTCTCAACCAGACCACGGCGGCTGCGCCACCTCAGCAGGTCGCGCTCACGTTCGTCGAGCAGAGTATTCGTCATCAGCATCAGATGGTTCGACGAACCATCAGCTCCTTGATCTTGCCAATGGCTGCTGTGGGGTTCAGGTGCTTGGGGCACACGTCCACGCAGTTCATGATGGTGTGGCAGCGGAAGAGGCGGTAAGGATCTTCCAGATTGTCAAGGCGCTCGCCCGTGGCTGTGTCGCGGCTGTCCGCGATGAAGCGGTAAGCCTGCAGCAGACCGGCCGGGCCCACGAATTTGTCGGGGTTCCACCAGAACGAGGGGCAGCTGGTGGAGCAGCTGGCGCACAGAATGCACTCGTACAGGCCGTTGAGCTCTTCGCGCTCTTCGGGCGACTGCAGGCGCTCCTTGCTGGGCGATGCGTAGACATCGCTTTGCAGGTAGGGCTTGATCGAGTGGTACTGCTTGAAGAACTGGGTCATGTCCACGATCAGATCGCGGATGACGGGCAGGCCGGGCAGGGGCTTGAGAACGATGTCGCCCTTGAGGGTGTTCATGTTCGTCAGGCAGGCCAGACCGTTCTTGCCGTTGATGTTCATGGCGTCGGAGCCGCACACGCCTTCACGGCAGGAGCGACGGAAGGCAATGGAGGGGTCCATGGCCTTGAGCTTGACCAGGGCGTCCAGCAGCATGCGCTCGTGACCGTCCAGCTCCACTTGCACGGTTTGCATGTAGGGCTTGGCGTCTTTATCCGGATCGTAGCGGTAGATTTTGAATGTGCGCTTCATTTTGATCTTCTCTCGTGGGCTGCTGAATTAGAACGTGCGGACCTTGGGAGGAACGCTGGCAACGGTCAGGGGCTTGAGGTTCACAGGCTTGTAGGTCAGGCTGTTGGTCGCGCTGTCCCACAGTGTGTGCTTGAGCCATTCCTTGTCGTTGCGGCCCAGGGGGAATTCGGCGTGGTCGGCAGGGTGCTCGTAGTCGTACACGGTGTGTGCGCCACGGCATTCCTTGCGGGCTGCGGCCGAGGTCATGGTGGCTTGTGCCACTTCGATCAGGTTGTCCACTTCCAGGGCTTCCATGCGAGCGGTGTTCCACACCATGGACTTGTCCTTCAGGGTCACGGAGCCGACCTTCTCGCGGATCGCGTTGATCTTTTCCACGCCTTCGTCCATGCTCTTTTGCGTGCGGAACACGCCAGCATGAGTCTGCATGGATTGACGGATCTCGCCGGCGACGTCCTGGGCGTAAGTGCCGTCCTTGGAGTCTTGCAGCTGGTTGAGGCGGGCCAGGGTGCGGTCAGCGCCGTCGGCAGGCACTTCGTGGTGAGCGCCGAAGCCGTTGACGAATTCCACGATGTGCTTGCCGGCAGACTTGCCGAAGACCAGCAGGTCCAGCAGCGAGTTGGTGCCCAGGCGGTTGGCACCGTGCACGGACACGCACGAGCATTCGCCCACGGCGTAGAGGCCGTTGACCACATTGTTCTGCTGACCGTCCCAGACCACGACCTGACCGTTGATGTTGGTCGGGATGCCGCCCATCTGGTAGTGGATGGTGGGAACCACGGGAATGGGTTCCTTGGTGATGTCCACGTTGGCGAAGTTGTGGCCGATTTCTTCCACGGAAGGCAGACGCTTGCGGATGGTTTCTGCACCCAGGTGGTCCAGCTTCATCAGGATGTAGTCCTTGTTGGGACCGCAGCCGCGACCTTCCTTGATTTCCTGGTCCATCGAACGCGACACGAAGTCACGCGGTGCCAGATCCTTCAGCGTGGGAGCGTAGCGCTCCATGAAGCGCTCGCCTTCGCTATTCAAGAGAATAGCGCCTTCGCCGCGGCAGCCTTCGGTCAGCAGCACGCCGGCACCGGCCACGCCGGTGGGGTGGAACTGCCAGAACTCCATGTCCTGCAGAGGAATGCCGGCGCGAGCAGCCATGCCCAGGCCGTCACCGGTGTTGATGAAGGCATTGGTCGAAGCCTGGAAGATGCGACCGGCACCGCCGGTGGCCAGCAGCACGGCCTTGGCGTGCAGCTCGTACAAATCGCCGGTTTCCAGTTCCAGTGCGGTCACGCCGACCACATCGCCCTGGGTGTTGCGGATCAGGTCCAGCGCCATCCACTCCACGAAGAAGTTGGTCTTGGACTTGACGTTCTGCTGGTACAGCGTGTGCAGCATGGCGTGACCGGTGCGGTCAGCGGCAGCGCAGGCGCGTTGCACGGGCTTTTCGCCGTAGTTGGCGGTGTGGCCGCCGAAGGGGCGCTGGTAGATGGTGCCGTCGGCATTGCGGTCGAAAGGCATGCCGAAGTGCTCGAGCTCGATCACGACGTTCGGCGCTTCACGGCACATGAACTCGATGGCGTCCTGGTCGCCCAGCCAGTCGGAGCCCTTGATGGTGTCGTAGAAGTGATAGTGCCAGTTGTCTTCGCTCATATTGCCCAGCGAAGCGGACACGCCGCCTTGGGCAGCCACAGTGTGCGAGCGAGTGGGGAAAACCTTGGACAGCGAGGCGACGGACAGACCGGCGCGCGACAGTTCCAGCGCAGCGCGCAGGCCGGAGCCGCCGGCACCGACGATCACGACGTCAAACTTGCGCTTGGTGATATTTGCTTTGGAGTAGCTCATTCTTAACCTTCAATCGTGGAGACTGTGTCTCAATCAGAGACGCCACAGAACCTGGATGCCCCAGCCGATGCAGCCGACCAGCCAGACAATGGTGACCACTTGCAGTGCAAGGCGCAGGCCCACGGGCTTGACGTAGTCCATCCAGATGTCACGCACGCCGATCCAGGCATGCCAGCCCAGAGCCACGAAGAGGGCCAGGGTCAGAAACTTCATCCACTGGGGAGCAAAAATGCCGGCCCACTGCTCGTAGCCCACGGGGCCGCCGACCGTCAGAAAGCGCACCAGCAGCACAACGGTGTACAGCGCCATCAGGACGGCGGTAGAGCGTTGAGCCAGAAAGTCGCGGGTGCCATAGTGCGCACCGACAACGGTGCGCTTGGAGCCGTAATTCACGGACATGGTTGTTTCCTTATCGTGAGGTGTTATTGACTGGGCGCTGATCAGTACAGGCCGAACAGCTTGGCGCCAAGCACCACGGTCAGGGCAACGCTGATGCACAGAACGACGGCGGCGGTGGACTTGCCGGTCTGCTTGTTCACGGCGTGGTGGTTCACGTCCATCACCAGATGGCGGACACCTGCGCAGAAGTGGTGCAGATAGGCCCAGATCAGTGCCAGGCAGACGAGCTTGGCAAACCAGCCAAAGGGACCTGCGAATACCGACGTGAAGGAATCAAACGAAATTTCCGACGAGATCGAGTTGTCGAACATCCAGATGATGAACGGCAGCAGGATCGCCATCAGCAGGCCGCTGACGCGGTGCAGAATGGACACAATGCCTGCCAGGGGCAGGCGATAGGTCGGTAGGTCCGAGAAGAAGTTGATATTGCGGAACTCTGGCCGCTGTTTTGCTTTTTGCTCTGTCATGGCAGGGTACTTTCGTGGATGTAACTGCGTTGTAATCGCTAGTGCGAAGCGACACAAAATTCTATTGCAATGCAGCAGAATCCGTTAGCCGAATTTGCATAGCAGATGGTTGGGCTCTGTTGCAATCAACGCTTTTACGGGGGGATTCAGTTCAAAGCATTGCGGTAATGATGGGTGTCGGTGCGGTACAGGCCGCGCCGTAACTCCATGGGAACATCGTTGTATGTGTAAGCAGTTCGCTCCACGCTGAGCAGCGGCGTAGTGCTGGGAATGTTCAGCAGCTGGGCTTGCTCGGCATCCGGCAGAACGGCGCGAATTTTCTCGTCGGCCCGCACCATGCGCACGCCATAGTCGAGTTCGAACATGGCGTAAGTCGGGCCCTGGTAGTTGGACATCTGTTCGGTCGTCAGCCCCTTGAAGGCGTTGCCAGGCAGCCAGATGTCCTCCAAAATAGTCGGGATTGCGGCAAAGGACAGGGTGCGGCGTACATGCATCACGGCGTCGCCGGTGCGCAGGGCCAGGGCGCGGGCCACTTCGGCAGGCGCGCGCAGGCGGCGGCACTCGAGGATGTGGCGCTCTGCGCGGCCTTCGCCCTGCAGGTCGCCGGCATCGGGGCGCAGATTCAGAAAGCGGTACTGCACCTGCTGGGCAGCGTGAGTGGCCACAAACGTGCCTTTGCCCTGGCGGCGCATGACCAGGTTTTCGGCAGCCAGTTCATCGATTGCCTTGCGCACCGTGCCCTGGCTGACCTTGAAGCGGGCTGCCAGCTCCATTTCACTGGGGATCAGTTCTCCGGGGCGCCATTCGCCAGCTTCCAGACTTTGCAGGATCAGGCCCTTGATCTGCTGGTACAGAGGGCTGAAGGCTGGGGTGGAGACGCCGGCACCACCGCTATGGCTGGCGTTGTTGTCCGGGGCTGTGTTGTGGGGGCTGGGCATAGTTGGTTTTGAAGGTATCGCCTCCGCGATGCGATGCACAAAAAACAGTCGATTTGACTCTGGTCGCTAAGTGAAGATCATATCTTATATAAGACATAAGACAAATTGACCGGGCTTTGATTTCGGCAGTACACTTGCCGCATGTTTGCGGAGCTTGCGCTACTGGTGGTTACGCTGGTGCAACCTGGCGCCCATAACATCTCACTTTTTTCCAATCTTGGAGTTTCACCATGAGCAAGAAGCCCGTCCGTGTCGCCGTTACCGGCGCAGCTGGCCAAATCGGTTACGCCCTGTTGTTCCGCATCGCCTCCGGCGAAATGCTGGGTAAAGATCAGCCCGTTATTCTGCAACTGCTGGAAATCCCCGACGAAAAGGCTCAAAACGCTCTGAAGGGCGTGATCATGGAGCTGGAAGACTGCGCCTTCCCCCTGCTGGCCGGCATCGAAGCCCACGCCGACCCCATGACCGCCTTCAAGGACACCGACTACGCTCTGCTGGTGGGCGCCCGTCCTCGTGGCCCCGGCATGGAACGTGCTGACCTGCTGGCTGCCAACGCCCAGATCTTCACCGCCCAGGGCAAGGCTCTGAACGCCGTGGCTTCGCGCAATGTCAAGGTTCTGGTGGTCGGCAACCCCGCCAACACCAACGCCTACATCGCCATGAAGTCGGCTCCCGATCTGCCCGCGAAGAACTTCACCGCCATGCTGCGCCTGGACCACAACCGCGCTGCTTCCCAGCTGGCTGCCAAGGGCGGCTTCAAGGTCGGCGACATCAAGAAGCTGACCGTGTGGGGCAACCACTCGCCCACCATGTACGCCGACTACCGCTTCGCCACCGTGGACGGCAAGTCCGTGAAGGAAGCCATCAACGACCAGGAATGGAATGCCAACGTGTTCCTGCCCACCGTGGGCAAGCGCGGCGCCGCCATCATCGCTGCTCGCGGTCTGTCGTCGGCTGCTTCCGCTGCCAACGCTGCTATCGATCACATGCGTGACTGGGCCCTGGGCTCCAACGGCGAATGGGTCACCATGGGCGTGCCTTCCAACGGCGAGTACGGCATCCCCGCCGGTATCGTGTTCGGTTTCCCCGTGACCACCACGGCTGACGGCGAATACAAGATCGTCGAAGGTCTGGAAATCGATGCCTTCTCGCAAGAGTGCATCAACAAGACTCTGGCTGAGCTGCAAGGCGAGCAGGACGGCGTCAAGCACCTGCTGTAATCAGCGCAAAACCTATGCAAGACTGGAACCCCGCGCTGTATCTGCGCTTTGCCAATGAGCGCACGCGCCCTGCGGCAGAACTGCTGGCAAGAGTACCTTCCAGCTTGCATTCACCCGCTCGCAGCCTCCGCATCGTGGATCTGGGCTGCGGGCCGGGCAACTCCACCGAACTTCTGGTGGAGCGTTTCCCCGGCGCCGATGTGATCGGTGTCGACAATTCCGAAGCCATGCTGGAGACTGCGCGCAAGCAGTTGCCGCAGGCCAGGTTCGAGGCCGGTGATATTGCCTCCTGGGCACCTGCTGAAGGTGAGTCAGCACCTGATTTGATCTATGCGAATGCCTCCATCCAGTGGGTGGGCGGGCATGAGAGCCTGATTCCCCGTCTGTTTTCCTTGCTGGCGCCCGGTGGCGTGCTGGCCGTGCAGATGCCTGACAACCGTCAGGAACCCTCGCACCGAAACATGCGCGAAGTCGCCCAACTGCCCCGGTTTGCGGCGCATATCGGGGACGCGAGCAAGGTGCGTACCGAGATTTTGCCCATAGGGGTGTATTACGACCTGCTGGCAGCGCCTCAGCCGGCGGCTCCCGCCAATGAGGCTGCGAGCGTCGATGTGTGGCACACCGTCTATCAGCATCCTATGGACTCGGCCGCAGCGATTGTGCAGTGGCTCAGCAGCACGGGCCTCAAGCCTTTCGTGGAAGGTTTGCCCCGGGAGCTGCAAGCCGAGTACCTGACCGAGTATCAAAGCCGCATCGATGTGGCGTATCCGGAGCGAGCCGACGGCAAGCGTCTGCTGGCTTTTCCCCGACTTTTCATGGTGGCTCAGCGCAAGTCATGACGAAAGAACTGGTTCATCCCGCCACCGTGCTTCTCGATGCTCAGGGTGGCGCTCAGCGTCTGCCCGTCTGCGATCACTACAGTGGCGTGGAAGCGCGCATGCGCAAAAGCCTGCAGCTGCAGGCAGAGATGATGCAGGAGTTCGGCACCTGCGTGTTCGACGTGACGCTGGACTGCGAGGATGGCGCTCCTGTCGGCCAGGAGGCCGAGCACGCGCGTCTGGTGGTCGAGCTGGCGAATGGAGCGGCTCAAGGCGCGCGCGTGGCGGCCCGGGTGCATGCGGTGGAGCATGCTCATTTCCAGGCAGACATGGACATCATTGCCGGCGGCGCGGCAGACAAGCTCTGCCACATCATGATTCCCAAGGTGGAGTCGGTGGATGACGTCATCAAGGCCGAAGCAGCCCTGCAGCGTGCGACAGACAAGCGTGTGCCGCTACATGTCTTGATTGAGTCTCCTGCTGCCGTGCAGCAGGCCTTCGACATTGCCGCGCACCCGGCCGTGCAAAGCATCTCCTTCGGGCTGATGGATTTTGTCTCGGCCCATGGCGGCGCCATCCCGGCTTCCGCCATGACGGCACAGGGCCAGTTCGAGCATCCCTTGGTCGTTCGTGCCAAGCTCGAGATCGCGGCAGCCTGCCATGCCCACGGCAAGGTGCCCTCGCACTGCGTGGTCACGGAATTCAAGAATCCTGAAGCTTTGCAGGCTTGCGCGCAAAAAGCCTCGCGTGAGCTTGGCTACACACGCATGTGGAGCATCCATCCTGACCAGATTCGCCCGATTCTGCGTGCATTTGCGCCAGCAGAGGACGAAGTTCTACAGGCGGCACAAATACTTACCTCTGCAGCGGTGCAGAATTGGGCGCCCATCAGTTTTGGTGGTGTACTACACGACCGCGCGAGCTACCGCTATTTTTGGCAGTTGCTGGAGCGCGCTCACCAGACGGGGCAGGTCTTGCCGGTTGAAGTTCAACCCTGGTTTGCCCCGGCCTCAATCCGTTGAACTCATAACAAGTCTGCAGGAGCTAATTCCTATGAAGACCCTGATCGCCACTTTGATGATTGCCGCTCCCCTGGTCGCAATCAGCCACTCTGCCGTGGCAGAAACCGCACCCAAGGCCAAGGCGGCCGCCGCCAAGAAGGCTCCCGCCGCCAAGAAGGCCACCACTACTTCCAAGAAGGGCAAGGCTGCCGCTGCCGTAGCTGCAGGTGGCGCGGGTGCTGCCGCCGTCGTGGCCGCCGGCCCGGCTTCCGCCGCACTGGGCACGGAAGAGCTGGCCGTGGCCGAGCGCGTGCACAAGGGCCGCATTGCCTGCGAGCTGGGCGCCTATGTGAACGTGAACGCCGACGCAGCCAACCCCGGTTACTTCATCGTGGACGGCCGTGGCTTCAAGTACCACATGTCTCCCGTCAAGACTTCCACCGGCACCGTGCGCCTGGAGGACAAGGCAGCTGGCGCCGTGTGGCTGCAGATCGCCAACAAGTCCATGCTGATGAACCAGAAGGCCGGCCAGCGTCTGGCGGATGAGTGCATGAGCCCCGAGCAGCAGCAAGTGGCCGAAGCCATCCGCAAGAACCCACCTCCCAGCCTGCTGGACAGCAAATAAGTCTGGCGAGGCTGAGGACTGGCGTATCGCACATGCGCCAGTCCTGTAATTCGCGCTCCACGCGCAGCCTTTTTCAAAAAACCATTGGAGAGAACCCATGTTGAAAGCCTACCGTGACCATGTGGCAGAACGCGCCGCACTGGGCATCCCCCCGCTGCCTCTGGATGCCAAGCAGGTCGCCGACCTGATCGAGCTGATCAAGAACCCACCCGCCGGTGAAGATGCATTCCTGATGGATCTGCTGACTCATCGCGTGCCGCCCGGTGTGGATGATGCAGCCAAGGTCAAGGCTTCCTTCCTGGCTGCCGTGGCTCACGGCGACCTGAAGGTGGGTCTCATCTCCAAGGCCAAGGCCACCGAGCTGCTGGGCACCATGGTGGGTGGCTACAACGTGCACCCCCTGATCGAGCTGCTGGACGATGCCGAAGTGGCTGGCGTGGCTGCCGACGCGCTGAAGAAGACATTGCTGATGTTCGACTTCTTCAACGACGTGGCCGACAAGGCCAAGGCCGGCAATGCCAAGGCCAAGGAAGTGATGCAAAGCTGGGCCGATGCCGAGTGGTTCACTTCGCGTCCCAAGGTCGAGGAAAAGATCACCGTCACCGTCTTCAAGGTGCCCGGCGAGACCAATACCGACGACCTGTCGCCCGCTCCCGATGCCTGGAGCCGTCCCGACATTCCTCTGCACTACCTGGCCATGCTCAAGAACACGCGTCCTGACGCGGCGTTCAAGCCCGAAGAAGACGGCAAGCGCGGCCCCATGCAGTTCATCGAAGACCTGAAGAAGAAGGGCCACCTGGTTGCCTATGTGGGCGACGTGGTCGGTACCGGTTCTTCGCGCAAGTCCGCCACCAACTCCATCATCTGGGGCACGGGCGTGGACATTCCCTTTGTTCCCAACAAGCGCTTTGGCGGCGTGACGCTGGGCGGCAAGATCGCTCCCATCTTCTTCAACACGCAAGAAGACTCCGGCGCTCTGCCCATCGAAGTCGATGTCTCCAAGCTGGAAATGGGCGACGTGATCGACGTGCTGCCCTACGCCGGCAAGATCGTCAAGAACGGTGAAACCGTGGCTGACTTCCAGCTCAAGTCCGACGTGCTGCTGGACGAAGTGCAAGCCGGCGGCCGTATCAACCTGATCATCGGCCGTTCGCTGACCGCCAAGGCTCGCGAAGCCCTGGGTCTGCCCGCATCCACCGAGTTCCGCCTGCCCCAGGCGCCTGCCGCTTCCACGGCCGGTTTCACACTGGCCCAGAAGATGGTCGGCCGCGCCTGCGGTCTGCCCGAAGGTCAGGGCGTGCGCCCTGGTACCTACTGCGAACCTCGCATGACCACCGTGGGTTCGCAGGACACCACAGGCCCCATGACTCGCGACGAGCTCAAGGATCTGGCCTGCCTGGGCTTCTCCGCCGATATGGTGATGCAGTCCTTCTGCCACACAGCGGCTTATCCCAAGCCCGTGGACGTGAAGACCCATCGCGAACTGCCCAACTTCATCAGCAACCGCGGCGGCGTGGCCCTGCGTCCTGGTGACGGCGTGATCCACAGCTGGCTCAACCGCCTGCTGCTGCCCGACACCGTGGGTACCGGTGGCGACTCGCACACCCGTTTCCCCATCGGCATCTCCTTCCCCGCAGGCTCCGGTCTGGTGGCCTTCGGTGCCGCGACCGGCGTGATGCCTCTGGACATGCCCGAATCGGTGCTGGTGCGCTTCAAGGGCGAAATGCAGCCTGGCGTGACTCTGCGCGATCTGGTGCACGCGATTCCCTTGTACGCCATCAAGCAAGGTCTGCTGACGGTTGCCAAGGCCGGCAAGATCAACGAATTCTCGGGTCGCATCCTGGAAATCGAAGGCCTGCCAGATCTGAAGGTCGAGCAAGCGTTTGAGCTGTCTGACGCTTCTGCCGAGCGCTCTGCCGCCGGTTGCACGATCAAGCTCAACCCTGAGCCCATCAAGGAATACCTGACATCGAACATCGTTCTGATGAAGAACATGATCGCTGACGGCTACGCCGACGCCAAGACTCTGCAGCGTCGTATCGAAAAGGTCGAAGCCTGGCTGGCCAAGCCAGACCTGCTGGAAGCCGACAAGAACGCCGAGTACGCTCACGTCATCGAAATCGACATGTCCGACATCAAGGAACCCATCGTTTGCTGCCCCAACGATCCTGATGATGCCAAGACCCTGTCTGACGTGGCCGGCGCCAAGATCGACGAAGCCTTCATCGGTTCCTGCATGACCAACATCGGTCACTTCCGCGCTGCAGCCAAGCTGCTGGGCGGCCAGCGTGACATCCCCGTCAAGCTGTGGGTGGCTCCTCCCACCAAGATGGACCAGGACGAGCTGATCAAGGAAGGTCACTACTCTGCCTTCGGTACCGCCGGTGCCCGTACCGAAATGCCCGGCTGCTCGCTGTGCATGGGCAACCAGGCCCAGGTGCGCGAAGGTGCGACCGTGATCTCCACCTCTACCCGCAACTTCCCCAACCGTCTGGGCAAGAACACCAATGTGTATCTGGGCTCGGCCGAACTGGCAGCCATCGCTTCGCGTCTGGGCTACCTGCCTTCCAAGGAAGAGTACCTGAAGGAAATGGGCGTGATCGATGCCGACAAGGCTTCCGTCTATCGCTACATGAACTTCAACGAAATCGCCGAGTACGCTGAAGTGGCGGCCAAGATCTAAGCGCTCAGGCGCCAGATGACAGGGCCTTCAAGGGCCCGGCCCCAAAGCCCGCAGGATGCAAGTCCTGCGGGCTTTTTGCTTTTCAGGCCCTGCGCCTGGCCTGCAGCCGCTGCAGCGCCTGCTGTGTCTCGGCATTTGCGGGAAAGAACGATTCGACGGCCAGCTCCTGCAGCGTCACGTCCACGGGCGTGCCGAAGATGGTGATGGTGCTGATGAAGCTCAGTGTGCCCAGATGGGTGTGCAATTCGAAGGGCACGGCGATGGGGCTGGGCAGAGGGGAGTCCTTGTCCTCGGCGAACGGATAGGCTGCGATTTCGTCATGCAGTGCCTGTAGCTCGCTGTCTGCCGTGGCGGCGATCTGCTGCTGCAGGCGGTGCAGCAAATGGGCACGCCATTGCGCGGAGTTGGCCAGGCGTGGGCCCAGCCCCTCGGGGTGCAGGCTCAGGCGCAGCACATTCACGGGTGGCTCCAGCAGCCAGGGCGCCACGCCGTCCAGCAGCAGCGGCACGACGGCATTGGTGGCCACCAGATTCCAGTGTCTATCCACGGCCAGGGCCGGGCTGGGCTCGTGGCCCTTGAGCACCAGCTCCACTGCCTGGCGCGCGGCCGCCAGATCGGGGTGGTCCAGGGGACGGGCCTGGTACATGGGCGCAAAGCCCGCAGCCACCAGCAGTGCATTGCGCTCGCGCAGCGGCACCGACAGGCGCTCGGCCAGCCGCAGCACCATCTCGCGGCTGGGCTGGGCGCGGCCTGTTTCCACATAGCTCAGGTGGCGTGTCGAAATCTCGGCCTCCAGTGCCAGCCCTTGCTGGCTCAGCCGGCGGTGCTGGCGCCAGTGGCGCAGGTGCTCGCCAAACGGCGCGCGTGCACCGGGCGGCTTATGAGCGGCATGAAAAGAAGAGGGGGCGGTGCTGGAGTTCATGCTCGCATCGTAGTGGCAGGCCGGACAGCAGGCCATGACCTGCGAGGTTATCGACGCTGTGCGAGCGGATGGCAATCATGGGCCCCAGCAGCCGGCACAGGGCCGGCCGCAAGACCTTCGTCATAGAACAGGAGTTTCCCATGTCCATTTTTGCTTCTCCCCGGTTTCTGCGTCTTGTGATGTGTGCCGATGCGGCCTCCTGCGCCGCCACGGGCGCGCTGCAACTGGCCTTGCAGCGGCCGCTGGCCGATCTGACGGGGCTGCCGCCTTTCCTGCTGACGGCAACAGGTCTTTTCTTGCTGGCCTATGCATCGGCCGCAGCCTGGATGGCGCGTCGCGAGCCCCTGCCGCGCACGCTGATCGGTCTGGTGGCTCTTGGCAATCTGGGCTGGGCGCTGGGCTGCGCGGTCCTGGTGTTTGGCTCCGGCCTGGCGCTCAGTGCCTGGGGTCTGGCCTGGGTGGCGGCGCAGGCCGTCGTGGTGCTGGTCCTGGCCGATCTGCAGTGGGCAGGGCTGCGTGCCTCTCGCCATGCGGCCCGGCAGGAGGCGCAGCTCGCGCTTTGAATGAATCAAAAAAAAATAGCAGCTAGCGCCTGTCATGCTTTGAAAGCAGACTGATTTATTGCTGAAAACATGGATTGGCAGTCGCTACAAGCTATGCTTTTTCTTATATCCGCCATGTGTCCGGGCGGATAAGCGGGCCGGGGGAGGCAGAGATAATTCCGTACAGCATAAAATTCACGGTTGCGCCGCGCTGGCGCACTCTTCGCAACCATGGGTTCCCTCGCCCCCATCGACCAAAAAGGACTGTCATGACATCCGCTCATGCCGTGCAGACGCAAGCGTCGCGCGTGCCGTTTTATCTCTCCGTTCTCGTCGCCTTCCATATCGCGCTGGTCATCGCCAGCAACTACCTGGTGCAACTGCCCATCACGCTGCTGGGCTTTCACAGCACCTGGGGCGCCTTCAGCTTTCCGTTCATCTTTCTGGCTACCGATCTGACCGTACGCCTGATCGGCAAGACTGCGGCGCGACGCGTCATCATGCGTGCCATGCTCCCTGCGCTGGTAGTGTCCTATGTGGTGGGCGTGCTGTTCCACGAAGGCCGCTTCAATGGCTGGGAAGCGCTGCAAAGCTTCAACGGCTTTGTGTTCCGCATTGCACTGGCCAGTTTTGCCGCCTATGTGCTGGGCCAGTTGCTGGATATTCAGGTCTTCGACCGCATCCGCCAGAAAAGCCATTCCTGGTGGCTGGCTCCGGCGGCCGCGTCGGTGTTCGGCCAGGTGCTGGACACCGCAGCCTTTTTCTCGATCGCCTTCTGGAATAGCTCCGATGCCTTCATGGCGGCCAACTGGGTGGAAATCGCCATGGTCGACTATGTCATCAAGCTGGGTGTGAGTCTGCTGCTGTTTGTTCCCGCCTATGGCGTGGTGCTGGCGGCCATTGTGCGCAGCATGAAGGTACAGGTCATGCCCGCAACGGCAATCCGCTGAGGATGCGGCGTGCAGGGCAGGCCCGGGTGCAGGGGCCTGTCCGACATGTGCATTTGCTTCGCCAGGTCCTGCTGGCAGCCGCAGCTTGTGCCTGGTTGGAGACGAAGAGCGGCAATCCCGTATGACATCCGGTGATGGCCGAGTCGCCCGGGGGCTCTGACTTGTCGTTTGTCAACGAGTCAATGGGATGTCACAAGGGCGTGAATCTTGGTGGAGCCTCGTTCCAGAAGATGGGGGCAGGCGAGCCTTGCAAGATCGACAATCCGGCGAAGGCCGCTTTGCCGCCACGGGTGATGACTATGGTTTTTGAGCCCGCCTCGAGTCCATGAAAAAGGCCGTCTATCAAGGACGGCCTCGGTATTTTTCCGCGCTGAGTTGCTGGGCTCAGGTCTGGCTTTGCAGATAGTTCTGCAGTCCGATCTTGTCGATCAGTCCCAGCTGCTTTTCCAGCCAGTAGGCGTGGTCTTCCTCGGTATCGTGCAACTGGGCCAGCAGGATGTCGCGGCTCACATAGTCGCGGTGCTGCTCGCACAGCGCCACGCCTTGTTGCAGGCCGGCACGGACTTCGTATTCGGTGTCCAGGTCCTTGCGCAACATCTCGGGAACGGTCTCGCCGGGCGTGAATTCCTTGGGACGCATGTCGGGGCGGCCGCCCAGCATCAGAATGCGGCGCAGCAGTGCGTCGGCGTGCTGGGTTTCTTCCTGCATCTCGTGGTCCAGGCGCGTGAAGAGCTTGGCGAACCCCTGGTCTTCATAGATGCGCGAGTGGGCGAAATACTGGTCGCGCGCCGCGAGCTCGCCGCGAAGCAGGTCCTTGAGGTAGTCGACGACTTCGGGATGGCCTTGCATAGTTGTTGTTCTCGGTGAGTTTTCGAAGCCTGAAGTATCTCGCGACCGGCTTCGGGAATCAAAGGCAGCTATCAATTCCCGAGCGCACGCGCTCTGGATGCGGGCTGTAAGCAGATGCATTCGCATTGCTCGGTGCGTATCGAGGCTGATCGCGTTCGTCCGATTCCTCGCAAGGGATGGCGATAGCACCCAGCACTTTTGGTCAGCATGGACCGATCAACGGCAAAGCAGGGACAGCACTTGGCGCACTTGGCAAGCCTCCGCAGAGGCTACTCCTGCCCACAGGGCAGGGATGCAGGGCCGCACTAGTTGCAATTGGCTGCGATGATGTCTCGAAAAATCGAGTGCCTAGCTTGCCTTCCTCAATCTCCTGGGGTTCTCGGAACGTACAGTCAGGCCGAGACTGCTTCCTTGCAGGGGAAACGCTCGGCCCAGTGACGAGCCAAATCAATACGGCGGCACACCCACACGTTGTCGTGCTTCTGGATGTGGTCGAGGAAGCGCTGCAGCGCTGTA
>NZ_JBANEM010000024.1:0-60698 GCF_040187805.1 Comamonas sp. wu1-DMT
AACAAAACCTAATCCACATCTTGAGCCTTACGGCTCAAGTCAAGGAGTGGGTCAGTTTGAGATGGAAATGGCGGGTCAGTTTTGCGTGGAAATTAACAGAGAGCCTGACGAACCGCGCATCACGTCCTATTTTGCAGCTGCTTCCGCCACAGCGTGAAGCGTTACGTCACCAAGGGCTCGCCACCAATGTGCACCGGTCCGTGGTTGTCAATTTTCCGACGTCCAGCGGCAAGACCTTACTAGCGCAATTTGGTATTTTGCAGAGTCTCAATGACCTGGGTACTGAACCAGGCTGGGTTGCCTATGTGGCACCCACGAGAGCTCTCGTAAATCAAGTAACAAATCGCCTTCGGCGAGAGTTTTCCCCGCTTAATAAACGAGTGGAAAAGCTCTCTCCAGCGCTCGAATTCGACACTTTAGAAGTTAGTGCGCTAACGGCCAAAAACCCTGAAGTCGATGGGCCAAGGGTTGATGTTCTGGTGTGCACACCTGAAAAACTCGACTTGCTCATTAGGCGGGAAGAGCTGTGCTCAAAACTAGGCCGCCTGTCCATGGTGGTTGTAGATGAGGCTCACGGCATCGGTGCCGGCGATGACAGAGCAGTTAAGTTGGAGCTTTTGCTCTCGATTGTGAATCGAGAGCATATCAATGCGCGTTTCTTACTCTTAACGCCATTCATCAGCAATGCAAAACGCGTAGCTCAATGGCTCGACCGGGAGAGCTATAAAGACTATTCAGTCGAAGCTCAATGGGTTCCCAATGACCGCATCGTTGGAGTCGTATGCCCTCCACCCAAAGGAAAAAAGGGTGCGAAGGCAGACCATATCCTGTTTGAACCAATAGCGACGCGCAAGAACACACTTCATCTGGATGAACAGTTGAAGCTTGATGGCGTTGCTCCTGAATTGGGCTTCACTCCAGCAGTGCTTCACCAGAATGCAAGTAAGTTGTCTGCAGCGACAGCACAGCTACTTTCATCACGTGGGCCTACCGTCATCCTTTGCCAGACCGTTGCAGCTACCTGGAGGTCTGCAGAATATCTAGCAAAGGTTCCAGAGGCTGAGTTGGAGGGTGCTGAAGACCGGGCTGCTGTTGGTCGTTTTGCAAGCCACGAGCTGGGGCCTGCATGTAGTCTTGCCAAGCTGCTTAAGCAAGGGGTCGGCGTTCACAACGCAGGCCTTCCTGAGGAATTAGCTCAGGCGATGGAGTGGCTATTCGAGAACAAGCGCTTACGTGCTCTGTGTGCCACGACCACTTTGGCGCAGGGTGTCAACTTTCCAATTTCCAATCTTGTCATTTCCTCTCTACAGAAGCCAATGGGTTATGGGGAGAAGATGGGCTACGCCGAGTTTTGGAACATCGCCGGGCGAGTGGGTCGAGTGGACCAAGATGCAATTGGCGTTGTTGCGCTTGCGGCGACGAGTGAGGAGAAGAAAAGCGAATGTAGAGTTTTTGTTCAAAGGTCGATGGTTGACCTCGCCTCACGCCTAATCGCAATGGTTAATGACCTTGACCTGTTGGCAGGTGAACATGAACTTTCGCAATTGGTCTACAAGAAGGAATGGTCCAACTTCAGCCAGTTCATCGCTCACACCCTGAGACAGGTCGGTCAGGCAAAATTCGCTGACCAAATTGAGCTGGTTCTACGTGGCACCTTCGGCTATCAAGTGCTGCGAGAAGAAAAGCCTCTGCTTGCAAGCAAGCTGCTGCGCGCTTCACGTCAATATGCAGCTCGAATTGCCCAGGACATGGGAGCAGTAACGCTAGTGGACTCAACTGGCTTCAGCTTCGAAAGTGTGAAGGGTGCACTTGGTCGCTTGAGTGCTGTGGAAGACTTGTCTGACTTAGAAAGTCCTAGCGAGTTATTTTCAGGAAAAAGCGGAACACTTCGCGATGTGATGGGTGTCTTGCTCACCATTCCCGAAATCAGAGATGAGCTAACGGAGGCGGGCCGCGGAGATGGCCGAAAGCTTGCGGATATGCTCGCAGATTGGGTGAACGGTGCACCTTTTGACACCCTGGCCACGACCTACTTCTCCGACGCAGCAAACGAAGAAGATGCTCTGGCTAATTGCGTCAGAGGCTTTAAGCGTCTCGCAATGACAGCCTCCTGGGGCCTGTCTTCTGTACTTGCGATGAAGCTTGGGAAAACCATCGAGGATTTACCGCTCAGCCAGCAGACAGAGGTCACCAACATTCCATCGATGGTGCTCTACGGAGTCAGGACCACTGAACAAATCGCGCTGAGGTCAGCAGGCGTTCCACGCAACGCTGCAATCGCACTGGCCCCACATCTGGGTGCACCAGCAACGCCTTACGCTACTCGGAAGGCTCTGAAGGAAAAAGGCGAGGCTGTTTGGAAGAAGGCGATGGGGGACGCCGGTGCTGATTACTTCCGTGTGTGGCACATGCTTGAAAATTAAGAAGTGAGGCACCGTCCCAGGTTGCCCACTTCTTACCAAGTCACTGCTGCCTCTAAGAGCTACTTCCTGCTAATTGGAGGCAATGGCTGATTGAGGAAGTGAGCATCCAACCCACGCGTATTCGCGTTGTATGCCCACCGGACGAACTGTTCAAGCAGCCTCGTGTTCTCAAGCTCAAGCCGCTTATTTTCAGCCTCTAGTCTGTCAATTCTCTGCCATGCGAGCTCCAACTCCGGGCTGGAGGCCACCTTTGGACTGCGAGGCTTCTCTGATGAGAGTGTCTTTTTACGCAGAGTGAAGGCATCCCGAATACGAACGTGTTTGTGCAACGCCTGGCGCGTGTAGCGCACGAAGAGATGCTTCTCAATCGAGTCGATGAGGGCATCCCATGTCAAGCTGCCTGTCCAACCGTCCAATATGCCGACAATCCTTGCGATGTCCTCATCATCAAGATTCTTTGCTCGGCTCATTCAGTAGCTCCTTCCTCAACAACAATCCATTTCAGCAAGCGCGGCTCATCGGACTTATTTTCAAGGGCTGCGCGGGCTTTCACTGCATGCTGCAGTCGAGATGCTTGCTCAACGTGCGTGAGGCGAATAAGGGCACCCTCCGGAACCCGCGGGTTGTCCAAGATGGCGATAAGCTCTGACAGGCGAGAGTGGGTCAACGTCTGGTGCTGAACCCAGCGCGACGCACCATATTCCCCGTCGGCATCAGCTTCTTTAGCAGCTTCCAGCAGACTCGCGGTCTCCTCATGCGCCGCCCTTGCGTTAGCTTCGCCGACCTTGTCCCCCTTAATACACACCTGTTCGTTGCAGTTGTTGCAATCCTGATGGATTGGACACGGGGACATGACGAAGTCGTGGACACACATACCGAAATCCGTTGTGTGAGCCGCCTTAATTCCTAGCTTCTTGAACTCTGACCTCGGCAGGAGGCTGATGCGAACCTGAGGGACCAAATCGGTCGATGAGCTCTCTTCAACTTCTCTCTTAAGCTCAACAATACGGGCCTGGACGTCACGGTCGGAGACATGGTTGTATGCCTCATTCTGGCGAATGTCTTTACGACCAGACCATTTCGCAATGTCCAACTCACTCAAGCCCCCAGCTTGAGCGAGTGTGTTCAAGTAGTGCCGGAACTGGTGCGTTCGAATAGCAATAGGTGAACCATCGGCTTCGAACAGCCCCAAGTTTTCGAAAACAGATTTGAAACCGTGCTCAGAGCGATTGCCCAGACCAGTGGCGATGAAATTCTGGTCGACAGCCTCGACGATGCCTCGAAACGTCGTTCTGCTTTTGTGCAACTCATTGCGCCGAACGAGGCATAGCGCCTCGCTGTAACGCAGGCCGATATCAGCATCAAGCCAAGGAAACCCACGAGGTAATTCCCCAAGGATGGCCGCTTCAACATCAGAGAACTTGACGGCTTTCTTCTTTCCGACAGAGAAGGTCGGAACTTTGTTCCCGGTGCACCACTGCCCTGGTGACGTCCGACTAACAGGCTCGGCGAAAAGGACTTCTCCTAGTTCATCCATGAACAGGTCTTTCCCTCGCAGGTGCTCTAGATGCGAAGGCAGGTACATCACGCTCGGATTGTCCTCGTACCAACGAGCCACCTGCCGGGCTTCGGAGGAAGTGCCCTGCAACCTTCTAATCGCCTCCTGAACCACTGAACTCATTGATGGCACAACCCATTTGACCATCGGGTCTGCACCTTTCGATGGCCAGAAACGTAGCCCATACGCTTCAGGCGCTTCCTGCCGGGAGCTATGCACCTCGCATCCTGTCTGGAGCCTCAGCACTTCATTCACGCGGTCCGGGGCCGAGCACATGATTGCGGCCACAGATGTCACAACAACGTCCGGAGTTTCAGATGCAGCACGGAATGCTCGAGCCAGCGCGTCAAGAGCGAAGGGGGAAGGGAGCATTTCCTGCCGGCGAGCTTCAAACTCTTCACCAACTCGCCCAGCCGTCTGCACTGGGCGCTCAATCGGGTTCACCCAACGCAATGGGACAGAGGCCAACCGGTTGTCGTCTATGAATGACGCCAACATTTCTAGCTGCTGCCCAGTCCGATAAGCAGTGTCCTTACCGTAATGAACAGCTATGAGCTGAGCTGCGCGATTGAGCACCTGGCCATGAACGAGAGTGACGTCATGCGAACCATGTTCAGCCAATGCAGCACCTAAAGCCCGGGTTGCAGCAAGCCTAGAACCTATGGATTTTGTTGGACAAAAGGCATGTTGATAGCGGAAGTAGGACTTTGCGAAAGCGGCATAGGGCTCAGCCATGGGTGTCGGCTCGCTGTCATCGGCAGACTCCCACGTGCTGAAGACTGCACGCAGCGCCCCATTTTTGCCTTTGAGCTTTATGTGGTTCGTCACATCCCACTTCATTTCGTCGAACGGGAGGTCAGCCCCTAAAGCTGTCAATTCGTCACGACACATGGCAACGAACGCCGCCAGATTTTTCTCAGCACTGAGTTCGCGACGTGGCTTGAATAGAACCAAGTTAGACATCCTTGGTCTCCTCGCTGGCTTCTACAGGGAGCAGCTTTGTCTCCTCACTTGCCTTAACAGCGGGATTTTTTTTTCTCCTCGCAAAGCCGAATCACTGCGGCAACGGCAAAGATAGTCCGGTCATTGATAGACGCAATTCGCTTGTCGGTGGTTTGAAGCTGCCTGTCACGGTTTTCAAGAAGGTGTGCCAAGACGCCTTCGTGTGGCCCATCAACCCATGCTTCGAAGCTTGAGCAGGTGTAGCAAGCAATGGGAGCATTGAAACCACAGAAACCGTGTTTCCCACAGTCCCCCATAGGTGCACCGCCGCGGTCGACACGCAAGTCGATAATGCGATTCGAGGTGTCAACGCTCAACCCATCCACCAATTTCCCGGCAAACGCCTGGGCCAAAGGCGCAATTCCCATTGCGATTACTCGGTCGATTCGGTCGATGATTGCTGGAGAGCTGGCCGTATACACCTGAACATTCTGGGTATCACTGTGGTCAAGGAGGGCTGCGATTTCGAGCTCGCTGTAGCCTTCCTCTGCCGCCCGCGTCCCTGTAGTTCTTCGGAGGCGTGTCGGAGTAATGTTCATCAAGCTTCCCGTACGCTCTGAGACGACTGACAAACTTTCCAAAATTTCGGTGAGTGTCGCGCCAATAGACTTGGCTGTCTGGTGAAATTCAAATCCTTCAGTACCACACGTCAAGCGCATTGACAGCAACAAAGGAGCCCGCCTTTCCGGAAACAAAGGAGCCTGCATTGGGTCCACCAAATAGGACTCAAATTGCTTACATACACCTTCAGCATAGGCAACAAGAATTTCGCCGAACTGCTCAAGGAGAGAGCGCTCTTTCAGTTCTGCACGGGGGTTCTTAGTGCGTTGCTTGGCACGAGGCATGAGTATCGAGTACGTAAGTGCCCCCTCAGCATTTCTCTTAACCCGTACATCACAAACCTTTAGGGCTGCGAATTGCTGATTTCGCTGACCAAGCAAAATGTACAACCAAGCCAAGACGTATTCTTCTTCAGACACTGACCCGCAAGCGTAGGCTTGGTTAAGTGCGGCGTGAAGGGCTTCCATCTCGTTGGTTGTGAATGGGCCATCTATGGGGTCCCAAGTCAGCACCGCCATACCTTTTCGGTTTCCCTTAAGTCGCAGCTGCTTCAGCAGTAAATCCACGCCCTCATCAACACCGGGATAACCCAGCTGAATCCATTTCCTCAGAAATCCGGCGAGAGTTCCAAGATACCAACCTGTCGACTCGTCAAGGCCCGCACGGTAATTGAGTAGGCTCACATCACTGATACTTGAGAGCTGACTCTGCGTCACACGAATGAAGTGCTGGAACCGCTGAAACAAGTTCATCATGTGACTGGATGACCGATTCTCGGCGTACCAAGACAGCACGCTTTTCGCGCTCTCACGTAACTCATCTGAAATGTTCGTCAGCTGACGGAAGTTCAGACTCACGTCTGCCATGTCATCACGAAATGCCCAGATATCAGCACTGGCGTCAAACTCAATACCAGACTTGGTACGCACCAGTCTTGGCGTACTCAAAGGACGAGCGGGGAGATGCTCAGTGGTAAACAAGTCTTTGTTCATCAGTTTTTCTTATCTGTGGGCTTGAACGATTTGGCTTGAAGCGCTAGTGAGGCTTCGTTGCTCTTTCGTTGGATATGCCTCTTCGTATAGTGAGCGGCCATCTTCGATTGAGGGGACCAGCCCATCGCCTGGCGCCGCATCCTTTCCTCATCCTCTGATGACACACCCTTTGTGTCCATTAGCTCTGAGAAATCGTCGTTCCAGGTGTGACGCAGCACATGAGGTGAAAGGTCTTCGGGTAGTCCAGGAACCTTCGTCCGCAGCTCTCTGAAAAGCTTGTTGAGGGCCGGCTTTGACAGTGCTGCGCCTGTACCGTTGGCCACAAAAAGGTAAGGATGCCGTCGCGCGCCTTTGATGCTCGAACGCGAGCCCCTTTTTTCCTTGCTCTTTCCAATGATGTAATCACGCGTAAGGTCCATCAACCCAGGACTAAGGGCTAAGAGCCTGCCTCTTGTCTTAACCAGTGGAGCGTTCCCGCGCTCGTCCTCCGGGTTATCTGGTCGGCGGGTGATGACAACTTCTCCTGTGCGGAGATTGACATCACTGACATAGACCCCCAGAAGCTCACCATTCCGAACACCAAGCAGAAGCAGCCACATGAAAATGAGCTGATTCCTAAGGCGAACATGCTTGCCCTTCCAGGGGTTTTCTGGGCTGTCAGGGTGTATGACTTCTAGTATTCGGGCGCGCACCTCACCACCGACACCTTGGCGCCCACCAGCGTCATGGTCGTGACTGGGCATGCGTGCATTCAATTGGCCCACCACAGCCTCTGTCGCTACATTCAAAGCACGGAAGTGCTCGTGACCAACATCAAGCTTCAAGCGTCTGCCTGCGCTTAGCCATTCAATGTACTTGCGGATATATATGAGTCGAGCAGCCTTGGTTTCGGACTCGACATGCTTCAGTGCTTTGCTTGGGGTGCGCATACGCGCTCTTTCAAGCGAAACCACACGAGACGCTGCCTGCAACTTCTTTCTATTCCCCAGGAGTTCGTCAAGCTCTTCTTGCTTCAGCCCTGCCAACTTCACAAGCTCATCTACTTCACTCAACGAGAGAAGCTTTCCTTGCTCTAGGCGCTGATTGAGGTCGATGCCCAAGTAACGAAAAATCTGCAGACCGACCATCACCGCTCTGGCCGCATGCGCAATCGTGTTGGTCGCCAAACTGGTAGAGCGCAGCGCCGTCAGGATGAACAGTGTCACATCCCAGACTGGCACTCCAGTTTCTTGGCTTAGCAGCAGCGGAAGCCGCTCACCGGACTCCAAACGTATCGTTTTGACTTGATAGCCTACTGACATGTTTACATTTCCCCAAAGGTAGTCGATAAATACACACAATCGGCCTTCGAGAAAAATGTTAACAAAGAAAAAAAGGCCCGTAGATTCGTCATCTCGGGCCCTTTGTTTACAAATCAGAAAAGGTAAAGTCTAGAACGGGATGTCGTCATCCATGTCGTCAAACCCCGAAGCTGCGCGCTGGGGAGGAGGAGCCATGGGTGCAGGAGCAGGACGCTGCTGCATGGGTGCCGGTGCGGGGCGCTGCTGCATGGGAGCGGGAGCCTGACGGCGGGGTGCTTCGTAGCTGCTTTCGCCATAGCCATCATCGCTGCCGTAGCCGCCTTGCTGCTGACCACCACCCTGGCGGCTGCCCAGCATCTGCATGGCGTCGGCACGGATTTCGGTGGCGTAGCGTTCCTGGCCGGAGGCCTGGTCGGTCCACTTGCGGGTGCGCAGGCTGCCTTCCACATAGACCTGGCTGCCTTTGCGCAGGTACTGGCCCACGATCTCAGCCAGTTTGCCGTTGAAGACCACACGGTGCCATTCGGTGGCTTCGCGGTTTTCGCCGGTGTTCTTGTCGCGCCAGCGGTCTGTGGTGGCGATGGTCACATTGGCCACCTGATCGCCGCTGGGGAAGGTGCGCATTTCGGGGTCACGACCCAGATTGCCGACGATGATGACTTTGTTGACGGATGCCATAGAGATACCTTTTCAAAAAGTGGTCCGGGCTATTGGGAAAGGTCCCGAACCAATGAGCCTCGTATTCTGCCCCAAGCCAGCCATGACGAGCACGGGATTGCCCTATATCCCATCACGGCGATACATGGTGCCGGGGCCACTGCGCGCGAGCAGCCAAGCAAGGGCAGCCCCGCTGCGAGGGCTGCGTCCCCTCCGCGTAGCAGAGAGGGGGAAGGCGGGGCCGCCTAGGCGCACAGCGCCTCAGGCGGTGTTGCTGTAAGTCAGTGACGTCCCACCGGGCGCAGCGGCCAGGTCACGAGCAGCCACAGGGCAACGAGCACAGCCGTCATGATGAACAAGCCCGGCACGCCCGCAAATTTGGCGACTGCACCACCGACAGCACCACCGGCAAACAGGCCCAGCGACTGCAGCGTGTTGTAGGCACCCAATGCCGCACCACGCAGCGGCGCCGGAGCCATGCGCGAGACCAGACTTGGCTGGGTGGCTTCAAGAGCATTGAAGCCGCAGAAAAACAGAAACATCAGCAGCGCCATGCACCAGACCGTCGGAATGGTGCCGCTGGCGGCCAGCATGCCCAGACCGATCTGCACGACCAGTACCAGGCCAATGGCTCCCAGCAAGGCCTTGCGCAACTTGCCCTTGCGCTCCATGGAAAACAGCAGGCCCATGGCCACAAAGGACAGCAGCACGGCCGGCAGATAGATATGCCAGTGCTGCTCCTTGGCCAGACCGGCCTGCACCAGCATGGCCGGCACGGCCACCCACATGGACATCTGCACGGTATGCAGAATGAAGACGCCAAAATTCAGGCGCAGCAGATCGGACTGGCCCAGCAGCTCGCTGAACCGGCCCTTGGGCGCATCGGCATGCTGCCTGGGCTCGGGCGGTACCACCCACAGCACCACGGCAATACCGGCCAACGCCAGCGCGCAGGTCAGGCCGAAGATGCCGGACAGGCCTATCCAGGCATTGAGCAGCGGCGCCAGTACCAGCGCCAGTGCAAACATCAGGCCGATGCTGCCGCCGACCATGGCCATGGCCTTGGTACGCACGCCATCGCGCGTCAGATCGGCCAGCAGGGCCGTGACGGCGGCAGACACGGCGCCTGCGCCCTGAATGGCACGCCCCGCCATCAGGCCGGTCAGCGAGTCGGCCATGGCCGCAATCAGGCTGCCCGCCGCAAACACCAGCAGGCCGGCGACGATGACCGGCTTGCGGCCGATACGGTCGGAGGCCAGGCCGATGGGCAACTGGAACAGGGCCTGGGTCAGGCCATACAGGCCCATGGCCAGGCCGATCATGGCAGGGTCGTCACCGCCAGGGTATTTGCGTGCCTCCAGCATGAAGACGGGCAGCACCAGGAACAGGCCCAGCATGCGCAGCGCAAAGATCAGCGCCAGGGCGCCGCTGGAGCGGCGTTCCTGGGAGGTCATGGTGGAAGAGGATTTGTCCGTGCCCTGCGTGCCCGCGCTGGGGGAGGTATTGATTTTTTTCACGCTCAGATTTTGCCAAGAGTCAAAGTCTTATGCCCAGGTTAACTAAACCACTGCCGGGCAAAAGAGAGGAAATAAAACCGTAGATTGTCCGTGAACCTGAATCATCTAGTCACGCGCAAGCCCGTCTGACTATCATGGAGAGTTTTCCCCGTCTGGAGCGCCCGTGTCCCTGAAGCCTGATTCGCCCTCTGAAGTCCATGATGACAGCCTCTATCTGGGCCGTTCTCTGGCGCAGACACGTATCGCCATTCGCGGCGCACGCACGCACAACCTCAAGAACATCGACCTGGACATCCCTCGCAACCAGCTGGTGGTGATCACCGGCCTGTCGGGCTCGGGCAAGTCCAGCCTGGCCTTCGATACCTTGTACGCCGAAGGCCAGCGCCGTTATGTGGAGAGTCTCTCGGCCTATGCACGCCAGTTTCTGGGCCGCCTGGACAAACCCGATGTCGATCTGATCGAGGGCCTGTCGCCCGCCATTTCCATCGAGCAGAAGGCCACCAGCCACAACCCGCGCTCCACCGTGGGCACGGTGACCGAGATCAACGACTATCTGCGCCTGCTCTACGCGCGTGCCGGCACGCCGTTCTGCCCCGGCCACAATCTGCCGCTGCAGGCCCAGACCATCAGCCAGATGGTGGACAGCGTGCTGCAGCTGCCCGAAGACACCAAGCTGATGATCCTCGGCCCCCTGGCGCGCGAGAAAAAGGGCGAGTTCGCCGAGCTTTTCGTGCAGCTGCAGGCCCAGGGCTATGTGCGCTTTCGCGTCGACGGGCAGATCTACGATGCACAGTCCCTGCCCAAGCTGGAGAAGAACGAGCGCCACAACATCGATGTGGTGATAGACCGCGTCAAGGTGCGCGAAGACATCAAGCAGCGCCTGGCCGAGAGCTTTGAGGCGGCCTTGCGCGCCGGCGGTGCCGATGCCGGCGGCCGCGTCATCGCGCTGGAGATGGACGGCGGCAAGGAGCATCTGTTCAGCGCCAAGTTCGCCTGCCCGCTCTGCGACTACTCCCTGCCCGAGCTGGAGCCGCGCCTGTTTTCCTTCAACTCCCCCATGGGAGCCTGCCAGGCATGCGACGGCCTGGGCAACAGCGAAGCCTTCGACCCCGACCGCGTCGTGCCCTTCCCGTCGCTGAGTCTGGCCAGCGGCGCCATCAAGGGCTGGGACAAGCGCAACAATTACTACTTCTCCATGCTGGAGAGCGTGGCCAAGCACTATGGCGTGAGCACCGAGACGGCGTTCGAGGAGCTGCCCGAGAAGGTGCGCGACGTGATTCTCTTTGGCTCGGGCGACGAGTCCATGGAGTTCAACTATGTTTTCGAGAGCGGCGAACGCAAGGGCGAAGCCTTTATCAAGTCGCACCCGTTCGAAGGCATCATCCCCAATATTCAGCGCCGCTTTCGCGAGACCGAATCCCAGGTCGTGCGCGACGACCTGGCCAAGCTGCGCAGCGTTCGCAAATGCCCTGAATGCGAAGGCACGCGCCTGCGCCGCGAAGCGCGCTTTGTGCGCGTGGGCGATGGCGAGCAGGCCCGCTCCATCTATGAGGTCAGCCATGCCACGCTGGCCGATGCGCTGGGCTGGTTCAAGCAACTGAGCATGGCCGGGGCCAAGGCCGAGATTGCGGACAAGATCGTGCGTGAGATCGCCTCGCGCCTGCTCTTCCTCAACGATGTGGGCCTCTCGTACCTGAGCCTGGACCGCAGCGCCGACACGCTCTCGGGCGGCGAGGCCCAGCGCATTCGCCTGGCGTCCCAGATCGGCTCGGGCCTGACGGGCGTCATGTATGTGCTGGACGAGCCCTCCATCGGCCTGCACCAGCGCGACAACGACAAGCTGATTGCGACACTCGAGCACCTGCGCGATATCGGCAACAGCGTGATCGTGGTCGAGCATGACGAAGACATGATGCGCGCAGCCGACCAGATCATCGACATGGGTCCGGGCGCCGGCGTGCATGGCGGCCGCATCATGGCCCAGGGCAGCTACGAAGACATCAAGGCCAGCCCCGATTCGCCCACGGGCCGCTATCTGAGCGGCGTACAAAGCATTCCCGTGCCCAGGCAGCGCACCGCCTGGCTGCCCGTGCTGCGCAAGGACAGTGAAGCCGAAACCAGCCAAAGCACATCGCGCTTTCCGGTCACGGCCGCCAAAAAGCGGGAATCTGCGAGCAAGGCGCGCACCGACCTTCAGGCGCTGACCGTGGAAGGTGCGCGCGGCAACAACCTCAGGAATGTGACGGTGGACTTCCCCGTCGGATTGTTCACCTGCGTGACCGGTGTCTCGGGCTCGGGCAAATCCACCCTGGTCAACGACACGCTGTATGCCGAAGTGGCACGCCAGGTACACCGTGCAGGCACCGAGCCGGCTGCGCATGACGATATCGCGGGCATCGACTATTTCGACAAGGTCATCAACGTCGACCAGTCACCCATAGGCCGCACGCCGCGCAGCAACCCGGCCACCTATACCGGCCTGTTCACGCCTATCCGCGAGCTGATGGCCGAAACCAATACCGCCAAGGAACGCGGCTACGGCCCCGGGCGTTTCTCGTTCAATGTCTCGGGCGGGCGCTGCGAAGCCTGCCAGGGCGACGGCGTGGTCAAGGTGGAGATGCATTTTCTGCCCGATGTCTACGTGCCCTGCGACCTCTGCCACGGCCAGCGCTACAACCGCGAAACACTGGAAGTGCAGTGGAAGGGCCGGAACATCTCGCAGATTCTGGAGATGACGGTCGAAGACGCTCATGCCTTCTTCAAGGACATGCCCAGCATTGCGCGCAAGCTGCAGACCCTGCTGGACGTGGGTCTGTCCTATATCCGCCTGGGCCAGAGCGCGACCACGCTGTCGGGTGGCGAGGCCCAGCGCGTCAAGCTCGCACAAGAGCTGTCCAAGCGCGACACCGGCCGCACGCTCTACATCCTCGACGAGCCCACCACGGGCCTGCACTTTGCCGACATCGCCCTGCTTCTGAAGGTGCTGCACCAGCTGCGCGATGCGGGCAACACCATCGTCGTGATCGAGCACAACCTCGACGTCATCAAGACCGCAGACTGGCTGATCGACATGGGCCCCGAGGGTGGCTCGGGCGGCGGCCAGGTCGTGGCTCAGGGCACGCCAGAGGAAGTCGCGGCCAACCCGGCCAGCGTGACGGGCCGCTACCTCAAGCCCTATCTGGACAAGGCTCCCGCCAAATCCAGAGCCAGATCGACCACAAGCCAGGACTGACCAAACACAGCCAGCCATGCAGGGCCATGACCGGCGACACAGAGGAGAGAAGCAATGCAGAAAGATGTCTGGGATTTCGTCATCGTGGGCGCGGGCATGGCCGGAGCCTCCGCCGCTTGGCAATTGGCGCAGTCGGGCGGCGATACTCCGCCTTCCGTGCTGGTGCTGGAGCGCGAATCCCAGCCCGGCTATCACACCACCGGCCGCTCGGCCGCACTGTTTGAAGAGCATTACGGTCCTGCCCAGGTGCAGGCCTTGACCCGCGCCAGCCGCGCCTTCTACGATGCGCCGCCGGCCGGTTTTGCCGAAGCCCCCATCCTCACGCCGCGCGGCGTGCTCTATGTGGGCACGGCCGATCAGCGGGATCTGGTGGATGCTGCCTACACCGAGGCCCAGGTTCACTCCCCCGATGCCCAGCGCCTGAGCGCCGCACAGCTCAAGGCCCTGGTTCCCGTGCTCGACACCGAGGTGCTGGTGGACGGCTTTCTGGACACCGGCGCACGCGACATCGACGTGCACGGCCTGCACCAGGGCTATATCCGCGGCCTGCGCCAGCGCGGCGGCGACTTGTGGTGCAACGCCGAGGTCCAGGCCATCACCCGGGTCAACGACTGCTGGCATATCGCCCTGCCCCAGGGCTTGAGCCTTCGTGCCAAGGTCATCATCAACGCCGCCGGGGCCTGGGTGGATGTCGTGGCCGCCATGGCGGGCGCGGCTCCCATCGGCATCACGCCCAAGCGCCGCAGCGCCTTCACCTTCCCGGCCCCCGAAGGCATGGATGCCACGCACTGGCCCGCCATCATCAGCGCCGATGAAAACTGGTACATCAAGCCCGACGCCGGCCAACTGCTGGGCTCGCCCGCCAATGCAGACCCCGTGGCTCCGCACGATGTGGTGCCCGAAGAGCTGGACATTGCGACCGGCATCTATCACATAGAGGAGGCCACCACGCTGCAAATCCGCCGCCCCTCGCATACCTGGGCCGGCCTGCGCAGCTTTGTCGCCGATGGCGAGCTGGTGATAGGCTGGGATGCCTCGCCCACGCCCGTGCCGGGCTTTTTCTGGGTTGCCGCCCAGGGTGGCTATGGCATCCAAAGCGCCGCCGGCTACAGCCTGCTGGCGCGCAATCTGCTGCTCGGGGAGACGCTGGATGCGGCGCTGGCCGCGCAGAAGGTGAATGTGGGGGCAGTGTCGCCTGCGCGTTGTCAGCTGGCGACTCAGAATTGAGAGCTGGTTGCGCTTTGTGGGTCTGCGCTTGATGCCGATTTGATTCGATTATTACGGCTTGCTTGATTGGCACTCAGAGGGCGGGGCTCGGCCCGCCCTCTGCCCTCAAATCAGCCAAGAAACAAAAACGGCTTGCGCCCCAAAAGACACAAGCCGTTCAGAACCTCAGGCAGTCTCAGACCACCCAGGCGGTGCCACTATCAGTTCTCAATCTTGGCGAACTGAACAATCTTCGAGTACTTGGCAATCTCGGTGTTGATGTACTTGCCGGCATCCACCTTGGGATCGGCCACCACGTTGCCGGTCTCCTCCATCTTCTTGCGGAACTCGGGCGAAGCCATGGTTTCTTCCAGCGCCTTCTTCAGCTTGGCGGCGATGGGAGCGGGCAGGCCCTTGGGGGCCATCAGCGCAAACCAGCTGTTGATGTCCACGTTCTTGAACTGGGGCAGCTCGGACAGGGCAGGAATATCGGGGGTGATGGCCGAGCGCTTGGCTTCGGTCGTGCCCAGGGCCACGACCTTGCCGGCCTTGATATGGGGCAGGCCCGAGGACAGCACGAACACGCCGAACTCGATGTTGTTGCCCACCAGGTCGGTGGTCAGAGGCGCCACGCCCTTGTAGGGCACATGGGTCATCTGCAGCTTGCCCTGCTCCTTGACCAGCTCGCCGGCCAGGTGCAGCGCCGTGCCCACGCCGGAGCTGCCGTAGCTGAACTTGTCGGGGTTCTTGGACACCAGGCTCACGAACTCGGCCGCGTTCTTCACGCCGGCCTTGTGCGATGCGACCAGCACCATGGGCTGGGAACCCACCAGACCGATGGGAGTGAAGTCGCCAATGTTGTACTTCACGGCCTTGTTGATGAGCCTGGCAATGGCCAGCTCATTGTTGGCGCCCACCATGATGGTGTAACCGTCGGCTGGGGCCTTGGCCACCTTCTGCGCACCGATGGCGCCACCGGCACCGCCCAGGTTTTCCACCACCACGGGCTGGCCCAGTTGCTTGGCCAGGCCGTCGGCCACCAGACGACCGACCAGGTCGGTGCTGCCACCGGCCGGATAGCCCACGACCATGGTGATGGCCTTGCTGGGATAGTTGTCGGCGGCGATGGCAGGGACTGCCACGGCAGCGCCCAGCAGCAGGCCCGCAGCGATGGCGGTACGGCGGAGGATGTTTGTGTTCTGCATGAAACTATTCCGAATCTGTATGAGGCAATTGTCCGAATACGGAGAAAACCTTTTAGTGCCGATCTGGCACATTTCCGTGCCATTTCAGCACATCAACGCGTTTTTGAGCAAATAGAGAGGGAGCAATGCTGCAAGGAGCCCGATACCCGCTGTTGTTTTTCCAGCTTCAGGTCTGGCCGCAGGCAAAAAAGGAGTGACTGCTTATTTACTGGCCAGTGATATCGGTCCAGAACTGCTCCGCAGCGGTGCTCAAGCGGCGTTTGGGCCGATAAAGCCGCACATCGAAATGCACGTCCAGGCTGCCGTCCCCGGCCAGCGCCAGACGGCCGTCCTGGCAGTCGCGCTGCACCATGGACCAGGGCATCCAGGCCACGCCCAGACCCTTGAGCACGTACTCGTAATTGGCATCCGCCGAATCGCATTCGATGCAGCGGCGCAGACGCGGCCATAGCGGATGGCTGGCCAGATGATCTTCGGCCAGCCGCCCCAGCGCCATGCTGTGCGAGAAAGCCAGATAGGGCACGGGGCTGGCACCGGGCAGCAGGGCCTGCGCCAGTGCAAACAAGGGCTTGCCTTCGGCATCGGCCCGCGCCACGGGCACCAGCTTGTCGCTCATCACCGTCAGATAGCTGAACTGACGGCCATCCAGCCGCACGGCAATGGCCGCATGGTGATAGAGCAGGGCAAAGCTGACCTCGCCGCGCTGCAGCATGTGCACGGTTTCGTCGAGTGTGCGAGTAACGATGCGCATCTCCGCCGTCTGCAGCACGCTGCCGTAGCGCGCCAGCCAGTCAGCCACGATGGTGCGCGCCAGGGTACGCCCCGTGGCCAGCGTGATCACATGGGCCTGCCGACCGGCCACGGCCTGCAGCTCGTCATGCGACTGGGCCAGGGTGCGCACCATCTGCTCGGCGGTGTCGCGAAAGGCTTCACCGGCAGGGGTGAGGCGAACCGGCCCGCCGCCCGCTTCGATCAGCGGCGTTCCAGCCCATGCCTCCAGCGCACGAATGCGCCGGCCAAACGCAGGATGGGTGACATGGCGCAGCTCTGCCGCACGGGTGAAGCTGCGCTCCTGAGCCAGAAGCAGAAAGTCTTCCAGCCATTTGCTTTGCATGGCCAGAGCCTACCCTGGCTCAGCTCTGGGCTGCAGCCTGCAGCGTGGCGCGCGTGGCGATGGCGGCTTCGCGTGCGGCCTTGGCAAAGTCATCGCCCTGCCCTGCGTACAGAATGGCGCGCGAGGAGTTGATGATGATGGGTCCGCCGCCGATGCGAGCCGCCTTGACGGTTGCAACGGCATCGCCACCCTGTGCGCCCACGCCGGGAATCAGCAGCGGCAAGGTGGGAGCCACGGCACGCACGCGCTCGATCTCGTTGGGACGGGTTGCACCCACCACCAGGCCCAGCTGGCCGTTGGTGTTCCAGGGGCCTTGGGCCAGCTTGGCCACATGCTCGAACATATGGGGGTTGCCGGGCACATCGGCCAGGACCTGAGCCTGCAGATCGTCACCGCCGGGGTTGGAGGTGCGGCACAGCAAAAATGCCCCCTTGCCCTCGTACTTGAGATAGGGCGTGATGGAGTCGAAACCCATGAAGGGAGAGAGCGTCACGGCATCGGCACCATAGCGCTCGAAGGCTTCCTTGGCGTATTGCTCGGCGGTGGAGCCGATATCGCCGCGCTTGGCATCCAGAATCACGGGCACATGGGGTGCCACTCGGCGCATGTGCTCCATCAGCTTTTCGAGCTGGTCTTCGGCACGGTGGGCGGCAAAGTAGGCGATCTGGGGCTTGAAGCTGTTGACCAGATCATGGGTGGCATCGACGATGGCTGCACAGAAGTCGTAGATCTTGGACGCATCGCCCTTCATGGCACCGGGAAAGCGGCTGGGTTCGGGGTCCAGACCCACGCACAGCATGGAGTCATTGCGCGTGGACGCGTCGCGCAGCATGTCGATAAAAGTCATAAAGGGGGATTTTAATTGTTCACCCCTTCCAAGCCTTGCCACAGGTTTTGCAGCAAGACGTCAAACTTGGCACACACCAGTGGAGAGACAGCGAGCAAGGGCCGCCCCGCAGCGAGGCTGTCGTCCCCCTCCCATAGCGCGCAGCGCGTAGAGAGAGGGGGAAGGCGCGAAGCGCCACAGGGGGAGAAAGTCATCCCGGGGGGAGATAATCCACACCCATGCCTTCGTTCACGCCCAAACAGCTCATTCTTCTCGTCCTGCTCACCATCGTCTGGGGCCTGAACTGGCCGGTAATGAAGCTCGGCGTACAGCATTTCCCGCCTCTGAGTTTTCGCATGGTCAGCATGTGGATAGGCCTGCCGATTCTGGCCCTGTTTGTGACCAGCCAGCGCTTGCCGCTGACCATACCGCGCAGCTACTGGGGCCAGCTGGCCAAGCTCACGCTGTTCAATATGGTGCTCTGGCACTGCCTGATCATCATTGCCATCCCCACGCTGTCCAGCGGGCGCGCGGCGATTCTGGGTTACACCATGCCCATCTTCTCGGCCGTGTTCGGCAGCCTGTTCTTCAAGGACCGGCTGGGCGCCCGCGCCTGGGCCGGCGTGGGAGCGGCCTTTGCCGGCGTGCTGCTGCTGCTGTGGCATGAGGTTGGCGCTCTGGGTAGCAAGCCCCTGGGCGTGATGCTGATGCTGATCGCCGCCGCCGGCTGGGCCTGGGGCACGCAGCTGCTGCGCCGCACCGAGGCGCCGGTGCCGCTGATGACGCTGTCGCTGTGGATGGTGGCCATCACCACCGTGGTGCTGACCGTGCTGGCCTTTGTTTTCGAGCGCCAGCAATGGCATATGCCCGACCAGAGCGCTCTGGCTGCCATCGCTTTCAATGGTGTGCTGGTGCTGGGCTTCGCCCAGGCCGTGTGGTTCTATCTGGCCCGCAGCCTGCCGCCCGTGGCCTCCACGCTGAGCGTGATGATGATTCCGGTGCTGGGCGTGTTCGTGGGCGCCTGGTGGCTGGGCGAGGTCTTGCACTGGCAGGACTGGACTGCTGTCTGCCTGATGGTGGTGGCGATTGCTTCGGTGCTCTGGCCTGCCAGAAGCAGCCGTTAATTCGCGGGCGGCTGCGTCTTGCACACGGTGTAGCGCAGCTCGGCCATTCCCGGGCCCATCTGCTGCACGGACTGCAGCTGCAGCACGGGACTCAGCAAGCGGCGCGGCAACAAAGGCTTGCCACGGCCCAGAGTGGCCGAGCCAATCTGCACGATGACTTCATCGAGCAGGCCCGCGTCATGGAACTGTCCCGCCAGATCTCCGCCACCCACGATCCAGATGTTCTTGTCGCCGGCTGCAGCCCTCATGTTTGCCAGCACGGGCCGCACATCGCCGCTGACAAAGCGTACATCGGCTCCCTCTATCAACGGCAGCTGACGGCTGGAGAAAACCCAGGCAGGCTGTGCATAAGGCCAGGCCGCGCCGCTCTCCTTCTTCACCGCATCGGCGTTGCGGACCATCCACTCATAGGTGGACGAGCCCATGGCCAGCGCACCGACCTGGGCAATAAAGCCCGGATAGCTGGACTGCGTCAGGCTGCCCAACGGAAACAGCCAGTCCAGAGAGTCGTCTTCGGTGGCAAGAAAGCCGTCCAGGCTGGAAGCAGTGTAGTACTGGGTCTTCATGATGGGCTGTAGTTTGCCTTGAAGGCGCTGACTCGGCCGGTTACAGGCCCGCTATCGAGAAAAATCAATCTCGATAGCATCCAGCGTTCAGGCGCTACAGCACCCCAAAAGGCCCTCTACTGTGCAGGCGCCAGATTCCGCGCCGTGGCAAGCATGGCGGCGCACAGCAGCTCCTGGCCTTCGCGGCAGGAAAACACATCCGCCCGGGCCACCGTCAGCAGCTTGCTGGCCTGGATGACGCGGCCACGTGCCAGCAATGTCTCGCCATCGGCAGGAGCCAGGTATTTGATGCTGCAGTCGATCGTGGCATTGAGCCAGCCCGGCGGCAGCAGCGTCCCTGCCGCCGATACGGCGGCAAAGTCTGCGATGGCAAAGACCGATGTTGCCTGCAACTGGCCGGGCCTGAAACTCAGACTGTCCTGATAGGGCAGGCAGAGATCGACCTCGCCGGGCTCTATGCGCTCAAAGCGCAGTTGCAGCATCTGCGCCACTGGCATGGACAGCACCAGCGCCCTGATGTCTCGGGCACAGTGTTCGTTCTGCGGTGTCATGACTTGCTCCCCCTCCTGCCGGATGGACCGGCATCATTGCCGCCCCGCGCAAAGACGCGAGGAAATCCCGGTTTCGAGGCTGGCCGCTGCTCGCGCAGACGAAACCATTCCACATGGGAAACCAGGTGCTGACGCAGAGCGCTGCGCTTGGCGATTTCGGCATCGATCTCGGCAATGCGCTCCTCAAGCCTGCAGACGATCTGGCTGGCCGTCAGGGACTTGCAGCGGTAGGCCGGCAATACCTCGGCAATCTGCGCAAGAGAGAAGCCACATTGCCGCGACATGGCGATGAATCGCAGCTCGCGGATCACGCTGTCATCGAACTCGCGGTAGCCGGAAGGACGCCGACTGGCGGCAATCAGGCCCAGACTCTCATAGTGGCGAATGGCGTGTACGGACACACCCGACAGGCTGGCAAGTTCCGATATCTGCATGACAACAAGGCTAACAAGCCTGGGGTTACACGAAGGTTGGTGTCCACCAGATGTTCACACAGTTTGTCATCCGCACTGCGGCCATAAAAAAAACGCACTGTGAATCCACAGTGCGTTCTTTGGGGAAAGACTTCCAGGGCGATCAGGCCACAGCGACTTCCTTCTTTGCAGAGCGTGCCTGCATGAACTTGCCCAGTCCGACCACCAGCACGGCACCCGCTGCAGCAGCGACATAGTGCAGCCAGGGGTGAGCCATGGTGTAGCCATGCAGCAGATTGTCGTTGACAATGGTCTCGCCGCCCACCCAGCCGATCAGCGCCGCGCCCAGCGTGACGATGACGGGGAAGCGTTCCATGAGCTTGATCATCAGCGTGGAGCCGAAAATCACCAGGGGAATGGAAATGGCAAGGCCCAGGATCAGCAGCACCATATTGCCCTGGGCGGTCGCGGCCACGGCAATCACGTTGTCCAGGCTCATCACCAGGTCGGCAATCAGGATGGTGCGGATGGCGGTCATCATGGAGCCATGGCCCTTGGATTCGCCCTCGCCGTCTTCGTCGCCGGTCAGCAGCTGATAGCCGATCCACAGCAGCAGGCAACCGCCCACAACCTGCAGGAAGGAGAGTTCCAGCAGCTTGGCAGCCACCACGGTCAGCACGATACGCAGCACCACGGCGGCGCCGGAGCCGAACATGATGGCCTTCTTTTGCTGTTCAGGGGGAAGAGAGCGCGCGGCCAGTGCGATGACCACGGCGTTGTCGCCGGAGAGAATGATGTTGATCCAGATGATCTTCACCAGGCCGATCCAGAAATCGGCGCTATTGAGCATTTCCATGTTGACTCCACTGTTTTGAATATGAAAGCGCCGCATTGCGCGGCGCTTTCTTTTAAGAGTGGAGGCAGTGTAGGGCGCTAAGCCCATCTTGCCAGTTCGTAATACTGCGTAAATTCAACGCTGTATCACGAACTTTTGCACGGGCTTACTTCTTCAGCAGGCCTTGCAGCAGGCGACCCATTTCGGAAGGGTTGCGGGTGATGGTGAAGCCGCACTCTTCCATGATGGCCAGCTTGGCGTCAGCCGTGTCGGCACCGCCGGAGATCAGGGCACCTGCGTGGCCCATGCGCTTGCCGGGAGGCGCAGTCACGCCGGCGATGAAGCCCACGATAGGCTTCTTCATGTTGGCCTTGCACCACTGGGCAGCTTCGGCTTCGTCGGGACCGCCGATTTCACCGATCATGATCACGGCATCGGTGTCGGGATCGTCGTTGAAAGCGCGCATCACGTCGATGTGCTTCAGACCGTTGATGGGGTCGCCACCGATACCGACGGCGGAGGACTGGCCAATGCCCAGTTCGGTCAGCTGAGCCACGGCTTCGTAAGTCAGCGTGCCGGAGCGGGACACCACGCCCACGCGGCCCTTCTTGTGGATGTGACCGGGCATGATGCCGATCTTGATTTCGTCAGGCGTGATCAGACCGGGGCAGTTGGGGCCCAGCAGCAGAGTCTTCTTGCCGCCGGCCGCTTCCTTGGCCTTCATCTTGTTGCGCACTTCCAGCATGTCGCGCACGGGGATGCCTTCGGTGATGCAGATGGCCAGGTCCAGGTCGGCTTCAACAGCTTCCCAGATGGCAGCAGCAGCACCTGCGGGAGGTACGTAGATCACGGACACGGTAGCGCCGGTTTCCTTGGCAGCGTCCTTGACGGAACCAAAGATTGGGATGTCGAAAATCTTTTCGCCAGCCTTCTTGGGGTTCACGCCTGCCACGAAGCAGTTCTTGCCGTTCGCGTATTCCTGGCACTTTTCAGTGTGGAACTGGCCGGTCTTGCCAGTAATGCCCTGGGTGATGACCTTGGTGTCTTTGTTGATAAAGATCGACATGTTTCTATCTCCGGGGCGTATTACTTAACGGCAGCAACGATCTTGGTCGCTGCTTCAGCCATGGTGTCGGCAGCGATGATGGGCAGGCCGGAATCCTTGAGGATTTGCTTGCCCAGTTCTTCGTTGGTGCCCTTCATGCGCACGACCAGAGGCACGGACAGGTTCACGGCCTTGCAAGCAGTGACCACGCCGGTGGCGATGGTGTCGCACTTCATGATGCCGCCGAAGATATTGACCAGAATGCCCTTGACTTCGGGGTTCTTGAGCATGATCTTGAAGGCTTCGGTCACCTTCTCGGCCGTAGCGCCGCCGCCCACGTCCAGGAAGTTGGCTGGTTCGCCGCCGAACAGCTTGATGGTGTCCATGGTGGCCATGGCCAGACCGGCGCCGTTCACCAGGCAGCCGATGTTGCCGTCCAGGGAGATGTAGGCCAGATCGAACTTGGAGGCTTCGATTTCGGCAGCGTCTTCTTCGTCCAGATCGCGGAAAGCCACGATTTCGGGGTGACGGAACAGAGCGTTGGGATCAAAGTTGAACTTGGCGTCCAGGGCCATCAGGTCGCCCTTGGAGTCGCAGTTCAGGGGGTTGATTTCCACCAGCGACGCGTCGGTGTCCATGTAGCACTTGTAGATCTTGGCGAACAGATCCACGGCCTGATCCACGGACTTGCCTTCCAGACCGATGGCAGCTGCCACCTTGCGCGATTGCGCTTCGGTGATGCCGGTCAGGGGGTCGATCATCTCGGTGATGATCTTTTCGGGAGTGGAGTGAGCCACTTCCTCGATGTCCATACCGCCTTCGCTGGAAGCGATCAGGGCAACCTTCTGTGTGGCGCGGTCGGTCACCAGCGACACATACAGCTCGTTCTTGATGTCGGCGCCGTCTTCGATGTACAGACGGCGAACCTTCTGACCTTCGGGGCCGGTCTGGTGAGTCACCAGCTGCATGCCCAGGATCTGCTCGGACAGCTTTTGCACGTCCTCGATGGACTTGGCAACCTTCACGCCGCCGCCCTTGCCGCGGCCACCAGCGTGGATCTGGGCCTTCACCACCCACACGGGTCCACCCAGCTTCTGGGCTGCTTCAACAGCCTCTTGCACGGTAAACGCAGGAATGCCACGGGGAACGGGCACACCAAATTGGCGCAAGATTTCCTTGCCTTGGTATTCATGAATCTTCATGACTTTGTCTCTCTGAACTGAGGGGAAATACCCGCTTGCCACCGACTCGGGGGAGCCTGGCCATCGGGTTCATATGACATGGCGAGCAGGAATGTACCATGCTGCACCGCGCAAAACGACACCTGAACATGCGCAAAATCCACAATTTCGCGCAACTTTGTCGTGTTCCGGAAACAGCTGCAATGCCTTGAATTCTTTAGGGAAATTATTCCTACACGATATCTTTTCTTCCCGCAACTTTCTTATGTCTTATATACGAGTCAAGGACATTGGGGCAGCGGCTGGCAATGTGCTGACAACTGCGAATAGCTGCAGCGTCTACTGGGCCATTCGCGCGAGACTTGGCTCAGAACGTGATTGCGATCTCTACGCAGCCGCGTTGGAGCGCAATCGGGATGAGTTCGAAGCGATGGCTCGCCGCTTGCACCGGGGTGCAAGCAAGTGACAGCGCACAGAAATCGCCCGATTTCGCTCCAACCCTCCGGGACAGGGGCTTTGCGGACGCCCGGTCAGGGGCAGTCTGCGGCGTTGCCTCGCCGGCCGCGCAAATCCTCGCAATAGCACAGCTATTGCTGCGGTATCGCGCGCGGGGGGCCGCCCCCTAGCATCCCATCCCGCAAAGCCTCTGTCGCGGCGCGAGGAGAGCTCAACCACGTTCTCAAAGACAGGCAGTGCACATCCCTGACGAGATTCAAGGACAATCACCGTTCGGAAAGCGGCAATGGTGCCGCAGGCAGCGGCATATAAACCAAGAAATGCGCGCGCCGGTGCAGGAGAAAATGCAATGGCAAAAGTCTTTATTGACGGAGAAGCAGGAACCACGGGGCTGCAGATCCGTGATCGTCTGGTCGATTTTGCAGGTGTGGAACTGGTCAGCATCGACCCCGCACTGCGCAAGGACCCGGCCGCCAAGCGCGCTCTGATTGCCGGTGTGGATCTGGTCATCCTCTGCTTGCATGACGATGCCGCCCGTGAAACCGCAGCCATGGTGGACTCCATCACCGCAGAGACAGGCCGCGCCATCAAGATCATCGACGCCTCCACCGCCCACCGCACGGCCGCAGGCTGGGTCTACGGCTTCCCCGAGCTGCGCGCCGGCCAGCTCGACGCCGTGAAGAGCGCCACCCGAGTCTCCAATCCCGGCTGCTACGCCACGGGCGCCATTGCCCTGCTGGCACCGCTGGTGGCTGCCGGCCTGATTCCCGCCGACTACCCTGTGAGCCTGCCCTCCGTGTCCGGCTACACCGGCGGCGGCCGCACCATGATCGAAGCCTATGAAGGCGGCGATGCTGCACCTTACGAAGCCTACGCTCTGGGCCTGTCGCACAAGCACATTCCCGAAATCCTGCACTACACCGGCATGACCCGCCGCCCCGTGTTCATCCCCGCCGTGAGCAACTTTGCCCAGGGCATGCTGGTGCAGTTGCCGCTGCACCTGGATCTGCTGCCCGGCGCACCCAAGGCCGCCGACCTGCACGACGCCCTGGCCAGCCATTACGCCCAGACCAACACCAGCGCCAACTGGGTCAGCGTGCTGCCGCCCACGGACGACAACAAGCTGGCCGCAGATACCCTGGCCAATACCAACAAGCTGGAGTTGCGCGTGTTTGCCAACGAGCAATACCGCCAGGCCGTGCTGATCGCGCGCCTGGACAATCTGGGCAAGGGTGCCAGCGGCGCTGCCGTGCAGAACCTGCAGATCATGCTGGGTCTCTGAGCACGCCCAGCATCTGCTGAAACGGCCCTAAGGGCCGTTTTTTATTGACTTCGCGACGGTGATCAACACTTGGCCCCGCTCCGGACAAACCATAAGATCAATAGCTTGCAGCGCTCTTCAGTCAAGGAGTTCAATACAGAAAATGCATCGAATCATTGCCAGAATTGCGCACAAAGCTCCTGTTTTAAAAGCGCATCTCCATGAACCCCACTGAAGCCGCCGCCCGGCGTGCCACGCTCATCGGCCTGCTGGCCGTGCTCTGCTGGAGCTGCACCGTGGGTCTGATGCGCGCCGTGGCCGAGCCGCTGGGCGCCGTCGGCGGCGCGGCCTGCCTCTACACCATGGCCGCCATCTGCATTGCCGCAGCACGCGGGCGCAAAGGCTGGCGCGAGCTGGCACGCTGGCGCAGCATGCACCCGGCCTATCTCTGGGGCTGCGGCCTGCTGTTCGTGGTCTATGAAATCTGCCTGTCCGTGGCCGTGGGCCTGGCCCACGACCGCAGCCAGGCCATGGAAATCGGGCTCATCAACTATCTCTGGCCCAGCCTCACCATCGTGCTGGCCGTGCTCTGCGGCCAGCAGGCGGCTCGCTGGTGGCTTTGGCCAGGCGTGCTGATCTGCCTGTGGGGTCTGGCGCGCGTGCTGGGCGGCGACAGCTTCAGCCTGCCGATCATGTGGAGCCATGTGCTGGGCAACCCGCTGGCCTATGGCATGGGTTTTGCGGCCGCTCTGCTCTGGCCGGCCTACTCGCTGCTGGCGCGCCGCTATGGCGCCGGCTTCAACGCCGTAGGCCTGTTCGTGACCTGGACTGCCATCGCGCTGTGGCTCAAGTGGTTGATGCTGGGCGAGTCACAGCCCATGCTCTGGAGCTGGCTCACCGCCGGCCAGGTCTTGCTGGTCGGGGCGCTCACGGCACTGGGCTATAGCTGCTGGGAGCACGGCATCCAGCATGGCAAGCTGGCCCTGCTGGCCGCGGCGTCCTATTTCACACCCGTGCTCTCGGCGCTGATGGCCAGCGCCCTGCTGCAGGTGCTGCCGGGCTGGAGTTTCTGGCAGGGCGTGGCCCTGGTCACGCTGGGCTCGCTGGTCTGCTGGTGGGCTACGCGCAGCCACCGACATTGAGCCGGCGCCAGGTCGGCCGGGCGCTCAGGCGGTCAGCCAGATGCCCAGGCCAAGCACGGCGGCATGTCCGGCAAGCAAGATCCACAGCAGCGTCCAGGGCGGCTCGGTCAGGCCCTGCAGCATCTCCTCGATGCGAGCACCCAGAAAGGCGCGCAGTGCCGGGTCGTCCTTGCCGCCTTCGCTGCCCCACTGGGCACGCGTGCGCCCCCATTCCTCGAGCAGATCGGACAGCGGCAGGCGATTGAGCACGCTGCGCACCACGAACTGCACAGCGCGCCCATTGCCCACCCAGGGCTGCAGATGCTCCATCGCCGCGCCCACGGTGAGCAGGTCGGCCGCCTTGTGCATGGCCTGGTGAGCGCTGGGCAGGGCCTCGATGCGCTGTGCCAGCATGGCCGCCAGGCGCTCGGCCAGGCCCTGGCCGTAGCGCGCCACCAGCTTGCCTGCCGCCCGGGCGCGGCCCAGCTGCAGACCGACCATGAGGTAGGCGGGAATGATGAAGATCAGCACCACGGCCACCAGCAGCGGCGGCGACATCAGCAGGCTGATCACGGCGCCGTAGATGCCGGTATGGGCCGAGGCATGAATGCCCTGGCCGGGATCGGCCATCAGACGGGAAAAATAGAACACGGCCGCGCCGCAGCCCAGCACCAGGGCCAGCAAGGCACCCAGCATCAGGCCGCCCAGCAGCGATTTTCCGGCACTCAGGCCCACGCGCAGGGCGGATGGGGCGTCAGGGGGTTGCGAAGCAGTCAGCACGTGGGTCCCTCCGATATGAGAAGCTGTTGCCGCCGCAAGCGGGCAGGGAGCGGGCTGCCGCCTCAGTCCTCGTCCTCGCTGTCGGGTGCAGGGGAGTATGGGGCATCGCGCAGCACGCGTGAAGCCACGCTGGACGAAAAGCCGCGCGAAGCCAGAAAGCGCAGCTGCCTGGCCTTTTCCTTGAGGTCGACGGGCACGCTGCCAAAACGCTTGCGCCACAGCTCGCGCGCACGCTGCAGCTCGCTGCCGCGCAGCTGCTCGCCCGCCTGGCGCACGGTCTCGTCATCGAGCCCCTTGCTGCGCAGATCATGCACCAGACGCGCTGCGCCATAACGGCCGGCCTTGCTGCGCAAGACAGACTCGACCACGCGCTCCACGCTGATGAAGCCCCGCTGCTCCAGCTCGTCGAGCACGGCATTCAGATCGTCGCCCTCCTCCACATGGGCGGCCAGCTTGCGCTGCAGCTCCAGCCGCGAATGCTCGCGCTGCGCCAGCAGCTTGAGGGCGCGGCCCTTGAGTGAAAGTTTGGCAAAGCTCACTACGCATCTCCAGAAACAAAAAGGCGCAGGACGAACCTGCGCAAAGATGGCAAACCTTTTGAGCAATGAGGCCCGCACTCAAACACTGGCGCTCACCAAGCCAGGGACATCAAGCAGGGGCCGCACCCGCAGCGAGGATGTCATCCCCTTTCGCGAAAGGCGCATCGCGCCTCAGGGTGACTGAATCAACCTTCAATCACGCCGTCCTTGTCCACCTTGCCCTTGCCGCCCTTGGCAGGCTTGGCCTCGGCAGCCGCAGCACCGTCCACGGGCAGCAGCTTGATGCCCAGGCTCTCGCGCACCTTGTTTTCGATCTCAATGGCCAGCGCGGGGTTCTCGCGCAGGAATTCACGCGAGTTGTCGCGGCCCTGGCCGATTTTTTCGCCGTTGTAGGCATACCAGGCACCGCTCTTTTCCAGAATCTTGGCGTTCACGCCCATGTCCAGAATCTCGCCTTCGCGGCTGATGCCTTCGCCAAACAGAATGTCGAACTCTGCCGTCTTGAAGGGGGGCGAGACCTTGTTCTTCACGACCTTGACCTTGGTTTCGTTGCCGATGGCCTCGTCGCCCTTCTTGATGGTGCCGGTGCGGCGGATATCCAGACGCACGGAGGCATAGAACTTCAGCGCATTGCCGCCGGTGGTGGTCTCGGGCGAGCCGAACATCACGCCGATCTTCATGCGGATCTGGTTGATGAAGATGACCATGCAGTTGGTCTTCTTGATGGTGGCCGTCAGCTTGCGCAGGGCCTGGCTCATCAGACGGGCCTGCAGGCCGGGCAGGGCGTCGCCCATCTCGCCTTCGATTTCGGCCTTGGGCGTCAATGCGGCCACCGAGTCGATGACGATCAGGTCCACGGCACCCGAGCGCACCAGGCTGTCGCAGATTTCCAGAGCCTGCTCACCGGTGTCGGGCTGGCTGATCAGCACGTCGCTGAGGTTCACGCCCAGCTTCTGGGCATAGCTGGTGTCCAGCGCATGTTCGGCGTCGATAAAGGCGCAGGTGCCGCCCTGCTTTTGCATCTCGGCAATGACCTGCAGCGTCAGCGTGGTCTTGCCCGAGGATTCGGGACCGTAGATTTCGATCACGCGGCCACGGGGCAGACCACCTACGCCCAGCGCGATGTCCAGACCCAGGGAGCCGGTGGAAACGACCTGAATGTCTTCGATGGCCTCACCTTCACCGAGCTTCATGATGGTGCCCTTGCCGAACTGCTTTTCGATCTGGGCCAGGGCTGCAGCCAGGGCTTTGGCTTTTTCGCTGTTGGCGTCGTTGGTCTTGGCGATGGCGTTCATATCAGGCTCCGAAGTAGGTGAATGACTGTCTGTGGCCAGTCCTGTTTTTGCATTCAGGCTGGATGCTTGAACAGTAGTTTAGAGGCTGATTCTGCAGATTTATTTAAATATTTAGTCAGTTTGCCTTACTATTTACCCATGTCAGAAATCGCCCCCGTCACCCCGCCCGCCGATGCCTGGCGCCAGACCCATCTGGGTCGTTTGCTGGGCCATGCCATGCGCCGCTTCGATGCGCGCGTGCTGCAGCTCATGGCGCGTGCAGTGGAGGTGCCGCTGACGCTATCCAATCTGGCGGCGCGCGACAAGGTGGGGGCAGCCCATATCCACATCACGCGCCATCTGTCGCTGGCTGGCGACCGGCTCACCGATCTGGCCGACAAGGCCGGCATGACCAAGCAGGCCATGGCCGATCTGGTGGCGCAGTGCGAAGCCTGGGGCCTGGTCACGCGCGAGGCCGACCCGCATGATGCGCGCGCCAGGCGCGTGCGCTTCACCGATACGGGTCTGGCCTGGCTGCAGGCTTTTCACGACGCCGTAAGCCAGGCCGAGGCCGAATTTCGCGAGGCCGTGGGCGCGGATGTGGCTACCGTGGTCGCGCTGGGCCTGGAAGCCTATGCCGAAGGCTACTGAGATTCTGTATTGACGCCTTCTTGACGCCTATGAGCGGCTGTCGAGAATTGCCCCGAACGGCCATGAGCCATCCCTACAATGGCAGCAAAAGTGCAAACAGGCACACATAACAAGCAGGAGACACACATGCGCATACTGATTGCCGAAGACGACCAGGTGCTGGCGGATGGCCTGCTGCGCACGCTGCGCAGCTCGGGCGCCGTCGTCAGCCATGTGGCCAATGGCAGCGAGGCCGATACCGCCTTGCTGACCAGCAGCGAATTCGATTTGCTGATTCTCGATCTGGGCCTGCCAAAGGTGCACGGCCTGGAAGTGCTCAAGCGCCTGCGCGGGCGTGGCGATGCGCTGCCGGTGCTGATTCTCACGGCCGCCGATTCGATCGAAGAGCGCGTACAGGGCCTGGACTATGGTGCCGACGACTACATGGCCAAGCCGTTTGCGCTGTCCGAGCTGGAAGCGCGCGTGCGCGCCCTCACGCGTCGCGGCATGGGCGGCGCCAGTTCCACCATCAAGCATGGCCCGCTGGTCTATGACCAGACCGGCCGCGTCGCTACCATAGACGGCAAGATGGTGGAGCTGTCGGCGCGCGAGCTGGGCCTGCTGGAGGTGCTGCTGCAGCGCGCAGGCCGCCTGGTCAGCAAGGACCAGTTGGTGGAGCGCCTGTGCGAATGGGGCGAGGAGGTGAGCAACAATGCCATCGAGGTCTATATCCACCGCCTGCGCAAGAAAATCGAGAAAGGCCCGATCCGCATCGCCACCGTGCGCGGCCTCGGTTACTGCCTGGAAAAGATAGCACCCCCCTGAGCGGCTTTGCCTAAGCGGCCCCCGCCGCTTCCCCCCGAGGGGGACGATGGCCTTTGCTGCGGGGCGGCCCTTGCTGGTCATCCCTGAGTTGGAATACGCCAGTTTTACAAGCATGAAAATTTTTCAGCGTGAGCAGCGATCCCTCTTCGGCGAGATCCTCGACTGGATGCTCACGCCGCTGCTGCTGCTCTGGCCCGTGAGCCTGGCGCTGACCTGGCTGGTGGCCCAGGGCCTGGCCAACAAGCCCTTCGATCGCGCGCTGGAGTACAACGCCCAGGCCCTGGCTCAGCTGGTCATCGTGCAGCGCGGCAAGGTGCAGTTCAATCTGCCTCAGTCGGCCAGCGAGATCCTGCGCGCCGATGAATCGGACACGGTGTTCTTCCAGGTCAGCGGCACCAGGGGCGAATATCTGGCCGGCGAGCGCGACCTGCCGCGCCCGCCCTCCGTCGACGAGGACACGCCCACCGGCTCGGTGCTGCTGCGCGATGAGGAATACAAGGGCATTGACCTGCGCGTGGCCTATATCTGGGTGCGCATGCCGCTGCCCGGCGAGCCCAACGCTCTGGTGCAGGTCGCGGAAACACGCGAAAAGCGCAGCGTGCTGGCCACGGAAATCATCAAGGGCGTGATGCTGCCGCAGTTCGTCATCCTGCCGCTGGCCGCCCTGCTGGTCTGGCTGGCACTGGCACGCGGCATCAAGCCGCTGCACCGGCTGGAGGAGCGCATCCGCGCGCGCAAGCCCGAGGATCTCTCGCCCATCAATCACAAGGATGTGCCGCTGGAGGTGGTGCCGCTGGTCGATTCGGTCAACGATCTGCTGCAGCGCCTGCATGACTCCATCGCCACGCAAAAACGTTTTCTGGCCGACGCGGCCCACCAGCTCAAGACCCCGCTGGCGGGCCTGCGCATGCAGGCCGACCTGGCCCAGCGCGAGGGCACGAATACCGAAGACCTGAAGCGCTCGCTGGCGCAGATCGGCCGCTCAAGCATGCGTGCCACCCATACTGTCAACCAGCTGCTGGCACTGGCACGGGCCGAGAGCGCCGTGCCCGCCATGCAGGGCTGCAACCTCGTGCGCATCGTCACCGACGTGGTGCAGGACTGCCTGCCGCGCGCCATGGACAAGCACATAGACCTGGGCTACGAGGGTGCCAGCGCCAGCACGCCCGGTGTCTGGCTCAACGGCAATGCCACGCTGCTGGCCGAGCTGGTGCGCAATCTGGTGGACAACGCCATCAACTACACGCCATCGACCAGCGAACAGCCAGGCGTGGTCACGGTGCGCGTGCAGGCCGATCATTTCGGCCAGATTCTGCTGCTGCAGGTCGAGGATTCAGGCCCCGGCGTGCCGCTGGGCGAGCGCGAACTGATCTTCCAGCCTTTTTACCGGGCGCTGGGCTCCGAAGCCGACGGCTCCGGTCTGGGCCTGCCCATCGTTATGGAAATCGCCCGTCAGCACGGCGCGCAAGTGCTGCTGCAGGATGCCAGGCCCGGTCATACCCCGCCGGGGGCGCTGTTTACCGTGCGCTTCAAGGCCATGCCCGGACAGCAGTGAAGCGCAACCTAGAAATGCACCAATTCGGTGCCCCCCAAGACTGAGAAGCCGCGCCAGGCTTGGCTTTGCGCCCGTTTGCCCCGATGCGAATATCGGAAACTGCGTATTTGGCAAGTTCTCGCTTACCCTAGAATCAATTCGATCATGGGTTGTCTGAAGAGTCGCTATTTGCGCTCTGCAAGACAGCAATTTGGAATCACTGGATCCTGGGAGCTTTTTGATGCAACGACGTCAATTCATCTACACCGCCGCTGCTGCCGCAGCCGCTTCTTCTTTCTCCGGCATGAGCATGGCGCAGGACACATCGCGTCCTCTGCGCATCGTCGTGCCCTTCCCCGCTGGCGGCCCCACTGACATGGTGCCCCGCAATATGCAGGACGTGCTGATCAAGCTGCTGGGCGGCCAGGCCGTGGTGATTGAAAACAAGGCCGGCGCCGGCGGCTCCATCGGCATGGCAGAAGTGGCTCGCGCCACCGATGGCGTGACCTTCGGTATCGCCACCCTGTCCACCCATGGTGTGAACCCCGCCGTGTTCAAGAAGCTGCCTTACGACGCGATCAACGACTTCGTGGGCGTGACCGAGATCGTCAAGGCCCCCGGCGTGCTGGTGATCAACCCCAAGCTGATTCCCGTGAAGACTTTTGCCGAGTTTGTGGCCTACCTCAAGGCCAACCCCGGCAAAGTGTCCTATGCCACCCCCGGCAACGGCACCATCGGCCATATGTGGGGCGCCCAGTTCCTCAAGAGCACGGGCACCGAAATGCACCACATCCCCTACCGTGGCTCGGCTCCTGCCATCAACGACGTGCTGGGCAACCAGGTTCCCGTGTACTTCGATCAGGTGAACTCGTCCCTGCCCCACATCAAGTCGGGCAAGGTGCGCGCCCTGGCCGTGTCCTGGCATGAACGTCTGGACGTGCTGCCCGATGTGCAGACCTATGCGCAGGCCGGTCACCCCGACCTGAACGAGCCTTCCTGGTTCGGCCTGGTGGCCCCCAAGAACACGCCCGCCGCACAAGTGGAACGTGTGCAAAAAGCCATCATTGCCGCACTCAAGGACCCCGCCGTCAAGCAGCGCATGGCTGCTCAAGGCCTGTACCCCTCGGGCACATCGAGCGCCGACTTCACCAAGCAGATCGCCAGCGAAGTGGCCAAGATGAAGAAGCTGGCCGCCGTCGCCAATATTCATTTGGACTAAAAACAGGAGCTGGTTGCGCTTATCGCAACTGGTTTTCCAATACAAAAGGCCTGCAAATGCAGGCCTTTCTTGCGATAGCAGCTACGAAAATTACTTGGCACAGGCCTGCAAGGCCTTGGGCACCAGATTCTTGCCAGCCAGCGCCGCCACTTCGTTGCGGAATGTCGGCGTGGCCTTGGGCAGACGCAGCGCATAGGTCGTCACATCGGGACGCTCCTGCACCACGCGCGCGGTGCGCACGCCCTGGCGCGCGAAAGTGGCCAGTTGCCGCTGGGCGGCTTCTTCCGTCGAAAAACGTCCCAGCGACAGACCGGGCTCGAAGCTGCCGCCGGCGCGGTCGAAGTCGATATTCATCAGACGCAGCTCGCCGCGCTTGCGGTCCATGAATTCGGCGTCTGGGAACTTGCCCATATAGACCATCCAGCGCCCGCCCTGATGGCTGGCCACCAGCTCCCAATCGCTCTTGGACTTGCCCGCCAGCGCACGTCGGATGCTGTCGGCCTGCGCCTCTTCGATGCCGTTGGCCTGATAGCAGGTCTCGGGCTCCTTAATGGCGGTCTTGGCATCCTTTGTGTCCTTGGCGTCCTTGGTTTCCCTGGCCGCGACGGTTGCAGCTTCGGGCTTGCCATCCGACTTGCTTTCGGGAGCTGCGGGCGGCGCGCTGTCGTCCACCGCAGGCGCTTCGGGCTCCATAGTCTTTGCCGGTTCAACAGCCGGAGCTTGCGCCGCTTCGGGCTGCTGCAGCACCAGGGCATCCGGCCTGATCTGCTCCTGAAGGCGCTGCGGCTCGGACTGCAACTCCGGCGCCAGCCCCATGCCGGCCAGATAGCCGTGGCTCCACATGTAGTAACCCGCGTTGCCCAGCAGCAAGAGCAGGAAAACGATTCTCAGCATAGGTTTCTCACATCAGTTATCCATGGGCTGCAGCCGCTCGCGGGCAGCCGAGCAAGGGCCTGGGCGGCCCCGCCGCCCCGCAGCGAGGGCTGCGTCCTTCTCCCCTAGCGCGCAGCGCGTAGAGAGAGGAGGAAGGCGCAAAGCGCCTCAGGAGGTGCTTCATTTCAAGCCTGCAGCGGGCTGCCAACCGGACGCACGCTGATTTCAGAACTGGTCACGGCTTGCAGGCCGGTCGCTGTACGCACCAGAAAGCCGCCATCGGCAGCCACACCCTGAGCCATGCCGCTAGTGCCGTCGCTCAGATTCACCTCGCGTCCGGCCAGCAGGTCGCGCTGGGCAAAGCGCTGCATCAGCGGGGCAAAGCCATGCCGGGCAAAGCTCTGCACCTCGGCCACCAGATTGGGCAATATGCAGGCCAGGGCCGTGGGCGCATCCAGTGCGGCATCGAGCTCCTGCAGGCAGGCCGGGGCCGTGCGCATGCCGTCACCGGGACGGGGACGCACATTGATGCCGATACCGATCACCACATAGCGCGGTGCCGTCATATCGTGCTGCTGGCCGCCGACAAAGCTGGCGGTCTCGATCAGAATGCCGGCCAGCTTGCGGTCGCCCTCCAGCCACAGATCGTTGGGCCATTTGATGCCGATCTTGGGCGCAGCCCCCGCTGCGGGAAGCTGGGGCTGCAGGCTCTCGGCCACGCTCACGCCCACTGCCAGCGACAGCCCCGACCAGTCGCGCGGTGCCAGCGGCAGGCCCAGCGAGAACATCAGCGAATCACCGACGCCGCTGACCCAGTTGCGGCCCAGGCGGCCTCGGCCCTGGGTTTGCTGCTCGGCAATCAACAGCACCGGATCCGTCAGCCCGTCGCGCGCGCGGCGCATGAGTTCGGTATTTGAGGAGTCGATGGTCGGCAGCACCTCGACCGTAAAGCCCGGCAACTGCGGTGCAATGGCTTCCCACAAGGCTTCGGCATTCCAGTGAATCGGCTGAGTCATTTTCTTTATCCAAAATTTCTATGCAGCGAGCACGCCTTGAACAAGCATGTTCCAACTCAGAGACGCCGAGCAAGAGCCGCCTCGCGGCGATGGCGTCGTCCCCCTCCCGCATTGCGAAGCAACGCGAGAGAGGGGGAAGCGGCAAAGCCGCTCAGGGGGTGCCGTGAGGCATCGGCGGTTTCCAGCCCCTTTTCGGCGCCAGCATGGTGCCGCGGCAGTTCGCAGCGCCGCAGTAGCAGGCATATTCAGCCTTGAGCTTGGCCGTATAGCGCTCCTCCACCATCAGGCCATAGTCGTAGTTCAGTTCCTCGCCCGCTGCAATATTGCGCAGCGCCACGATATAGACGCGACCGTCGATCTCGTCGGTGTAGCAGTTGGGCGCGCAGCTGTGGTTGATCCAGCGCGAGGAATTGCCCTTGTGCGTGGCATCTATCACCCGCTCATCGTCGACCTGAAAGTAAAAAGTGTGATTGGGCTGGCTGGGGTCATGCGGATGACGGTCCTGCGCTTCCTGCCAGTCAATCACTTCACCCACGTACTCAATAATGGTTTCGCCTTCCGCAATATCCTGCGCGGCGAAAACGCCTTTGCCATGAACGCCGGAGCGCCGGGTCTGGATGCGTCGGCCCGTTGAAGAGGCCAGTGATGTGCGGGGCATGTTTTCTCTGATACTTTGAATATGCACACATGTGCGCATGCGCGCGCGTGAGAAGCGAATTGTATGAGCCTGAGTTTCGATTCGGGTTCAGGTGGTTAATGACGACGAGAACACACAATGACTAAAACCCTGGTGATTGCAGAGAAGCCTTCTGTCGCACAGGACATCGTCCGTGCGCTGACCCCGGTGGCAGGCAAGTTCGAAAAACACGATGACTACTTCGAATCCGACAGCTATGTGGTGACCAGTGCGGTCGGCCACCTGGTGGAGATTCAGGCGCCCGAAGAATTCGATGTCAAGCGCGGCAAATGGAGTTTTGCCAATCTGCCGGTCATCCCCCCGCGCTTCGACCTCAAGCCCGTGGACAAGACCAAGACCCGCCTGAACGCCGTGGTCAAGCAGGCCAAGCGCAAGGATGTGACCGAACTCATCAACGCCTGTGACGCGGGCCGCGAGGGTGAGCTGATCTTCCGCCTGATCGAGCAATACGCGGGCGGCGCCAAGGGCGGCCTGGGCAAACCCGTCAAGCGCCTGTGGCTGCAGTCCATGACGCCGCAGGCGATTCGCGACGGCTTCAACAATCTGCGCAGCGATGCCCAGATGCAGGGTCTGGCCAGCGCCGCACGCAGCCGCTCCGAAGCCGACTGGCTGGTGGGCATCAACGGCACGCGCGCCATGACGGCCTTCAACTCGCGCGACGGCGGCTTCTTCCTGACCACCGTGGGCCGCGTGCAGACGCCCACCCTGTCCCTGGTGGTGGAGCGCGAGGAAAAGATCCGCAAATTCGTCAGCCGCGACTACTGGGAAGTGCACGGCACTTTCGACGCCCAGGCCGGCCAGTACCTGGGCAAGTGGTTCAACCCGCAGTGGAAGAAATCGGACGATGCCGAGGCCAAGGCCGACCGCCTGTGGAACAAGGCCGATGCCGAAGCGATTGCCGCCGCCGTGCAGGGCAAGCCGGCCACCGTCACCGAGGAAAGCAAGCCCACCACCCAGGCTTCGCCCCTGCTGTTCGACCTGACCAGCCTGCAGCGCGAGGCCAACGGCAAGTTCGGCTTCTCGGCCAAGACCACGCTGGCGCTGGCGCAAAGCCTGTACGAACGCCACAAGGCCCTGACCTACCCACGTACCGACTCGCGCGCCCTGCCCGAGGACTATCTGCCCGTGGCACGCCAGACCTTCGACATGCTGGCCACCAGCGGCATGCGCCATCTGGCGCCCTTTGCCCAGCAGGCCATCAACGACAACTACATCCGCCCCACCAAGCGCGTCTTCGACAACAGCAAGGTGTCGGATCACTTTGCCATCATCCCGACCACGCAGGCCCCTTCGGGCCTGTCGGAAGCCGAACAGAAGCTGTACGACCTGGTCGTGCGCCGCTTCATGGCCGTGTTCTTCCCCAGCGCCGAATACCAGGTCACCACACGCATCAGCAAGGTGGAACAGCACAGCTTCAAGACCGAGGGCAAGGTGCTGGTCAAGCCGGGCTGGCTGGCCATCTACGGCAAGGAAGCCGCCAACGAGGTGGAGGACGCCAAGGAAGGCGACAAGGGCCAGCCCCTGGTGGCCGTGCAGCCCGGCGAGCAGCCGCGCACCCACCACGCCGATGTCAAGGGCCTCAAGACCAAGCCGCCGGCACGCTACTCCGAAGCCACGCTGCTGGGAGCCATGGAAAGCGCCGGCAAGCAGATCGACGACGACGAGCTGCGTGAAGCCATGCAGGAAAAAGGCCTGGGCACGCCAGCCACGCGCGCGGCCATCATCGAAGGCCTGCTGACGGAAAAGTACATGCTGCGCGAAGGCCGCGAGCTGATCCCCACGGCCAAGGCCTTCCAGCTGATGACGCTGCTGCGCGGCCTGGAAGTCGAGGAGCTGTGCCGCGCCGACCTGACCGGCGAATGGGAATTCAAGCTGTCGCAGATGGAAAAAGGCCAGCTCTCGCGCGAAGCCTTCATGCAGCAGATCCAGGCCATGACCGAGAAGCTGGTCAAGAAGGCCAAGGAATACGACCGCGACACCATTCCCGGTGACTACGCGACGCTCTCCACGCCCTGCCCCAACTGCGGCGGCGTGGTCAAGGAGAACTACCGCCGCTATGCCTGCACGGGCGCCAATGGCGCCAGCGAAGGCTGCGGCTTCTCGTTCACCAAGTCGCCAGCCGGCCGCACCTTCGAGACGGCCGAGGCCGAGCAGCTGCTGCGCGAACGCCGCATCGGCCCGCTGGAAGGCTTCCGCTCCAAGGCCGGCTGGCCGTTCGTGGCCGAGGTCGCCATCGTGCGTGACGAGGAAAACAGCAACTTCAAGCTGGAATTCGACTTCGGCGACGACAAGGACTCCGAGGACACGGGCGAGATCGTGGACTTTGCCCACCAGCAAAGCCTGGGCCCCTGTCCCAAGTGCGGCTCGCCCGTCTTCGAGCATGGCGCCAACTATGTCTGCTCCAAGGCCGTGCCCACGCTGGCCCAGACCACGCCCAGCTGCGACTTCAAGAGCGGTCAGATCATCCTGCAGCAGCCCATCGAACGCGAGCAGATGAGCAAGCTGCTGCAGACCGGCAAGACCGATCTGCTGGAGAAGTTCGTCTCCAACCGCACGCGCCGCAACTTCAAGGCCTTCCTGGTCTGGGATGGTGCTGCGGGCAAGGTGAACTTCGAGTTCGAGCAGCGCGAAGGCAAGTACCCGGCACGCAAGACTGCCGGCGCAGCGGCGGCCAAGACCACGACAGCTGCCGCCAAGAAGACAGGCACGGCAGCCAAGAAGACCGCCGCCAAGACGGTGACCAAGGCGACGACCAAGACCGCTGCGGTGAAGAAGCCCCGCACCGTGAGCGCCACGCTCAAGCCCAGCGCCGACCTGGCCGCCGTGATCGGCAGCGAACCCACCTCGCGCCCCGACGTGATCAAGAAGCTCTGGGACTACATCAAGGCCAACGGTCTGCAGGACGCCAAGGACAAGCGTGCCATCAACGCCGACGCCAAGCTCAAGCCGGTGTTCGGCAAGGAGCAGATCAGCATGTTCGAGCTGGCCGGCATTGTGGGCAAGCATGTGAGCTGATCGCCAGCCCTGCCGCAATGACCAACGAGGACCGCCGCGGCTTGCCGCTGGCGGTCTTTTTCATTTCAGGCAGCGCAGCGCAAGGCGTTCAGATAACCGGATATGGCCGTGTTGGCGCGCTGGCGCAGCAAGTCCAGATCCGGCGGTGCATCGGCGGCCAGATAGCTGTGATTGAACAGGCCGTACAGAATGCACTGGCTCACCCGTGCAGCATCGCGCACCGGGTAGTCCGGGGGCAGATCGACGGCCTGCTCTATGGCTGCAGCCCAGGCATCCACACAGCGTTCGAACATCTTGCGGTAGGCCTCGGAAGTGGAGTAGTGGCGCTCCAGCAGATAGTGGGCACCCCATTCATCTGCCCGCTCGCGGTGCGCCTGCAGCTGTGACTCGATCACCGCCTCGGCAATCTGCATCAGCGGCTGGCCCGAATGACTGCCGGTCACGCCGCGAATGCCCAGCAGCAGCGACTTGGAGCGCAGATGCAGGCAGACCTTGGCCAGATCTTCCTTGCCCGAGAAGTACTCGTAGAAGCTGCCCAGCCCGGTGCCCGCCACCAGGACGATCTCGCGCACGGTGATTTCCGCGTAACTGCGCTCAAGCAAAAGCCGAACAAAGGCGTCCTGAAGGGCCTGAAACGTCTGCCGCGCGCGGGACTGCAAAGGGCGGCGACGCCCTGCTGTCGCGGTCGAAGGAGTGCGTGGTTTCATGCTGGCCAAATCCGAACACCTTTTTTGCACGGTTTCCTAGAATTTTTGACAGGTACCTTGATGCCATTGTGCATTGCGGCCTGGTGAATAAAAAATTCTTATGAGAGGACGGAGACAAGCATGCACCCTCGTATTTCCACTCCCCTGGCGGCAGTGGCTCTGGCCTGCGCATCACTCGTTCATGCGCAGCCGGCCACGGTGGTGAAGATTGCCTCGCTGGATACCATGAGCGGCCCCATGGCGGGATTGGGCCTGAATATACTCAAGAGCTTCCAGTACAGCGCCAAGCTTGCCAACGAACAAGGCTGGGCCGGTGCCGTGAAGTTCGAGGTCGTGCCCTTCGACAACCGCCTCTCCGCACAGGAGGCGCTGAGCCTGCTCAACTCCATCATCGGACAGAACATCCGTTATGTGGTGCAGGGTGCCAGCTCCTCGGCCGTGGGCCTGGCACTGCAGGAAGCCATCGAAAAGCACAACAGCCGCAACCCCGGCAAGGAAATCATCTACCTGAACTATGCGGCCCAGGCACCGCAGATGACCAATGCCAGGTGCAGCTACTGGCACTTCCGCACCGATGCGAATTCGGACATGAAGGTGGCCGCGCTGACCTCCTATCTGGCCGGGCAAAAGCAGGTGAAGCAGGTCTTTCTGCTCAACCCCAACTATGCCTACGGCCAGGAAGTCTCGCGCGCCGCACGCAGCATGCTGGCGGCCAAGCGCCCCGACCTGAAGATCGTGGGCGATGACTTTCACCCTCTCGGGCAGGTCAAGGATTACTCCCCCTATATCGCCAAGATCAAGCAATCCGGAGCCGATGCTGTCATCACCGCAGACTTCGGTGCAGACCTGGCGCTGATCGTGCGGGCCGCACGCGAAGCTGGCTTGAGCACGGACTTCTATACCCTCAACGGCAACAACTTCGGCGTGCCCAGCGCCATGGGGGCAGCAGGGCAAGGCAAGGTCAAGCTGATCTCGGCCTTCAGCCCCAACTCTGAGCCACTGGCAAGCAACCCGCTGCTGTCGGGCTTCAAGCGCCAGTTCAACGAGGACTTCATCAACGGCCTGGGCCACAACGCCATGCTGATGCTGGCCCAGGCCATTCGCGAGGCCAAGTCCGTGGAACCTGCCGCCGTCGCGGCCAGGATGTCGGGCATGCGCTTCGAGGGTATCAACGGCCCCGTGGAAATGCGCAAGAGCGACCACCAGGCCCAGCAACCCATCCATGTGCTGAGCTGGGAAAAAGTGGACGGCAAGGCCGTGGTGCATGACCAGGAAGGAACGGGCCTGGGATGGAAGCCCGTGAGCACGGTTTCCGCACAGGCGGCCAGCCTGGACACCAGTTGCAAGATGAAACGGCCATCCTGAACCTGCCCTCGCGGCCTCCGCCCGCCAGTTGCGCATGACATAGAAATCACAAAGCCCTGCGCCCTGCTGCGGGCAGGGCCACATAGCAAGAAGGAGACATCATGACCAGCATTCATCCCCATAACCAGGCTCCGGAGCTCAAGGACTACAACGTCTACACCAGCGACCCGGTGCTGCAGCGTGCCGTGACACGCGGCGGCGCACAGTGGCGCGACCCGGAGCTGCAACGCCAGGGCGCAGAATACGGCGCCGAAGCCACGCTGCGCGCCGCAGAAGAAGCCAATCACTTCGAGCCCGAGTTGCACACGCATTCTCCCTCGGGCGACCGTATCGACCAGGTGCGCTTTCACCCCGCATGGCACCAGATGATGACGATTGCACGGCTCAACGGCATCTCCAACCTGCCCTTCACCGACCAGCGGCCAACGGCCTGGGCCGCCTATGGCGCATCGCTGTTCATGCACAGCCAGATCGAATCCGGCTCGACCTGCCCGACGACCATGACCAAGGCCAGCATTCCGCTGGTGCGCATCAACCCGCAGCTCAATGCGGTGCTGGGGCCGCTGCTGGAATCCACCGATTACGACGCGCGCGACATTCCCGCCGAGGGCAAGCGTTCCATCACCGTGGGCATGGGCATGACGGAGCGCCAGGGCGGCAGCGATGTGCGCAGCAACACCACGCGTGCCGTGGCCTTGAATCCATCGGGCAGCAGCGGTCCCTGGGGCGAGGAATACCTGATCACCGGCCACAAATGGTTCTTCTCGGCCCCCATGTGCGACGGACATCTGGTGCTGGCCAAGACCGAGGAGCGCGGCCCCACCTGCTTTTTCGTGCCACGCTGGCGGTCCGACGGCAGCAAGAACGCCATTCACATCCAACGCCTCAAGGACAAGGTGGGCAACCGCTCCAACAGCAGCAGCGAAGTGGAGTTCGACAACGCCTGGGGCGTGCTCATAGGCCAGGAAGGCCGGGGCATTTCCACCATCATCGAAATGGCCACCTACACCCGCCTTGACTGTGCGCTGTCCAGTGCCGGCTTCATGCGCCAGGCCCTGGTCCAGGCCCTGCACTACACGCGCAACCGCCATGCCTTCGGCCTGCCGCTGGCCGAGCAGCCGGTGATGACCGGCCTGCTGGCCGATATGGCATTGGAATCCGAAGCTGCCACCTGGCTGGCCATGGATCTCGCAGCACGCTTTGGCTCCGAAGACGCCCTGGATCAGGCCTGGCGCCGCATCGTCACGCCTGCCGCCAAGTTCTGGAACTGCAAGCGTGCCGTGGGCTACACAGGCGAAGCCATGGAAGTCTTCGGCGGCAACGGCTATGTGGAGACCGGCCCCATGGGGCGCTTGTTCCGCGAAGCACCCGTCAACTCCATCTGGGAGGGGTCGGGCAACGTCATGTGTCTGGATGTGCTGCGCGCCATTGCCCGCAACCCGGACGACGCCCATCTGCTGCTGGACCATCTGCGTGAAGTCGGTTCGGAGGAAGCCGTGCTGCGTGCGCAGGTGGACAAGCTGCGCGAGGCCGTCACCCTGCCCCCACAGGAGCTGGAGCGCGAGGCTCGCCGCTTCACCCAGCGCCTGGCCACCACGGTGCAAGCCACGCTGATGCTGCAGCATGCGGGCAGCGACAGTGCCTCGGCCTTCATCGGCAGCCGCTTCGACCCGGACTGGGGCCCGGTGGCAGGTGTTGCCTGCGGCAGCAGCGACCCGGCCGCCCTGCTGCGCAATGCCTGGACTGGCTGAGGAGGACGCCAGCAATGATGAATTTCATTTCCCTGCTCGACCAGCAGGCACGCACGCGCCCCGAAAAACTGGCGCTGCGCGCCGACGGTCAGGACTGGAGCTATGCCGCGCTGGCGCAGGCCGGCCGCCGAGCCGCCACCGTGCTTTATGAGCAAGGCGTGCGCCAGGGCGACAAGCTAGGTCTGCTGTGCTTCAACACCCCGGGCTTTGTGTTTGCGCTGCTTGGCGCCTGGCGGCTGGGCGCGGTCGTCGTGCCCATCAACCACAAGCTGCAGGCCCCGGAAGTTGCCTACATACTGCGCCACTCAGGCGCACGGCTGTGCATTGTGGATGGAGCGCGCGCATCGCTGATCGCAACGGTACAGGCCGAACTGCAGCCGGAGGCAGAACTGCGCTGGCTGAGCACGGCTTCTGCCGCCGAAGGCGTGGGCTTCTTCGATGAGCTGCTGGCGCAGGCTGCGCCCTGCGGCGACGAGCATGGCCGACCTGCGCCACACGCTCTGGCCGAGATTCTCTACACCTCCGGCACCACGGGCCAGCCCAAGGGCTGCCTGCACAGCCATGCCAATGTCTTCCATGCCGCCCTGTGTGCAGCGGCGGCCACCTCGCTGTCGCCCACGGAGCGCACGCTGATCGCCATGCCCATCTGGCACTCGTCGCCGTTGAACAACTGGTTCCTGGGCACCTTGCTCATGGGCGGCACCGCCGTGCTGATGCGCGAATATGCGCCCAGGGAGTTTCTGGAGACGCTGGCGCAGGAACGCATCAGCTTCACCTTCGGCGCACCGATTGCCTTTCTGGCTCCGCTGGCCGTGGTGCCCGATGTGGCCAGCTACGACTTCAGCGCCATGCGATTGTGGGCCTACGGCGGTGGTCCTCTGGGCGCGGACATGGCACGCAAGCTGGCTCAGCTCTATCGCAGCGACCGCTTCATGCAGGTCTATGGCATGACCGAATCGGGCCCTCTGGGCACCGTGCTCTACCCCGAAGAAGCCGTAGCCAAGGCAGGCTCCATAGGTCGCTGCGCCATACCCGGCGTTGAACTGGAAGTCCGCCGTCAGGACGGCAGCCTGTGCAGCCCCGGCGAAGTGGGCGAGATCTGCCTGCGCTCTGCGGCCATGATGCAAGGCTATCTGGACAACCGCGAGGCAACGGCCGCCGTGCTGGACGACCAGGGCTGGTATCGCAGCGGCGACCTGGCGCGCGTGGACGAGGACGGCTATCTCTACATCGTGGACAGACTCAAGGACATGATCGTCACCGGCGGTGAGAACGTCTACTCCAAGGAAGTGGAAGACGTGCTCTCGATCCACCCCGATGTGCAGGACGTGGCCGTCATCGGCCGCCCTCATCCCGAATGGGGCGAGACCGTGGTGGCAGTGCTGACCCTCAAGCCCGGCAAGACGCCGGACCATGAGGATCTGCGCCAGTTCATGGAGAGCAGGCTGGCTCGCTACAAGATTCCGCGCATCTTTGAAGTCCGTGACGCGCTGCCACGCACCGCGACCGGCAAGCTGCTCAAGCACATGCTGCGCGGCAGCACGACCAGCCACTGAGGCAGGCGGCGCTTTTCGTCGGGGCCGACGATGCATGCGCCGCAGCTGGGTAACACGGATGACATGGACGGGTCTTTGCAATCCGCTATAAGCAGTGATATGCAACTGAACCACGACCTGCTGACGGAGCGCCCAGCGCGCCAAGTCTCCCTCTCGGGAGCCTCCAATTTCCGTGATCTGGGCGGATATCGGGGCCTGGACGGCCGCCGCCTGCAATGGGGCAAGCTGTACCGCTCCGCCCATCTGGCGCATCTGACGCAGCAGGATCTGGAGCAGCTGCAAAAGCTGGGCATCCACCGCAGCGCGGACTTTCGCGGAGAAGGCGAAAGCGCGCATCTCTCCTATGACTGGCCCAGGATCGAACGCCATGCCCTGGTCGTCGAGCCCACGGTAGTGCAGCGCGCCCAGTCCATGATGGAGCAGGGCCGCAACCTCAGCAGCCGCGATACCGAGGAGCTGATGCATGACACCTACCGCAGCTTTGTGAACGTGTACGGCAATCGCTTTGCACAGTTCCTCGCGCTGCTGCAGCTCAGCGATGCGCCGCTGGTCTTTCACTGCACGGCCGGCAAGGACCGCACTGGCTGGGCAGCTGCCCTGCTGCTGACGGCGCTGGGTGTGGACGAGGAGCAGATCATGGAAGACTATCTGCTGACCAATCAGTACTTCAGACGCCCCGCCCAGATGTACGGCCAGCTGTCCGAAGAGGCTCTGGATGCGCTGTGGCGCGTACAGCCGTCCTACCTGATGGCCTCGGTCGATGTGGTGCGCGCCCAGCATGGCAGCGTGGACCGCTATCTGACCCTGGTTCTGGGTATAGACGGTGCTGCACGCGAGCGGCTGGCCGAGCTGTATCTGGAGACCTGATCAAATTTGATAGCTGCCAATGCTTATCCTGAATTGGTTTCATACCAATTTCAGGCATAACAAGCTGTTACGGCAGGGTATCTTCGGCCCGCTACCATGGGCCATAAGCCGCAGTGGATGCGGACAAGGAAATGCAGATGCGCAAATGGCTCACCCTGGCCGCAGCAGCCGCCACGCTGGCGCTGACGGCCTGCTCCGGCACCATGCCGGCCTCCTCCAGCTCCAGCGGCTCCAACAGCGTGGAAATCTTTGGCACGGTGGACACAGGCGTCAGCCGCACCTGGTAAGCCCCGCCGCAGGCACAGAAAAGCCCGCCGTGCTCCATGCACGGCGGGCTTTTGTTTTTACCGCGTAATTAACGGCTGACGTTGGCGTCGGCCACGGTCAGCGCCGTCATGTTCACGATACGGCGTACCGTGGTGCTGGGCGTCAGCACATGCACGGGCTTGGCCGCACCCAGAAGCACCGGGCCCACCGCAATGCCGCCGCCGGCAGCCTGCTTGAGCAGGTTGTAGCTGATGTTGGCGGCGTCGATGTTGGGCGACACCAGCAGGTTGGCATCACCCAGCAGCGTGCTGTTGGGCATGAGCTTGGCGCGGGCCTTGCCGTCCAGGGCCACATCGCCGTGCATTTCGCCATCCACTTCCAGCCAGGGCGCCTGCTCGCGCAGCAGCTCCAGGGTCTGGCGCATCTTGACGGCGCTGGGCTGGTTGCTGGAGCCGAAGTTGGAGTGGCTCAGCAGCGCAGCCTTGGGCTTGATGCCGAAGCGCATCATTTCCTCGGCGGCCATGATGGTGATCTCGGCCAGTTGCTCGGCCGTGGGGTCGTAGTTGACGTGGGTGTCCACCAGGAACACCTGGCGCTCGGGCAGCAGCAGGCCGTTCATGCAGGCATAGGTGGCCACGCCGCTGCGCTTGCCGATGACCTGATCGATATAGTTCAGGTGCACATTGGTGTTGTTCCAGGTGCCGCAGATCAGGCCGTCAACCTCGCCCTTGTGCAGCAGCATGGAGCCGATCAGCGTCAGGCGGCGGCGCATTTCGATCTTGGCGATGGGCGCGGTGATGCCCTTGCGCTCCGTCATGCGGTGATAGCTCTGCCAGAAGTCGCGGTAGCGCTCGTCATGCTCGACGTTGACCACGTCGTAGTCGGCGCCTTCCTTCATGCGCAGGCCGAACTTCTCGATGCGCTGGGCAATGATGGCGGGACGGCCGATCAGTGTCGGGCGGGCAATGCGTTCGTCCACCACGATCTGGGCCGCGCGCAGGATGCGCTCTTCCTCGCCCTCAGCATAGGCCACGCGCTTCTTGGTGGCCTTCTTGGCGGCATGCACGATGGGCTTCATCATGGTGCCGGAGGCGTAGACAAAGGTCTTCAGGTGCTCGCGATAGGCATCCATGTCCTGGATGGGGCGCTTGGCCACACCGGCTTCGGCCGCAGCCTGGGCCACGGCGGGCGCCACGATCAGCATCAGGCGCGGATCGAAGGGCTTGGGAATCAGGTACTCGGGGCCGAAGCTCAGCACCTCGCCCACATAGGCCGCTGCCACTTCTTCGGACTGCTCGGCCTGGGCCAGCGCGGCAATCGCATGCACGCAGGCGATCTCCATCGAGGTGGTGATGGTGGTCGCACCGCAGTCCAGCGCACCACGGAAGATGTAGGGGAAGCACAGGACGTTGTTGACCTGGTTGGGGTAGTCCGTGCGGCCCGTGGCGATGATGGCGTCGTCGCGCACCGCCTTCACATCTTCAGGAATGATTTCCGGGTTGGGGTTGGCCAGCGCGAAGATGATGGGCCTGGCCGCCATCTTCTTGACCATGTCCTGCTTGAGCACGTTGCCGGCGGACAGGCCCAGGAAGGCGTCGGCGCCCTCAATCACCTCACCCAGCGTGCGCAGCTCGGTCTTCTGGGCAAACAGCGCCTTGTCCGGATCCATCAGCTCGGTACGGCCCTCGTAGACCACGCCGGCGATGTCGGTCACGAACACGTTCTCACGCTTCAGGCCCACTTCCAGCAGCAGGTTCAGGCAGGCCAGAGCCGCGGCGCCGGCGCCCGAAGCCACCAGCTTGACCTCTTCGATCTTCTTGCCCGCGACCTTGAGCGCGTTGACCATGGCCGCTGCCACGGTGATGGCCGTGCCGTGCTGGTCGTCGTGGAAGACGGGAATGTTCATGCGCTTGCGCAGCTCGCGCTCCACGAAGAAGCACTCGGGCGCCTTGATGTCTTCGAGGTTGATGGCGCCGAAGGTGGGCTCCAGCGCAGCAATCACGTCGACCAGCTTTTGCGGATCCTTCTCGTCGATCTCGATATCGAACACATCGACGCCGGCGAACTTCTTGAACAGTACGCCCTTGCCCTCCATCACGGGCTTGGAGGCCAGCGCACCGATGTCGCCCAGGCCCAGCACTGCCGTGCCGTTGGAGATCACGCCCACGAGATTGCCGCGGCTGGTGTATTTGAAAGCCGCAGCGGGGTCCTTGACGATTTCCTCGCAGGGCGCAGCCACGCCGGGCGAGTAGGCCAGGGCCAGATCATGCTGATTGGCCATGGGCTTGGTTGCCGTGATGGCCACCTTGCCGGGCTTGGGGAACTCGTGATACTCCAGTGCCGCCTGACGCAGCAACGCACGTTTATCAATCGAGGTAATGGGCTTGGTGTCGGACATCAGCGGTCTCCAGCTCGCAAAGTAAGTCATCCGCAGTAAGGACTCTCTATGGGCACACAGCCCGGCCCCTGCGCTCCTGCGGACGATGAAATCGGATTTTGGATTGTAGGCCGAGTGCTATCAAAAAAAGAGGGGGTGCAGCTCGGCGTTTAAGGTCAAACAGCCATGACTGTTCAATAACAATGCAAACAAAATCATAACATTATGCGAACAATGCATAACACATGGAGATTTTGCACCTCAGGGCGTGCAGGCATCGTCGCGATAGAGCTCGGCATAAGGCACGCCATCGAAATGCAGCTTCCGGCTGTCCTGCAAATGAGGCATCGCCGTGCTGGCTTCGTATCCCTGAGCTGCAATCAATATCTCGGGCGCCAGAGTCGTGCTGTGTGCCATAGGACTTTCAGAGATCGCCACCTCTTCACTCCTTTGCAGACCCCTCATTGCCTCATTCGCCCAATATGCCAGCGGCACCTCCAGCACTGACTGATCATTGCTCTGGCGAGGGCTGTCCACACAAGGAGGAACTCCAAGGCCATGATCAGACACGTAAAGCAGCGCGCTTGGCGCGTCAGACGCCTCATCCACCATGCGAATCCAGTCGGCCAGCAGGTCCGAGGTATAGCGAATCGAGTTATCGTATGCATCTGCGCCCTCATAGCGGGAACGCGGGTAGCGCTGGGAGATATCGGGATGACTGCCGTAGGTATGAAGAACCACCAGCTTATGTGACGCGTCATCCGCCAGCGACTTCTCCAGCCAAGTCGTCATCACTTCGTCATGTGCCCCATTGCCCACCTTGGCATAGACATCCGCAGAGCGACGCAATATCTGCGAGTACATATCCTCGCTCTTGTCATTGAATCTGGAGTTCGAAAAGACAAAGGTCTTGTAGCCAGCATGCCGAGCCAAATCCAGGAACGAAGGCGAGGCATTTTTCTGGCTGTCGAAAGCAGACTGCCCCGTCAAAATATAGGGCAGCGCCTTTGCGGTATTGAAGCCATGAGCCATGACCTTGTAGGTACGCAAACCGGAAACCTGTCTCAGTGACTGATTGGTATCGTCTTCCTGATAGCCCAATAGCGACCAGCGATGGCTGCTGGCGCTCTCACCAATAATCACCACCAAGGTGTTCGCCTGAGATGCACTTGGCCTGGCTGGCAGTGTCGGCTGATAGAAAACCTCTTTTTCCAGATCGCCATAACGCACTGCTGCCTTGGCCATATGCATGGGGTAGATATGACGCAGTTTATGCACATAGTCATTGACGGTGAACTGCTGAGTCATGCCAAAGGCAAAAAAGCTGGTCCAGAGCAATCCTATGCCCAGCAGTATTCTTTTCTCCCATTTCTGAAATGGAGCTGCTCCAGCCTTGCAGTTTTTAAAGAGAAAGTAGCCACATCCGAAACTTGCCACCAGCCAGCACAGCACGACAAGAATCATCTGGCGATTGATAGAGCTCAGGAACTCGGCAGCCTCATGAGCTTCGGTGCGCAGCAGCGTGGCAATGGAAAACTCATCGATCATGTTTCCCAAAAACTGGGCATGAAAAATATTCGCAGCGCCGATAAACATCAGCAGTGGAATACAGATCGCCAGAGACTTTCGGGACAGCGCCAAAGGATAGAAGAACAGCGCGGCCAACAGCGTGTAGCCCACCTCTTTTCCATATGAGCGAATGAGAAACGGAGGTGAAAAAAGCAATATCCAGGCGATTAGAGAGCCCAGCCTCATTGCAAAGGAAGATATATTCATATTTCGTGACAGATTTGTGACGATTGTATGAAATACTTCTTTTGTTAAATAGCCGCCCAAGCAGCGCTCACCACTGATTTCCTAGGACTTGACCCGCAGGGCTATGATTCGCGGTTTCTCTTCTCGACCGAAAGTCCGCCCATGCTTCCCCGCCACAACGACCCGATTGCCGCCATTGCCACCGCTCCGGGGCGTGGTGCCGTGGGCATTGTTCGGGTCTCCGGCAAAGGCATTGCTGCGCTGGTACGGACGCTTTGCGGCAAGGAGCTGAAACCGCGCGAAGCGACTTATCTGCCTTTCAGGGACGCGGGCGGCTCGCCCATAGACCATGGCCTGGCCATCTACTTTCCCGGCCCGCACAGCTACACGGGCGAGGATGTGCTGGAGCTGCAGGCCCATGGCGGCCCCGTGGTGCTGCAGCTGCTGCTGGCACGCTGTCTGGAAGCAGCACAGAGCGCCAATGAAGACGGCAAGCCGGTGTTGACTGGGCTGCGCCTGGCCCAGCCCGGCGAGTTCACCGAGCGTGCTTTTCTCAACGACAAGATCGACCTGGCCCAGGCCGAGGCGATTGCCGACCTCATCGATGCCAGCACCGAAGCGGCCGCGCGCAGTGCCAGCCGTTCGCTGTCGGGTGCCTTCTCGCAGGAAATCCATGTGCTGCGCGATGCCCTGGTGCATCTGCGCATGCTGGTGGAGGCCACACTGGACTTCCCCGAGGAGGAAATCGACTTTCTGCAGAAGGCCGATGCCTTTGGCCAGCTGGAGCGCCTGCGCCACCAGGTCACTGCCGTGCTGGCACGCGCCCATCAGGGCGCGCTGCTGCGCGAAGGCATCAAGGTGGTGATTGCCGGCCAGCCCAATGCGGGCAAAAGCTCGCTGCTCAACGCACTGGCGGGGGCCGAGCTGGCCATCGTCACCCCGATTGCCGGAACCACGCGCGACAAGGTGCAGCAGACGATTCAGATCGAGGGCGTGCCCCTGCATGTGATCGACACCGCAGGCCTGCGTGACAGCGATGACGAGGTGGAGCGCATCGGCATTGCACGCGCCTGGGACGAGATTGCAGCGGCCGATGCCGTGCTCTTCCTGCACGACCTGACCCGCGTGGAACAGGCCGACTATGCGGCAGCCGATGCCGATATCGCCCACACCCTGCAGGACAAGCTGCCCGCGCAGGTACCGGTCATCCATGTCTGGAACAAGACCGATATGGCGGCTGCCGACGTGCAGTCCCGCCACACCGCCCAGCTCAATGCCGAGCAGATCGCCTTGTCGGCCCGTACCGGCGATGGCCTGGATGCGCTGCGCAAGCGCCTGCTGGAAGTGGCGGGCTGGCAATCCGCCCCCGAAGGCCTGTACCTGGCCCGCGCCCGCCATGTGGAAGCCCTGCAGGCCGTGGATGCCCATCTGGAGATGGCCGACGAGCAGCTGGCCGCTCAATCCGCCCATCTGGACCTGCTGGCCGAGGAGCTGCGCCTAGCCCAGCTGTCGCTGAACTCTATTACCGGCGAATTCAGCTCCGACGACCTGCTGGGGGTGATCTTCTCCAGCTTCTGCATTGGCAAATAACTGTGGTGTTCCGTCAGCAGAAATAGTGGACCGACACCCACTCAAAAAGGACTTTTATGGCACGGATGTGGATGGTACGAGGCGAAGGCGGCAGTCTGTACGATGCTTTCCGAGAGCAAGGCGTGGTCGCCGTCGGCTGGAGTCAGTTGGCGCCACATGCCAAGCCTGGAGTTGACCGAAAGCAGTTAATTGCACTCTTTCAATCCATGGAGCCGCAGTCCAAGCAAGGCAGCGTGATATCGGGCGCTTCGCAGGTCTGGCGTTTCGTCAATGAAATCCAAGACGGCGACTGGATCATTACTTACTCACCAGCCAACCGCCTCTACTCGATCGGCAAAGTTATGGGGCCATCCGAGCACCGCCCAGAATCGGCCGAGCAGGGCTTGTCTTTGGTGCGCAAGGTTCAGTGGCAAATGCAAGAACTCGCACGCGACAGTCTTAGCGCCAGTACAAAAAACAGCCTGGGCTCAACCCTGACTCTGTTTGAAGTCCCGTCCAGCGCAGCAAACGAAATACAAGCCGCACTAAAGGGCAAGCCAGCCCCAATACAGGCATACGAAGTAGAAGAAGAAACAATTGACCCACTGAGTGGCATTGAGGAACGTGCGCGAGAGCAGATCAAGGACCTCATCGTCAATCTGAGCTGGAAAGAGATGCAAGAGGTCGTCGCAGGCATCCTGCGAGCCATGGGCTACAAGACACAGGTGTCGCCAGATGGAGCAGACCGGGGCAAAGACATTGTTGCATCGCCCGATGGTTTTGGCTTTGAACACCCTCGCATCGTCGTTGAGGTCAAGCACCGCAAGGAGCAGATGGGTAGCCAGGATATCCGCAGCTTCCTCGGTGGCCGACACAAGGATGACCGGGGTCTGTATGTAAGCACAGGCGGCTTTACCAAGGATGCACTGTACGAAGCAGATCGTGCCTCCATCCCATTGGCGATGTGGACACTAGAGCATGTAGTCCGTGCATTAATCGAGCACTACGATGCCACCGATGCCGAGACCAAGCGCCTCATTCCACTAAAGCGACTGTATTGGCCTGCATAGATCTTTGATCAGACGGCGCATCAACATCGTTGGCAACCAACGAAATCTGCCCTTATTCGTCTCATAAAAAAACGCCACCTTTTCAGGTGGCGTTTTTGTTGGCGCTGGCGCCGTGCTTACTTGCCTTCGGCAGCCTTGCCGAACTTCGGCAGGTTGAACTGAGGCGGCACGCCCATGCGCTTGTTGATGATCCACTGCTGAGTGATCGACAGAATGTTGTTCGTCAGCCAGTACAGCACCAGACCCGAGGGGAAGAAGAAGAACATCACGCTGAACATCAGCGGCATGATCCACATCATCTTGGCCTGCATGGGGTCAGGAGGAGCGGGATTCAGGGCGGTCTGCAGCAGCGAGGACAGAGTCATCAGCAGCGGCAGGATGAAGAAGGGATCCGGCACCGAAAGGTCATGAATCCAGCCAATCCAGGGCGCGTTGCGAATTTCCACGCTGGATTGCAGCACCCAGTACAGAGCCATGAAGACAGGGATCTGAATGACGATGGGCAGGCAGCCGCCCATGGGGTTGACCTTCTCCTCGCGGTAGATGCGCATCATCTCCTGCTGCATCTGCTGGGGCTTGTCCTTCAGACGCTCGCGCATTTCCTGAATGCGGGGGTTGATGGCCTTCATCTTGGCCATCGAGGAGTAAGCCTTGGCGTTGAGCCAGTAGAAGGCAATCTTCAGCAGCACCACCAGGGCCACGATGGACCAGCCCCAGTTGCCGATGAACTTGTGCAGCTCGGACAGCAGCCAGTACAGCGGCTTGGCCAGAATCGTCAACCAGCCATAGTCCTTGACCAGTTCCAGACCGGGCGAGAGCTTTTCCAGCATGGGCTCGACCTGAGGGCCGGAGAACAGGCGCGAGCTCACAGTCTTGGTCTGGCCGGGCTCCACGGTGCCCACGGGCGTGATCATGCCCACGGCGTAGAGGTTGTCACCCACCTTGCGCACGAAGTTGTCACGCTGGATGCCGTCGGCCAGCAGCCAGGCGCTGGCGAAGTAGTGCTGCACCATGGCCACATAGCCATTGGAGGATGCCTTGTCGACTTCGGCCTTGCCGTTCTCGATGTCCTTGAACTCGACCTTGTGGTACTTCTTGGCTTCGGTATAGACGGCCGGGCCGGTGAAGGTGGAGTAGAACGTGGACTCATGCTCGGGCTTGTTGCCGTCGCGCACCAGCTGCATGTACAGCTGGGGGTTCACGGCGGCAGAGCCGGTGTTGACCACATCGTGCTGCACATCGACGGCATAGGAGCCGCGCTTGAGCGTGAAGGTCTTGACCAGCTTCACGCCACCCTGGTCGGCCGACTCGAAGCGCACTTGCACGCTGTCCTGACCGTCCTTGAGCTCGCGCTCGCCGGGCATCACGGTCATGGGAGTCTTGTGCGTGGGGAAGTTGCCACCGATCAGGCCGGTCTGACCCAGATACACACGCTTGGCGTTTTCCTCGAACACCTGCATGAGCTTCTTGTCATCCACGGTGTCGGAGTACTTGAGCAGCTCGGAAGCTTTCAGCGTGCCGCCTTCGCTGTCGAAGGTCAGACGCATCACATCGCTGCCCACGATCACGTCCTGACGGGGCGTCACGGCTGCTGCGGGCTGAGCCGCGGCATTGGCGGCACCGGGCACATCGCCGGCAGAAGCTGCTGCTGCGGGCTGGGGCACGCTGACGTCAGCAGGCTTGACATCAGCCGCAGCAGGCGCACTGACCGTCTGCGGCGATGGGAAGAAGGTGGGCTTTTTGCCGTTATGGATTTGCCACTTGTCCCAGAGCAAAACCATGGAAAAGCCAAATATCACCCACAGTATGGTGCGGCGAATATCGTTCATGAAGACTTCTTAGGTGAGGAAGGTTGGGTGGTCGCGGAAGAGTCCGAGGCATCGTCCAGAAAGGAAAACAGCCTGGGCTTTTGCTGTGGCACGGGATCATGCCCTCCGTCACACCACGGATGACAACGCGCCAGCCGGCGCACCGTCAGATAAGAGCCTACCGCAGCGCCGTGTTGCTCCAGCGCTTGAAGGGAATAGGCCGAGCAGGTCGGCTCGAAGCGACAGGCCGAGCCCAGCCAGGGACTGAGCAGCAGCCTGTAGCCACGCACTACAGCCATGAGCTGTCGCTGCATCATGGCTGGTTCTCCGGCTGATTCGCTATCAAATCAGTAGCTTCTTGCGCTTTACCATCAATGGCTTGAGGTGAATTCTTCTTCAAATCCACCTCCGCCTCGGCGGCCTGACGGGCCTGCGTCAGGCGGCGCGCCCCGGTCGCAAAAAGCTGTTGCAGTTCCTTGCGGACCGCGGCCTTGAGCTGATCCGAAGTTGCACTGACGAATTGCTTACGGTCAAACCCCGAGCGCAGGCGCACCACATAGGAAGCACACAGCAGGGCATCCTCGTAATCCGAGGACACCGCGTAGATCTGGCGCTTGATGGTGTGGCGCGTGACCGAGCGGCGTGCCCAGCGCTTGGGCACCATGGCACCCAGCCAGGCCTGCTTGCGCACGGCACCAATGCCAAACAGGGCCTGCGGATCGTTCGATCCGGGCCCTGTCCTGGGGTTGGCAACCATGTCGGGAACCTCGGCCACCAGCTCCATGCGATGCAGGGCGAAGTGCGGGGTACGGGCAATCGTGCCCGCGGACATGGTGGCCTGGAATTGCGGACGCGTTTTCAGCCTTTGCATAGGAGAGCCTCCGTTCAGAGGCCTTCAGCGCAGCGAATGAGCAGACCGCTAGCCAACGCCGGCCTTAGACGGCCAGACGCTTGCGGCCCTTGGCGCGACGTGCGTTGATCACGGCACGGCCACCCTTGGTCTTCATGCGGACCAGGAAACCGTGGGTACGGGCGCGGCGGATCTTGGAAGGTTGGTAAGTACGTTTCATGTTGGTTCCTTGAGAAGGTTCAGTATTTGCGTCGGCAAGGCGCCATGTCTGCGCCCGACCATTCCGGTTTTGCGCCGCACACTGTCACCGCCAAACCCGATATTTTTTCACATGCCGTGCATGTCATCGGACCAGAAGGCAACAAACGGAACAAAGCACCCGCCACAGCGCTAAAGCAACTGGGCGCGCGCGCACAAAAAAGGCGCCCGGCTCATATCACCCTGAACACATTCAGGGAAACCGGGGATTATCACAGCGTTGCGCCTTTGATGCAATGACCCTTGAATTTGCTAAGGACTCACGGGGTATCCCGTCAAGCACCTGCGCAGCCCAGAGATTCTTTACAAACAGCAGGCGGCCAATCTATTAGGATGTGCAGCCTATAACGCACCGGAGTCGGGGACAGCCTTCTGATATTTTGTGGATAACTTCCGCAAAAGCTACAATACCAACCCCGCAACTGTTCCTCCTATCCACAATTAGACTTTTGACAATGACAGAGGAACCAACCAATGATGCAGGCCAGGCCCTGTGGCAGGTCTGCGTTGAGCAACTGGGTCAGGAGCTGCCAGAGCAGCAATTCAACACCTGGATCAAGCCGCTGACGGCACTCGTTGCAGAAGATTTTTCCAAGGTCACCGTCTATGTGGCCAACCGCTTCAAGCTGGACTGGATCCGTGCCCAGTATGCGGGCCGCATCTCGGCCATGCTGGAGTCGCTCTACGGCCAACCCGTCACTCTTGAGTTGGCACTTGCTCAGCGGGAAAGCGTTGTCCGTACTTATGTGCGCCCTCCGTCGTCGACACAGCAGGCTGCGCCTCAGACGCACAATGTCGCTGTGCCCACCGTCACCAGCGAAGAGGCCAGCGCACCGGTTTTCCGCACCCGATTGAACCCGGCCCTCACCTTCGAGACGCTGGTCGAAGGTACGGCCAACCGCATGGCGCGCTCGGCCGCCATGCATGTGGCAGGCTCGCCTGGTCATCTCTACAACCCGCTGTTCATCTACGGCGGTGTCGGTCTCGGTAAGACCCACCTGGTGCATGCTGTGGGTAACCAGCTGCTTAAGGACAAGCCCGACGCCAAGATTCTCTACATCCACGCCGAGCAGTTCGTCTCGGATGTGGTCAAGGCCTACCAGCGCCGCACCTTCGACGAGTTCAAGGAACGCTACCACTCGCTCGACCTGCTGCTGATCGACGATGTGCAGTTCTTCGCCAACAAGGACCGTACGCAGGAAGAGTTCTTCAATGCCTTCGAGGCCCTGCTGGCCAAGAAGAGCCATATCGTGATGACGTCCGACACCTACCCCAAGGGTCTGGCCAATATTCACGAGCGCCTGGTCTCGCGCTTCGACTCCGGCCTGACGGTGGCCATCGAGCCGCCCGAGCTGGAAATGCGCGTGGCGATTCTGATCAACAAGGCCCGCGCCGAGAACGCCGACATGCCCGAGGAAGTTGCCTTCTTCGTGGCCAAGAACGTGCGCTCCAACGTGCGTGAGCTCGAAGGCGCGCTGCGCAAGATCCTGGCCTATTCGCGCTTCAACCAGAAGGAAGTGTCGATCCAGCTGGCCCGCGAGGCGCTGCGCGATCTGCTCAGTATTCAGAACCGCCAGATTTCTGTGGAAAACATCCAGAAGACGGTGGCTGACTACTACAAGATCAAGGTGGCCGACATGTACAGCAAGAAGCGCCCGGCCAGCATTGCCCGGCCGCGCCAGATTGCCATGTACCTGGCCAAGGAGCTGACGCAAAAAAGCCTGCCCGAGATCGGCGAGCTGTTTGGCGGCCGGGACCACACCACGGTGCTGCACGCCGTACGCAAGATTGCGGGCGAGCGCCAGACCAACACCGAGTTGAACCAGCAGCTGCATGTGCTGGAACAAACGCTCAAGGGTTGATGAAAACTCCCCCATGAATGTCACTCACACAGGGCAAAATGGGGAATTCACGCGGCATGAGGGAGCGTCCGCCCTGCCCTGCGGATGCCGCCGCGTCAAAACAAATGCGCACTTAAATCACTGAGGTTGACATGATCGTCCTGAAAGCCACACAAGACAAAGTTCTCGCGGTCCTGCAATCGGTGGCCGGCATTGTCGAGCGCCGCCACACGCTGCCCATTCTGGCCAATGTGCTGATCAAGAAGACCGGCAATGCACTGCAGCTGACAACCAGCGATCTGGAAATCCAGATCCGCACCACGGCCGAGCTGGGCGGCGACGCTGGCGACTTCACCACCACCATCGGTGCCCGCAAGCTGATCGACATCCTGAAGACCATGCCCGGCGACCAGACCGTGAGCCTGGAGACGCAGCAGTCCAAGATGATTCTGAAAGGCGGCAAGAGCCGCTTCACGCTGCAGACCCTACCCGCCGAAGACTTCCCGCTGGTGCAGGAATCGGCCGCCTTCGGCCCCGCCTTCAGCGTGCCGCAGAAGGTGCTCAAGGACCTGCTGGGCCAGGTCTCCTTTGCCATGGCCGTGCAGGACATCCGCTACTACCTGAACGGCATTCTGTTCGTCGCCGAAGGCAACACCCTGAGCCTGGTGGCCACCGACGGCCACCGCCTGGCCTGGGCCAGCGCCACGCTGGATGTGGAAGTGCCCATCAAGCAGGAAGTGATTCTGCCGCGCAAGACCGTGCTGGAGCTGCAGCGCCTGCTGTCGGACGCCAGCGGCGAGAACCAGCCCGTCATCGAGATGCAGTTCGCCAACAACCAGGCCAAGTTCACCTTTGGCGGCATGGAGTTCGTGACCAAGCTGGTCGAGGGCAAGTTCCCCGACTACAACCGCGTCATCCCACGCAACCACACCAACAGCGTGACCCTGGGCCGCGCCCCGCTGCTGGCATCGCTGCAGCGCACGGCCATCATGACCAGCGACAAGTTCAAGGGCGTGCGCCTGTCGGTCGAGCCCGGCACGCTGCGCGTGGCGTCCAACAACGCCGAGCAGGAAGAGGCCATGGACGAACTCGACATCGACTACGGTGGCGACACCATCGAGATCGGCTTCAACGTGACCTACCTGATCGATGTGCTCACCAATATGAGCCAGGACATGGTCAAGATCGATCTGCAGGACGGCAACAGCTCGGCGCTGGTCACCATCCCCGAGAACGAAAGCTTCAAGTACGTCGTGATGCCCATGCGCATCTGAGTGGACCGAACGCAGCCAGCCATTTCATTGCCTGAAATAACAGGAGCAGCTACCGCTCGTCCTGTAATGATTTCAGGCAAGTATTCATTTGAAAGTTATGCAGGTCAGGCGCCAACAGCTCCTGACCTTGTAGCAGCAAGGTAATTTCATGACCGAAGAGAACAAGCCAGACACCCAGACCGCCGCAGATGCAGGCGGCTATGGCGAAGGCGCAATCCAGATCCTGGAAGGCCTGGAAGCCGTGCGCAAGCGCCCAGGCATGTACATCGGTGACACCTCGGACGGCACCGGTCTGCACCACCTGGTCTTCGAGGTCGTGGACAACTCCATCGACGAAGCCCTGGCCGGCTACTGCGACGACATTCTGGTCACCATCCATGCCGACGGCTCGCTGTCCGTCATCGACAACGGCCGCGGCATTCCCACCGGCGTGAAGATGGACGACAAGCACGAGCCCAAGCGCTCGGCTGCCGAAATCGCGCTGACCGAGCTGCACGCCGGCGGCAAGTTCAACCAGAACAGCTACAAGGTCTCGGGCGGCCTGCACGGCGTGGGCGTGTCCTGCGTGAACGCGCTGTCCGTCTGGCTCAAGCTCACCGTCAGCCGCGACGGCCGACGCCACGAGATCGACTTCTCGCGCGGCTTTGTGCAGAACCGTTTGATCGAAGTCGTGGACGGCGCCGAAGTCTCGCCCATGCGCGTGGTCGGTGCCAGCGACAAGCGCGGCACCAAGGTGCACTTTCTGCCCGACCAGGAAATCTTCAAGGAGAACTTCGAGTTCCGCTACGAGATTCTGGCCAAGCGCCTGCGCGAGCTGTCCTTCCTGAACAACGGCGTGCGCATCCGCTTGAAGGACGAGCGCGACGGCAAGGAAGACGACTTCTCGGGCGCCGGCGGCGTCAAGGGCTTTGTGCAGTTCATCAACGGCACCAAGAAGGTTCTGCACCCCACCACCTTCCATGCCAACGGCTCGCGCCCTGCGGAAACCTATGGCGGCATTCCCGGCACCGAAATCGGTGTCGAAGTGTCCATGCAGTGGAACGACAGCTATGCCGAGCAGGTGCTGTGCTTCACCAACAACATTCCCCAGCGTGACGGCGGCACCCACCTGACCGGCCTGCGCGCGGCCATGACCCGCGTGATCGGCAAATACATCGCCGACAACGAAATGGCCAAGAAGGCCAAGGTCGAAGTCTCCGGCGACGACATGCGCGAAGGCCTGTGCGCCGTGCTCAGCGTCAAGGTGCCCGAGCCCAAGTTCTCCAGCCAGACCAAGGACAAGCTGGTCAGCTCGGAAGTGCGCGCGCCCGTGGAAGACATCGTGGCCAAGAGCCTGACCGACTTCCTCGAAGAAAACCCCAACGACGCCAAGATCCTCTGCGGCAAGATCATTGAGGCCGCGCGTGCCCGTGAAGCCGCGCGCAAGGCCCGCGAAATGACGCGCCGCAAGGGCGTGCTAGACGGCATGGGCCTGCCCGGCAAGCTGGCCGACTGCCAGGAAAAAGATCCTGCGCTGTGCGAAATCTACATCGTCGAGGGTGACTCCGCCGGCGGCTCCGCCAAGCAGGGTCGCGATCGCAAGTTCCAGGCCATCCTGCCGCTGCGCGGCAAGATCCTGAACGTGGAAAAGGCCCGCTACGAAAAGCTGCTGTCCAGCCAGGAAATCATCACCCTGATCACGGCCCTGGGCACCGGCATCGGCAAGGTCAGCGAAGACTCGGGCAAGAGCAGCAGCGACGACTACAACCCCGACAAGCTGCGCTACCACCGCATCATCATCATGACCGACGCGGACGTGGACGGCGCCCACATCCGAACTCTGCTGCTGACCTTCTTCTACCGCCAGATGCCCGATCTGGTCGAGCGCGGCCATATCTACATCGCCCAGCCGCCGCTGTACAAGGTCAAGAACGGCAAGGAAGAGCTCTACCTCAAAGACGGCCCGGCCCTCAACAAATACCTGCTCAAGATCGCGCTGAACCATGCCAGCGTGAACACCGGCGGCGACAATCCGCGCACCGTCGAAGGCGAAGAGCTGGCCAAGCTGGCCAACATGCACCTGGCCGCCGAAACCGTCATCGAGCGCCTGTCCAACTTCATGGATGCCGAAGCCCTGCGCGCCATTGCCGACGGCGTGCAGATCAAGCTCGACACCATCGAGGAAGCCCAGGAGTGCGCCCCGATTCTTGAAGCCAAGCTGCGCGAGCTGACCACCACCGGCGTGCCCGCCGATGTGACGGCCGAGATCGACCCCAACAGCGAGCACCCCATCCTGCGCATCAGCCGCCATCACCACGGCAATATCAAGAGCTCCATCCTGACCCAGGAGTTCGTGCGCAGCCATGACTACGCCGCCCTGTCCGACGAAGCGCAGAACTTCGTCGGCCTGCTGGGCGAAGGCGCCAAGGTCACGCGCGGCGAAGGCGAGAAGGCCAAGACCGAAAAGGTCGGCGACTTCCGTCAGGCCATGGCCTGGCTGATCTCCGAAGCCGAGCGCACCACGGGTCGCCAGCGCTACAAGGGTCTGGGTGAAATGAACCCCGAGCAGCTCTGGGAAACCACGATGGACCCCAACGTCCGCAGCCTGCTGCAGGTCAAGATCGGCGACGCCATTGAAGCCGACCGCGTCTTCACCATGCTCATGGGCGACGAGGTCGAACCGCGCCGCAACTTCATCGAAGACAACGCGTTGCGCGCGGGGAATATCGACGTTTGATGTTGTTGTAGCTGGAACCGGCGCTGTTGCATAAATCAGCCCCAGGCCAGACTTCCCCAACCCCAGGCGTGGCTACGCCACAGCCGCCGTCTGCGGACAGCCCAACTCTGTGAACCGA